>NZ_AP023086.1:4991544-5311067 GCF_021655555.1 Marinagarivorans cellulosilyticus | reverse complement strand
GCTTTTTACTCAATTACTTATATCGATTTGGCAATATGAAGCCAAGATCGAAGCTGTAAAAGCCAAACAGAAAGCTGTACTGAAAATGGCGGCAAAGTTTAACGCCTAGGCGCTAAGTTATCCACATATTTGTGTATATTTATGTGGTAAAAATTACTTTTTAGGCACACTAATTTACCCAACCCCTTGCAGTACTTAGCTTACAAAGGCTATGGATAAAAAAAAATCCTGTTTATTAAAACCAGTCCGCCCTAAAAAAACTGTTAATAACTCTGTATATAAGCATGGGGTAAGCTGTCAGAAATCGGTGTAAACACTACATATTGTGAATAATTGCCTAGTCAACCACTAGGCTTTACCTATGGCACAAGACTGTTGCTTTTATGAGCAAAGATCTGTATTATCCGCCGACTTTTTGCGGCCTAGCCGTTCGTTAAACACCGAATTTACACGTTTTTAGGTACTAAAATCATGAAAAGAACATTCCAACCTAGCGTTATCAAACGCAAACGCACTCACGGTTTCCGTGCTCGTATGGCCACTAAAGCTGGTCGCGCAATTATTACTCGCCGTCGTGCCAAAGGCCGTAAGCAACTAGCTGCTTAATTAAGAGCTTGCCGGGGTGTTCGGCATATTCGTGTAAAGAGATGTATTCTTCTACTCATTGCGCTCCTAACGAGCAACGTTCAAACACCCCACACTACCCTTCTTTTGTATTTACCAAAAAGCAGCGTTTACTCAATAAACACGACTTTTCTCCGGTATTTGATAACGCACCTATTCGCGCGTCTAATCAACACTTACTCATATTGTCTCGCTTAAACAACGATAACCACAGCCAAGCACGGTTGGGGCTTGTTATTGCCAAAAAGCACGTTCGCCGCGCCCACGAGCGCAATAGAATCAAGCGTTTTGCGCGCGAGACGTTTCGCTTGCAACAGCACAAACTACCGCCAATAGATGCTATAGTGCTCGCCCGCAAAGGGGCCGATACCCTAACTAATCAGCAACTTCAACAAGCATTTAATGGCTTATGGAAACGCATCATCAAGCGCGCAGCTCAGCTTGCACCTTAAAGCGTAAACCTTGGCATACCATGGTGTTTTTACCGTTGTTGTGGTTAGTGCTGATTTTAGTTAAAGGCTATCGTTATTGTATTAGCCCTTTGCTTGGACAAAATTGTCGTTTTTACCCTAGCTGCTCTGCATACGCTGAAGAAGCATTGACTCTCCACGGGTTGATTAAAGGAAGCTGGTTAAGTGCTAAACGTATTGGCTGCTGTCATCCATGGCATGCCGGTGGTTATGACCCAGTTCCCCAACCCCCAAAAACTCCCAAACCTTAATGGCTTAACTCAAGATGAAGATGGATTGGTTACGCACCTCGATCATTGGTGGCATTCTCGTTGTTACCTTTTTATTGATTATTCGCTGGAACGAATTTCAAGAGCGCAAAATTAGCGCCTTAAATCTCCAGCCAACATCGGTCAGTGAATCTGTGAATGCGGCAGAAGCACAAGCCGAGCAGGTTAGTGAATTTGATATTCAAATGCCACCAACCTCCACCACAGCGGCTCCAAAAGTTAGCGCACCAGAACAGTTAATTCAGGTAAATACTGACACACTTCAAATTGCTATTAACCCTGTGGGTGGCGATATTGTAAAAGTGGGGCTGTTAAAGTTTAACGATAAATTAGTTACAGGCGATGAGAAGGCTGAGCCTTTTATTTTGTTAGACCAAACCGTTGGTACTACCTATATCGCCCGCAGTGGCCTTGCCGGTACTAATGGCACCGATAGCAAATCGAGCCGCCCTACTTTTGTCAGTGCAAGCAGCCGTTACAATATGGGTGACAACGAAACATTAAACGTTGACCTTAATTACCAACAAGGTGATGTAAACATTACCAAACGCTTTAGTTTTGTACGCGGAAGTTATTTAGTCGATTTACAGTACATTATTAATAACCAATCTGCGGCACCTTGGCAGGCAAGTTTAGTCGGTAGCATTAAGCGCAGCTCTTACAACCCAGTTATTGCACCTGGCGTTGGTATGTCTCCCTTTTTAGGAGCCGCAACTACAACTAGCGAAACTAACTACGATAAATATTCATTTGACGATATTGCAGAACAACCGTTTAAGCACACAAAACAAGGTGGCTGGATTGCAATGATTCAACACTATTTTATGAGTGCTTGGATTCCAGATACTACCAAACAAAATACTTACACTTTGCGTAAAGCTAAAAATAACGACATGTACTTTTTTAGCTTTGCAAGCGAGCCGACTGTGGTTGCACCAGGGCAAAGTGAAACAATTAGCGCACAATTTTATGCCGGCCCTAAAGATGTGAGCGAACTCGAAAAAATTGCACCGCATTTAGACCTTACTGTGGATTACGGCTTTTTGTGGATGATTGCTAAACCACTTTTTGCCGCTTTAGATTTTATTCACGGTTTGGTCGGTAACTGGGGTATCGCCATTATCATCCTGACCTTCTTAATTAAGGTGCTGTTTTTCTACCCGTCGGCTATTAGTTATCGCAGCATGGCAAAAATGCGCAAAGTGCAACCTAAAATGCAGGCACTTAAAGATACCTATGGCGATGACCGCCAGCGCATGTCGCAAGAATTAATGAAGTTATACAAAACAGAAAAGGTAAACCCCGTTGCCGGTTGTTTACCCATGCTGTTACAAATGCCTGTTTTTATCGCTTTGTATTGGGCCTTAATGGAAAGTGTTGAGTTACGTCATGCCTCATTTTTATGGTTACACGACCTTAGCGTAAAAGACCCTTACTTTATTTTGCCTTTAGTTATGGGCTTAACAATGTGGATTCAACAAAGCTTAAACCCAACGCCACCAGACCCAATGCAAGCAAAATTAATGCAGTGGATGCCTGTATTTTTTACCGGCTTATTTATGTTCTTCCCAGCAGGCTTAGTCGTTTACTGGGTAGTCAACAATACCCTGTCGATTATTCAGCAATACGTAATCACAAAACAAATTGAAAACCAGAAGTAATTATTAACACGAAGGACTTTTTATGAATGACACCATCACCGCTGTCGCTACCGCACCAGGCCGCGGCGGTGTTGGCGTTGTTCGTATATCCGGCCCTAAAGCACTCGCTATTGGGCAAGCCATTACCGCAAGCACGCTAAAACCCCGCCACGCACATTACCTGCCTTTCTTAGATAGCAATCAAAACGCGATTGATCACGGCATTGCTCTGTATTTTAAAGCGCCCCACTCATTTACAGGCGAAGACGTTGTAGAGCTACAAGGCCATGGCGGGCCTATTATTTTAGATATGCTACTTGAGCAAGTTACTCAGCAAGGCGGCCGGCTGGCACGCCCAGGGGAGTTTAGCGAGCGCGCATTTCTAAACGATAAACTCGATTTGGCACAAGCCGAAGCCATTGCAGACCTTATCGAAGCAAGCTCTAGAGAAGCTGCCAAACAGGCGGTTAATTCACTACAAGGGGAATTTTCCCATGCCATTAACAATTTGGTAGAGGAACTGATTGCCCTGCGCCTATACGTTGAAGCCGCGATAGACTTCCCAGAAGAGGAGATCGACTTCCTTACAGACGGCCATGTTACAAGCCAGCTGAAGCGTATTATGGCCACCCTGCAAAATGTACTCTATAAAGCCGAGCAAGGCGCCATTTTACGAGAGGGTATGAAAGTTGTTATAGCTGGCCGCCCAAATGCCGGGAAATCGAGTTTACTTAACCGATTGGCCGAGAGGGATATTGCAATTGTGACGGACATTGCCGGCACCACACGCGATCTATTGCGCGAACATATTCATATTGATGGTATGCCGCTACACATTACAGATACCGCAGGTCTACGTGAAAGCGACGATATTGTTGAACAAATGGGTATTAGCCGCGCATGGGAAGAAATAGACAAAGCCGATCGCATTATTCTAATGATCGATGCTACAGATGACGAACAGCGCGATATTCATACCCATTGGCCCGAGTTTTTTAACAACCCCGCCTACCGTGCAAAACTCACTGTCATCTACAATAAGAGCGATCAGTTAGAGGAAATCCCAACTCAAGCTACCGAAGGAATTTGGTTATCCGCCAAAACCGGCGATGGTATTCTTGATTTGAAAGAGCAACTCAAAAGTGTAATGGGATTCCAAGGTACTACTGAAGGCGGTTTTAGCGCCCGACGCAGGCATATTGATGCACTAAAGCAAGCACAGCAATACCTTGAAAACGGCGCTTTTCAGCTACAACACCATGCCGCTGGTGAGCTTTTAGCTGAAGACCTTCGCTTGGCACAAGATCACCTGAGTGAGATTACAGGCCGCTTTACTCCAGACGATCTACTTGGTCGTATTTTTAGCAGCTTTTGCATCGGTAAATAACCACCCCTTATTCATTCCTACTGAGTTATTGGCTAACAACCTTTGCTGCTGGCCCATTTCCGCTCGTCTATATGTTCCCAATAGCCACTCAAAAACCAAAGGCTAGCTCCCTCTATTACCTCTAAATGCCCTAAGACCCGCCATATTAAGCGAACCGAGAGCCCAAAAGTCACAACAAAGAACCGACCTCGCCTCTGCGCCTTCATCTAATTACTTTTACGAATATAAAGTTACCCACATCATTAAAACGGGTTTTATGCACAGAAAACTCAGGTTACCCAAAGGTTTATACACAGAAGATACTTATGCCATGGTTATAAATAGCTTTTATTAACAATTGAACACAGATTTACACACAGTGTGGACAGCCATATGCGTAAATGATGAGCAAGGTGAGTAAAACCATCCACATTAATCCACAGATATATACCGAATTTTGTCATTCAACCTAAGTTCACATTTCTTATGCACAACTGGCCGACGGCAATTCAGGGGTTAGGTGCAGTGTAAAACCACCGCATAAAAAAATATTAAGCCTTTGAAAATATTAACTTTTTTACTGTTACACACACGAATTTTTTTACTAATAACATTAGTATATTTAATCTTCTCTACTAAGAGATTTAGATTTCTTCACAGCTCAAATTTTTAAAGATCAAAAGACTTAAAATTTCGAAATCGTTAATTGATTACTTTTTAATCGTAAAAAAATGTGATATGTATCACAGCATTTGTGTGAAATTAAACGGATACCTCTAGGAAGCACTTCTCAAAGCGCCGCAAAAGATCCGCAAGGGAAAATGGTCACAGGTATACTCGGGCGAGCAATGAAACGGGGAAAGGTTCCGTCTTTTTATTTGCTTATTTAAAGAATAGGTAAAAGAAAGGCCGATCAAATCTCTAAGGAAACGAGAAACCAATCGCAAAACCAATAGTGGTTATTAACTGAACATATATTGTGGTATTTCGATGGGGTAAGCTGGTTCCACGTTTTAAGTTCGCCAATTAGCGACCAGTACGTATCGACAAGGCAATACATCTTATTGCTGAGAAACAGGGAATTAACGTTGTACGAAATAACAAGCAACGAGCACTCGATGCTCAGTGCGAGTGGAAGCTAGCCGGTATGGTTAGTCTTTCAAATGAATTTGGCTTGCATGCTGTATCGCAAGTCTAACTAGCAAATAAAAGACAACCACCCCGGGGGTTAGAAATGTTCTCCGCAAAAACTGTAATTGTCAGGTCGGTACTACTTGCTGTAATGACAACATCCATAGCTGCATGCGGCAGTGGGAAAAAGGTCCAAGTACCTGATTTTTCAACACCAACATCGAGTTCACCCGATATAACATCATCAAGTGACTCAACCACAAACTCTTCCGAAACCACCGAGAGCTCAGAATCTTCGGTGGTTTCATCCGTTGATGCTTCATCAGAAAGTTCTGTACCTGATACGGGTAATAGCTCTTCGGACGAAACAACAAATAGCAGTGACGGCAATGCATCTAGCGATGGCGCATCTTCCAGTGATCCTACTGGCGGCGGCATCATTACACCAAGCTCTGCGACAACCTCAAGCGATTCAACAGTAACAAGCTCTTCTGCTGTAACGACAAGCTCTGAGGATTCAACTTCATCAGACGCTGGAGTTTCTAGCTCTAGTGACGATACGACCTCTTCTTCTGAAGATGCTTCTTCGTCTAGCGAAGTAAGTTCATCTTCTGAAGAAACCAATAGCTCTGAAGCAGGCTCTTCAAGTTCTGAAGTAACCAGTTCTTCGGAAACAGCTTCGAGCGTGGCTGCAGATCCCGTTAACTGTTCAGTCGTTGACCCAGATCTTGGAAAGCAAGCGTTTGCAGACAACTCTTGTACGGCCTGTCATGGGGCTTTTGATGAAGCAACCGGCACAGCACCCGGGCGCGGTGCTAACCCGCCTCTCGATGTGAACGGTTTCGCCAAGTTTGATGAGTCGGCAGTATCTTTAGATGCCTATATTGCCGCGTCTATGATGGAGTTTACTGACGGCTGCGATGGTGATGCTGCTTGTATTGCTGATGCCGCTAATATCGCAACCTATCTGAAGAGTCATTCTGATTCACCTTGGTGTGTAGACACTGGTAATTCTTCCAGCGAAATGTCCAGCAGTTCAGAAACTGTATCTTCTAGCGAAGACTCAAGCTCTTCAGCTCCGGCTGTAAGCTCTTCTTCTGATGCTTCAAGTAGCCAAACTGGTGGTTCTTCGAGCGCGATTATAGTTGTTCCGTCTTCAAGTTCTTCCGAAGCAGATTCTTCAAGCTCCGAACTAGCCAGTTCTTCCGAAGCAGATTCTTCAAGCTCCGAACTAGCCAGTTCTTCCGAAGCAGATTCTTCAAGTTCTGAAGCAGCCAGTTCTTCCGAAGCAGACTCTTCAAGCTCTGAAGTAACCAGCTCATCTGAAGCGGCTTCAAGTGTGGCTGCAGATCCAGTTGACTGTTCAATCGTTGATCCAGATCTCGGAAAGCAAGCGTTTGCAGACAACTCTTGTACGGCCTGTCACGGGGCTTTTGATGAGGCAACCGGTACAGCACCTGGACGCGGTGCTAACCCGTCTCTCGATGTGAACAGTTTTGTTAAATTTGATGAGTCGGCAATATCTTTAGATGCCTATATTGCCACGTCTATGATGGAATTTACTGACGGCTGTGATGGTGATGCTGCCTGTATTGCCGATGCCGCTAATATCGCAACCTATCTGAAGAGTCATTCTGATTCACCTTGGTGTGTCGATACCGGTAACTCCTCTAGTGAGATGACAAGCAGTTCAGACCTTGCTTCGTCTTCAAGCACAGAAACAAGCTCATCCGATGCTGCTGTAAGCTCTTCACCTGATGCTTCAAGTAGCGATATGACAGCATCTAGCGAAATGAACATCAGCTCAGATATGAGTTCTTCCAGTGAAATGGGCATGAGCTCATCTTCTGAGATGGTATCTTCTTCCAGTGAAATGACCAGTAGCTCCATTCCTGCATCTTCAAGCTCTGAAATGTCTAGCTCTTCTGAGCCTGTTGATGAAGGTTTGGTTGAGTTTATTTACCCAACTTTCAAAGCTAACCTAGGCGGCGCTACTGCAACGAAAGTTGTGTTAAAAGTACGTGATGTACCTGAAATTACTGGTACGGTTTCTGCCGTAACTGTTGGTGGTGTTGCGCTTAGCCAGCAAGGTGACCTTTGGGTTTCTGCGGATGATGCGTTAACGCTTAATAACGATGCGGGCCAGACGTTTGATGTAATATTGAGCGATGAATCTGGCGATATTTCTGCGAATGTTCTTGTTTTGAATAATGATGGAAGTGGATCTGCCGGTGAAGGCTTGGTGTTCAATGCTACTGGTTTAGGTTTTGATACAGATGATCAAATATTGTATTTCACAGATTCTTACTCTGGACAGCTGGGTAAACTCAACTCAGTAACTGGCGAGCGAGATGCGATATACAGTGCAATGCGATCTGAAGATGCGTCTGTAGACCTCTACTGGTCAATGGCCGTTGATAGTGCTAATGATGAAATCTACATTGTTGCCGATAGCTATAGTTACGATTCAACTGTAGGTAGTGAAGAGTATGCGGTTGAGTTATTGCAATTAGATGCGCAAGGTTCTGTTCTATCGTCATATGCTGAAACGACTGCCGAAATTAACGGTGCACGAAGCGCATTTGTTGATCTTAATGCGGAGCTTACTGCTTCAGTTGGCGATGCAATTATGTACTTCGTAGACTTCGGTTCAAGCGACCCATTGCACCAGTGGATTCTATCTGGTGATTATGCTGGGGAGCATTACGGCATGTTGGTTTCAGTAGACGATGGTGAAGATGCTGGTGAAGATGACACGCGCTTTTCTGGAAACTATAGTCCTCGTGCTTTGGTCCGGAATGGCGATAGTTTATTGATTGCTCGTCAATTTGGAACATCAAGCAACACTGGTACTGGTGCAATCATTGAGGTTACTTCAGCTGCTCAACGCGGTAATGTTACTAGTTCAGCAGAGCTGTTTGTTGAATTGTCATCGAATGGCCAGGTGATTGAAAAGCCAACATCAATGACCTTAAATCGTGATGGTTCCGTACTGTACATTGCTGATAAAGACCGTATATGGGCGATGGATATGAGTACCAAGTCTTTTGAATTAATGACGTCTTCTAACTTAGCAACAGGTAAAAAAGGTGAGGGCCCACGTTTAGCGGCTTCTGTTACCGCGATGGAAGTGCATCCGGTTTACGACATTTTGTATGTTGCTGCGGGCGCACAAGGTATTATTGCCATCGATCTTGCCACAGGTAACCGTATTACTGTTGCTCGTTAATCTTCAGTAAGCTTTAAAAGACAAAGCCCTCGCCCGAAAGGTCGAGGGCTTTTTTTGTGATAAAGAAAACAAAAAAGCACAAAAACCTCTCATTTCTGATCAAAATTTGAACTAATGGGCGTGGATTTAGAGCCAATGGTGTTACTGTGTGCGTCATTCACTAAAACTGTGATTAAATACGCGCAAATTTTTGGCTAACTGGCTTTAGGGCCCGCTATCAATCTTGAGAGGAAGCAACGAATGTATCTTGCTAAAACAGGTATAAAACTGACTGCTACGGTATTGAGCGTGGCAATATTATCCGCTTGTGGAAGTGGCGGTGGCGGTGACAAACCCCCTACTTCCCCGCAGACAAATAATTCATCCTCTGCTGATGTTGTAGTATCAAGCAGCTCAGAAGCCTTAGCGTCTAGTTCTGAGGCGACTTCAGTATCCTCAAGCATGGATTCAAGTTCTGAGGCTAACAGTACTTCATCTGCCACAAGTGACAGCAGTGTTGGTGTATCAAGTTCTTCAGAAGATGCTGCCAGCTCAAGCAGTATGGATAATATGCCTCCTGCTTCATTATCATCTATGAGTTCACTCTCAAGTGTTGCTTCTGTTTCTAGCTCTTCTGCTGGGGTTTCTTCAAGTGAGATGAGCTCTTCAGTTGAAAGCAGCAGTTCTATTGCTGAATCTTCGAGTTCTGCAATGTCGAGTTCGTCTGAAGCGGCTTCAAGTGTGGCTGCAGATCCCGTTGATTGTTCAATCGTTGATCCAGATCTCGGAAAGCAAGCGTTTGCAGACAACTCTTGTACGGCCTGTCACGGGGCTTTTGATGAGGCAACCGGTACAGCACCTGGACGCGGTGCTAACCCGTCTCTCGATGTGAACAGTTTTGTTAAATTTGATGAGTCGGCAATATCTTTAGATGCCTATATTGCCACGTCTATGATGGAATTTACTGACGGCTGTGATGGTGATGCTGCCTGTATTGCAGATGCCGCTAATATCGCAACCTATCTGAAGAGTCATTCTGATTCACCTTGGTGTGTCGATACCGGTAACTCCTCTAGCGAGATGACAAGCAGTTCAGACCTTGCTTCGTCTTCAAGTACAGAAACAAGCTCATCCGATGCTGCTGTAAGCTCATCTTCTGATATGGTTCCTTCATCCAGTGAAATGAGCAGTAGCTCTACCCCGGAATCTTCTAGCTTTGCAATGTCGAGCTCTTCTGAGCCGGCTTCCCCTGCGTTGGTTGAGTTTATCTACCCAACTTACAAAGCTAACTTAGGTGGTGTGTCTGCAACCAAATTGATGGTGAAAGCCGCTGCAGATACGCAATCGATAACAATTGGCGACGTTAGCTTAACTAAGACTGGTGATGTTTGGATATCTGCAGATAACGCATTAATCCTAAGTACTGATATGGACCAAGAGTTTGATGTCATTGTTAATGGTGATATTGATTCGCAAGCACTAGTGCTTAATAACCATGCAAGTGGCATTGCTGGTGAAGGTGCATTATTCAACGCGTCTGGTTTGGCTTTTGATACAGATGATCAAATCCTGTATTTCACTGATGCTTATATGGGGCAATTACGTAAATTCGACCCAACCACAGGTGAGCGCGATGCTATATACAGTGCAATGCGATCTGAAGATGCGTCTGTAGATCTCTACTGGTCAATGGCCGTCGATAGTGCTAATGATGAAATCTACATTGTCGCCGATAGCTACGGTTACGACTCAACTGTAGGTAGCGAAGAGTATGCGGTTGAGTTATTGCAATTAGATGCGCAAGGTTCTGTTCTATCGTCATATGCTGAAACGACTGCCGAAATTAACGGTGCACGAAGCGCATTTGTTGATCTTAATGCGGAGCTTACTGCTTCAGTTGGCGATGCAATTATGTACTTCGTAGACTTCGGTTCAAGCGACCCATTGCACCAGTGGATTCTATCTGGTGATTATGCTGGGGAGCATTACGGTATGTTGGTTTCAGTGGATGACGGTGAAGGTGCTGGTGAAGATGACACGCGCTTTTCTGGAAACTATAGTCCTCGTGCTTTGGTCAGGAATGGCGATAGTTTATTGATTGCTCGTCAATTTGGAACATCAAGCAACACTGGTACTGGTGCAATCATTGAGGTTACTTCAGCTGCTCAACGCGGTAATGTTACTAGTTCAGCAGAGCTGTTTGTTGAATTGTCATCGAATGGCCAGGTGATTGAAAAGCCAACATCAATGACCTTAAATCGTGATGGTTCCGTACTGTACATTGCTGATAAAGACCGTATATGGGCGATGGATATGAGTACCAAGTCTTTTGAATTAATGACGTCTTCTAACTTAGCAACGGGTAAAAAAGGTGAGGGCCCACGTTTAGCGGCTTCTGTTACCGCGATGGAAATACATCCTGTATATGACATTCTTTACGTAGCTGCTGGAACTCAAGGGGTTATCGCAATTGACCTTGCTACAGGAAACAGGATTACAGTTGCTCGCTAAGAGCTAGCTAGTTGAACGAAGCATAAATGGAAGCCCTCTATCGAAAGATCGGGGGCTTTTTTATATAGACTCAGTTTTCTGATTATGAAATATCGAGGTTAGAGCCATGACGGTGCTATCGCATTCTATAAAAAGTAAGTTGATGTGCATTTTTTTATGCCTAGGAGTTATCTCGTGTGGAAGTAGCGGCGGTGATAATTCTGAAACTAAGAAGCCTGTGAATGGCGGCGAAACAAGTAGTACATCCAGTGTGGCAAGCAATAATGTAAAAGTGAATTTGGTTTTCCCAACTAATTTATCTAACCTCGGCGGTGTCGATCATTCACAAATACAACTTTACGTTGAAACGAATGATAATTTTGGTGAGGCGGTAGATGTAACTGTCAATGATATATCGTTAACGGTTTTTAATGATTTATGGCGTACGGATGGCGAGTTAATTTATTTGCAGGGGTTAGAGTCCCCGACATTAGATATAAATGTAACAAGTGAGTATGGATACACGGAGAGCTCTCAGTTTATGATCGCTAACAATACTGCAATTATGGGTGGGAGCATTTATGCAATAGACCTGTTTTTTGATAATGTAGGTAGTGTGATTTACGCTATAGATGAAAATAAAAGTGCTCTTATCGAAGTAAATATAAACAGTAATAATAGAAGAGAAATATATGAGAGTGAAAATATATTAGAGCAGAAGCTTGTCCGAGGAGCTTTTGCAGACTCTCAAATATACTTAATTGAAGAAGGTGCATCATTAGAATCGCCCATAAGCTTGCTAACTGTGGATTCATCCGGTGTTGTAATCGATCAATTTAATTCTACTTCACCGGTGAATCAGCCTGTAAGCGTCTTTATTGATAATAGTAAAGAGCTGTTGTCATCTGAGAATGACTTAGTTGCATATATTCTCGATGGTGATGCTAATGACTCTTTGAGTCAGTGGTTCCTAGATGGTGAATATAAAGGGGAAAACTACCCTTTGCTTGTCAGCACCGATGAGAGCACTGGGTTCTCTAGTAATTATGTTCCCTCTGCTGCTATAAAGTTGGGTGATTCGATACTGCTTTCTAGGGAGCGCTCTTCCTCAGATGGGTTTAGTTCTGGGTCTTTAGTTGAAGTTAACTTTGCTCCAAAGCAAAACACATATACCGCTAAGGCTAATGTATTTGCATCAATCGATAATGAATATGGACGAATACAAAAGCCGACGGCTATGGCTTTAACTCACGATAAGACTACCTTATACATTGCTGATCAAGATAAGATATGGTCGATGGATTTAACTAAGGATGATAAACCTTTTAAGCTAATAACCTCATCGAGCATTATTCCGCAAAAGTTAGGTAATGGCCCGCGACTTGGTTCATTTATAACTGCAATTGAAGTGCACCCTAAATACAACATCCTTTACGTCGCAGCTGGGGCTCAAGGTATTATCGCCATAGATGTAGCAACCGGTGACCGCATTACCGTCGCAAAATAAAAAGCATTGAAGCAAATTCCAGCGTACAAATTTTAAACACCCTACTTTTAGTTTATAATCCCAGCCCATTTTTCCAGTGGGCTGTTTGCCATGATTTACCCTAAAAAATATGATGTGATTGTGATTGGTGGTGGCCATGCGGGTACCGAGGCTTGTTTGGCAGCGGCGCGCATGGGGTGTTCTACCTTACTGCTAACTCACAATATCGAAACCCTAGGGCAAATGAGCTGTAACCCTGCTATTGGTGGGATCGGCAAAAGCCACTTAGTAAAGGAAGTTGATGCGCTTGGTGGCGCAATGGCGCTGGCAACAGACAAGGGCGGTATACAATTCCGCGTGCTCAATAGCCGTAAAGGCCCTGCTGTTCGTGCAACCCGCGCTCAAGCTGATCGTGCCCTTTATAAAGCGGCCATTCGAACTATTCTTGAAAACCAACCCAATCTCGATATCTTCCAGCAAGCAGCCGACGATTTGATTGTTGAAGGTGAAACTGTTCAGGGTGTTATTACCCAAATGGGCGTTAAGTTTATGGCGCCCTCGGTTGTTTTAACAGCGGGCACTTTTCTGGGGGGGAAAATCCATATAGGCTTGGAAAATCATTCTGGTGGCCGCGCCGGTGACCCACCGAGTATTGCGTTAGCCGATCGCTTGCGAGAGCTTCCATTGAATGTGGAGCGTTTAAAAACAGGCACTCCACCGCGTATCGACGCTAAAAGCGTTGATTTTAGTTCGTTGGAAGAGCAATGGGGTGAAAACCCGCTACCGGTAATGAGTTATCTTGGTAAGGTCGAAGATCACCCCGAACAAGTATGCTGCTGGATTACCCACACGAACCAAAAAACACACGATATTATAATGGGCGGCCTAGATCGCTCGCCGATGTATACCGGTGTGATTGAAGGCGTAGGGCCGCGCTACTGCCCTTCTATTGAAGATAAAGTCCATCGCTTTGCCGACAAAGACAGTCACCAAATTTTTATTGAGCCAGAAGGGCTAAATACCCACGAGCTATACCCCAACGGTATATCTACAAGCTTGCCGTTTGATGTCCAGATGGACCTTGTGCGCTCGATTAAAGGTTTTGAAAACGCTCATATTACGCGCCCTGGTTATGCTATCGAATACGACTTTTTTAACCCACAAGACTTAAAGTACAGTTTTGAAACCAAGGCCATTAAGGGGTTGTTCTTTGCGGGTCAAATCAATGGTACAACGGGGTATGAAGAAGCCGGTGCACAGGGTTTGCTCGCTGGCACAAATGCCGCGCTTAGAGCCAAAGAACAAGACAGTTGGTGCCCCGAGCGGGATCAAGCTTATATTGGTGTATTGGTTGATGACCTTATCACTATGGGCACAAAAGAGCCCTACCGCATGTTTACCAGCCGCGCGGAATATCGCCTGCTATTGCGCGAAGATAATGCGGATATCCGTTTAACAGAAAAAGGCCGCGAGCTAGGCTTGGTGGATGATGAGCGCTGGCGTGTATTTTGTGAAAAACGCGAGCTAGTAGCGTCTGAGCATCAGCGCATGAAAACCACCTTTATTCAAGCTAACAGCCCAGAAGCGGCTATATTGGCGCCTAAAATCAAAGCACCGTTAAATCGCGAGTACAGCTTGCTCGATTTATTAAAACGTCCAGAGCTAACGTATGCTGATATTGCCAGTTTAAAAGGCGAGGCTGTGGATAACGGGCAAGTCGCCGAGCAGGTAGAAATCCTAGCCAAATACGCGGGCTATATCGACCGCCAGCAAGACGAGGTGGCTAAGTTACGCGCGAATGCCGAAACGCTGATTCCGAACGACTTTGATTACTCAAATATCGAGGGTTTATCGAATGAAGTTAAACAGAAATTGATAGAAGCCAAGCCAGATACCATTGCCCGTGCAACGCGCATACAAGGCGTTACGCCTGCTGCTGTATCGTTGTTATTAATAACCTTAAAAAAGCGTGGCTACCTGCGCAAGCAACAAGTTGCCGCTGCGGCGGCTGGTAAATAGCATGGAGTGGCAAGAAAGTTTAGCTGGTGAGCACTCGCTACTGCTTAATGGCTTATCCGATATAGGCTTAAGCATTACAGATACGCAAAAAAATCTGCTAATGCGCTATTTAGCCATGTTTATTAAGTGGAACAAAGCGTATAACTTATCGGCCATTCGCGACCCCAAAGCAATGGTAACGCTGCATCTTCTCGATAGCCTTGTGGTCGCCCCTCATTTTAAAGGGGAAAACGTGCTGGATGTAGGCACTGGTGGCGGCCTACCGGGTATTCCGTTAGCCATATTGTTTCCCGAAACGCAGTTCACCTTATTAGATAGCGCAGGTAAAAAAATCCGCTTTTTATTTCAAGTAGTTAATGAGCTAGGCCTTAAAAATGTGACGGTGCAAAACCTGCGGGTAGAAAAATTCGCCCCTGTGGATAAGTTTGATGTGATTATTAGTCGCGCTTTTGCATCAATAACCGATTTTGTCAGTTGCAGTGGCCATTTATTAGCGGACAATGGAGCCTTTTGGGCAATGAAGGGGCAAAACCCTGTGGACGAGTTGAGCCAAATTGAAAAACACTATATTGTCGCGGGTTTTCAGCCACTAACAGTACCTGGCCTTGATGCCGAGCGCTGCCTTATCCAGCTGCAACCGCGTACTAACCCTTCAACTGATACACAACCGTAAGAGAGATTGCTGTGGCCAAAGTTTTTGCCATTACCAACCAAAAAGGCGGCGTAGGAAAAACGACAACATCCGTCAATTTGGCCGCTTCATTGGCAGCGACTAAACGCCGAGTACTCATGATTGATATCGACCCACAAGGCAATGCGACTATGGGGGCTGGTGTGGATAAAAATCTTCAGCAGCATACGGTTTACGATGTACTAGCCGGCGATGTCTCTATGGCTGAAGCAATTGTCTACTCCCCTGAGGGGCAATTTTCGGTGCTAGCGGCTAATAGCGACTTAACAGCTGCCGAAGTACAGTTGTTAGATGTGGATAACCGCGAGCGCCGGTTAGAAGAGGCCATTAGCACAGTGGCGGATACTTTTGATTACATCTTGATTGACTGCCCGCCTTCGTTGAATATGCTAACGGTCAATGCGTTAACCGCGTGTGATGGTGTGATTATTCCCATGCAGTGCGAATACTATGCGTTAGAAGGCTTATCGTCGTTGAAAGAAACGATCGATACCGTGCAATCTGCGCTGAATCCGCGGTTAAAAATTGAAGGTATTTTACGCACAATGTACGACCCGCGTATGAGCCTTACGGGCGAAGTATCTGCCCAGTTAACGCAACATTTCCCGTTGCAGCTTTACCATACTTGCATCCCGCGCAATGTGCGTTTGGCTGAAGCCCCAAGTTTTGGCGTGCCTATTTTAGCGTACGACAAAGCCTCTAAGGGAGCATTGGCCTATTTAGCGCTAGCAGGGGAGTTGATTAAACGTTGTGAGCCCGAGCGCTACAATAAGAAGAGCCAGAAAAAACCAGCGGTAGCGCCCGAATAAAGCTCTTGCTGTGTTACAGGGGCTAAGACGCTAGGTAAAACGGCATAATGCCTTTAAACAGAATTTTGATTGGATACCGCCATGAAACGCAAAGGTTTGGGCAGAGGGTTAGACGCCCTACTAGGAAGTGCCTCCAAGCAAGCGACAGATAAACCGGCCGGCAAAGCTGAGCCCTTAAATGCAGCAGATATGCCGGTTGCAGAGCCTGGGCCAAAAGATGGTCGGTTATTAAACCTGCCGGTAGAATTTATGCAGCGCGGTAAGTACCAACCGCGCCGCGATATGCACCAAGAAGCCTTGCAAGAGCTTGCAGAATCGATCAAAGCGCAAGGGGTGATGCAACCTATTGTGGTGCGTCCAATTGGTGAAGATAAGTACGAGATTATTGCCGGTGAGCGTCGTTGGCGCGCTACCCAGTTGGCCGGCATAGATACCATTCCAGCCGTTATCCGCGATGTAAACGATGAAGCTGCCATTGCGATGGCGTTAATCGAAAACATTCAGCGCGAAGACTTAAACCCCATCGAAGAGGCTATTTCCCTCAAGCGCTTACAAGATGAATTTGAGTTAACCCACCAAGAAGTGGCCGATGCCGTAGGCAAATCGCGTACAGGTGTAACTAACTTGCTACGGCTTTTAAACTTAACTGATGAAGTGCGCATGCTGTTAGAGCATGGCGATTTGGAGATGGGCCACGCCCGTTGCTTACTCAGCTTGCCATCAAACCAACAGCGCAGTATTGCTCGCCAAATTATTGCTCGTAGCTTATCTGTAAGGCAGGCTGAAGCACTGGTACGCAAAACACAACAAGAAGCCAAAGAAGAACCTAAAGCGGTTTCTAGCGCCAGTGGCGACATAGAAAAGCTAGAAGAAGGTCTTTCTGAGCATGTGGGTGTACCTGTGAAAGTACAGCATGGCGCCAAAGGCAAAGGTAAGTTGGTGTTTAACTATAAAAGCTTAGATGAACTAGATGGCATATTGGCCCACCTTAAATACCAAGCCTAACACCTGTTAGTCAGAAATAAAAAAAGCGCTTTTTTTATTTCTGGCTTAGGTCTGTCTACTTCTGGTACATCTCTTTATCTTCACTTAGATTTATCCAGCCTCTTACGATTCGGTAAATAACCCAAATAGCGTTAGCGACCAAAATAAACCAGCCAATAAACACGATCAGGGTGATAAACCCAATAACCGACCATAACAGCGAAAACCAGAAGGTACGCATTTGCCAGCGGTTATGGGATTCAAGCCAGGTGTTTTCTAGCTCATCGCGCTTAATGTAGTTGATAACAACTGCGGCAATAAAAGTAAAACCAATAACAAAGGATACAGCTTGAAGTATGTAAACGAGCTGGCTCGTATCTTTGGCTTTCCTCAGTTTTTTTTCGTGTTCTTGGTCAATGTCCATTTTTTTACGCTCTAAGTGTTATATGAAGAGGGTACTCGGGCTCAGTAACCTAAGCCACCTGCTGTAGATAACGAGGTAAACCCCGTTAACCATACAAAAGCGGTTATTTAGCGTTGTAGGCAATTTGATAGCTACCGTCGTGTAATACTTCCATTACAACTTGCATATCACTATTGGCGTGCTCAAATGCTTTACCATCTAAAATCACTGAGGTCTTTATTGGGTAGACGCCCTGGGGCATACCTTCGGGTAAGGTGAAGCTAAAAGTGTTTTCGTAGGCGCCGCCCTTGCCATTGCTAACTTTTTTAGTTAAAGAGTTAATCACTTGATCTGTCTTTTCGTTATCAAAAATTTCTAGCTTTTCCTCTATTAATACCTTCTTAGATTTTTTACCTACCACTACTTTGACCGAGGTATCGATATTAATTGGCTTGCCAACTTCTACAATGCTGTTGGGGTTAAGTTTGGCGTCATATGCCAATACTTCTGTTTTTTCGGGTAAATCGCCATGCTGCTTTTTATATTCTCTAGTGACCGTTTTATCATTGGTGACCTGCTCGGTCTTATAGTCAATAACCATTTCGTAAATGAGTTTGGCAGCAACAGTAACGGCAGCAATTTTAGCCGCCGATTTTAAGTACTCCTCATTTTTACATTTACTTTTATTCGAGGACTTCTCGCACTTATCGGTATCTGGGCCCAACTCTTTTGTAATATCTTTTAAACCAAAGCCGCTAAGCAATGTAAAAGAAAGCCCTGCTGCGATAATAATTTTAATTTTACGGTTAAACATAAAATATCCTTTTAGTTAATTTTGAAGTTATTTTTAAGTGATTCTATCTGTTGTTTCGATTTTTTAATCATTTTTTTAGCGGGTGTGTAATTAGGTACAAACTCCAATGCAGACTCGGAATTAGCAATAGCACAGGTATAGTTTTTCTTGTTAAAACAAGTTGTAGCTTTTTGTATGAGCTTATCGGCTTTTCGCTGATTATCGCTCGCCTGCTTTTTATCGTAATTTGCCTTTTGTTGAATCGACAGTGCCTGTGTGTTTTGGTTATCAAGCTGCAATACGGCTTGGCTATGGGTAATGGCGCAATCATAGCGTTTTTCGTTTAAGCATTTTTTGGCGGATTCTAGTTCTTGGTTAATTGTTTTATCTCGCGCTAGGCTGGCGTTATTGAGTTGTGTGGCTAGTTCGGCTACCTTTGTTTGTAGTGCTAAAACGGCTGAATCTTCTGGTGCTAGGCTCAGTAGCGAATCCAGTATTGTTTGGGCGCACTGAATATCTTCTGGATTGATGTTGTCTACTTCCAAGCAGTTGTATGCATCGGGTAGGCGTTGGCTAAGCTCAATATCGATCTTAACAGCATCGATTTTTTGCTGTAATCGTGGCATTAACTCGCTTTTGGGCGCTAGGCTTTTTAGCCGCCCAAGGGCATCCTGTAAACATACCAAATCCATATTCGATGCACAGTAGGCAATGGCCTCTTCGGTTTCTTCTTCTAGCTGGGTAATTTTTTTATCTTGTGATGTCGCAAGTAGTTGGGTGGCTTTAGTGTGCTTAGGTGCTAGCTCTAAGACGGCTTGGCTGCTTTCTATTGCGCAGTCTAAATCGCCAGCTTGGGCACATTCTTCGGCTTTTTGGTAGGTGTTATCAATGGCTAGAGCTACTTCATCTGGCGCGCTAAAAATAGCGTAACCTAACGCAGCAACAGCAACTAATAGCCCCCCGCTTAATAGCTTAAAATAAGGGACTTTTTTTACATGGTTAAAGGTGGCTAGGAATTGCTCTATCGACGGGGTACGCTCACTGCGTTTAAGTGCTAATGCCGATTCAAGCGCTTGCCATTGGTATTTATTAATGGCCTCTGGTTTTACAAGCTTAATCCCCTTTTTAATCGCTTCTTGAGCCGAATGGTTATTGTAAGGATGTTTTCCGGTAAGTATTTGGTAAGCGATGATGGCTGTCGCATAAACGTCATCACTGGGGTGAGGCTCTTTGCCCTCAAACATTTCTAGGGTGGCATAAGCTGGTGTAAGCGCACCCAATGAGCCAGCATCAAAATCCCCCGCTACGGCTGTTTGGCTTACCGAGCGAGCAATACCAAAGTCCAATACTTTGGCCGAGGAGTCGGTAACAAAGATATTACCTGGCTTTAAATCACTGTGAATAATGCCTTTGCTGTGGGCGTGTATAAGTGCATCGCAAAACCCTTGAATAATGGTGGTTGCGCGCTCTACCGGTAAACCTGATGGGTACTCCCGAATAAGCGCGTCTAACGGCTGGCCTTCGAGGAATTCCATCGTCATGAAAATAACATCACCATCGCGGTCAAAATCGTGAACAGTAACAATATTTGGGTGCGAAAGCGTATGCGAGCGGCTGGCTTCGCGCTGCAAGGTAACAAATGCATCTGGATGGTTTTTGAAGTTATCGTTTAAAACTTTCACCGCCACATTGGGTTTTAAGTCGTTAGCTTCTATTTTGCGTAAATCTTTAGCGAGGTAGACGGTGCCCATACCACCTACCCCAATAACACTCTCTAAAACAAAGCGCTTGTTTAACAGTATTTTGTTCTCTGCGAGTGCGGCATTGGCAATTTGTTTGGCTTGGCTAAAACCCTCGGTATTCTCGCCGCTTTTTAGGTCGGCATAAAAGCGCGTTAAGGCTTCATCGCGATTACCTGTGGATAAGGTTTGCCGGCGATCTGTTTTTTCTTCAGCGGGTGGTTTAGCTTGAACAACCGTTTCTTCCGGTGCGGATGCTTTGCTTTGCGCTTTATGCTGCACAACAGTCGCGTCGTGCTTGTTATTCGCATCGTCATTATTATTCATAGTGTTATCCATTAACGACTTTTTGTGGCGGTTGTTTTCAAGAAGCTAAACAGTTGATGCTATCAATCGCCATCGCGCGCTGCAATACGATATTGTTCAGGCTGGCTGCAGGAATACGTCCCTTTAGGGGCTGGGTCGAGAGTTTTATCTTACCGGTGGGATATTAGAAAGCTAAAGCAGCTGCCAATACGAAAAAAGGCGCTTTTAAAGCGCCTTTTAGCACATGTAGTACACGGGGTGTAATTACTTAACCGGGGCAAGCCAATCGGTATGCGCTGGAAGCTCGCCTTTAACCGCTTTGAAATATAAGTCTTGAAGGATGGTTGTGACGGGGCCACGTTTTCCTTCGCCAATAATGCGACCGTCATATTCACGGATAGGCAATACTTCAGCGGCAGTTCCGGTAAAGAAGGCTTCGTCGGCAACGTATACTTCATCACGGGTAATGCGCTTTTCACGAATTTCGTAGCCGCAGTCTTCAGCTAATTGGAAGATGGTTTTACGCGTAATGCCGTCTAGGCAGCTGGTTAGCTCTGGGGTGTAAATAATACCATCGCGCACCATGAAAAAGTTTTCACCGCTGCCTTCAGCAACGTAACCTTCGTTATCCAACAGCAAAGCCTCTTCACAACCGCTATCCAAGGCTTCGCGCAGCGCTAGCATAGAGTTAATGTAGTTGCCGTTCGCTTTGGCTTTACACATGGTGATATTCACGTGGTGACGCGTGTAGCTAGAGGTGCGGATCTTAATGCCATTTTCTTTGGCTTCTGGCGACATATAAGAGGGCCAGTTCCAAGCGGCGACGATCACGTGTGTTTTCAGCGCATCGGCACGTAGGCCCATGCCTTCAGAGCCTAAAAAAGCCATCGGGCGAAGGTAAGCCTCGTCGAGGTTGTTTTCCCTTACTACGGCGCGTTGCGCTTCGTTTAGCTCTTCTTTGCTGTAGGGCATTTCCATACGCATAATATGGGCAGAGCGGAACAAGCGGTCGGTATGCTCTTGCAGCTTGAATATGCAGCTGCCTTTATCGCCAGCGTGGTAAGCACGCACACCTTCAAAAACGCCCATGCCGTAGTGCAATGTGTGGGTGAGTACGTGAACGCGAGCATCGCGCCAAGGTACCATTTCGCCATCAAACCAAATTACGCCATCACGATCGGCAAAATTCATAGTTGTTTCTCTCTAAGTTAAAGCGTCGAATGTAAATGAGCGTGCTCAAGGCGCGGGCTAACGGCCGGGGCCGAGCTTCGCTCGCATTATAGTTCAATAAAGTTTTGCATCTAGCGAAGGTGAGGCTAGTTATGGCAAAAAGACTTGTGGGCTTTGATTGCCTTATTCGCTTTGATTATCTTAGTCGCTTGTGGGGCTAAGCAAGCTGCGAATTTAGGCAGTTTGGCTTTGAAGGTCGTTCAAAAGGCAAGCACTGCAGCAGCTGAGGCAAAGTACGTGTATTGAACCATAAATCGTGCTGCGACGGTAGGGAGTTAGGGCGCTTTGGTAGCTTTGATTAGAACGCGAAGGTATTGTTGCCAATAACACCGTAGCAGCGGCTAAAGCATGCCTTGTCAGGGTTATAGTGGCCCCCTAGTATGCGCACTTTTTTAGAGTTATTTTGTATGTCCCTTCAGGATAAAGTTCAGCGTGATCACTTTAGTGCAGCTATTTGGCAGCGTGGTAAAAGCTTATTTAATGAAGGTGCTGTTGGCAGCTTAAAATACAGCCAAAACGGCGTTAGCTGTGTGGTTATAGGTAGTCGTGGAAACAAATATCGCGTCAGCATCACCGCATCCAACCAGTATATAGAGTATCAATGTAACTGCCCTTACGGCTTCAGTTGTAAACATGCAGCTGCGGTTATATTTGCGATGAAGGCTGCCCAACCCGCTCGCCTGCTTCCTATTTCGGCTAAAAGGCCCGCCACATCACCACAGGACAGTTGGTTGCAGCAGTGCCAATTGGTTCTAGAGAAGCAACCTACTAAAGCCTTAAATACAGCGGCAGATAAAAATACACTTTATTACTTGCTAGAGGAAAAAGATCGGCAGCTCTATTTAAACCCTGTTGTGGATTTATCCTACCGAAAGGAGGATGAGCTGAACTTGGTACCGTGTAATGAATATCATGATGATGGGGATGTGTTTGATCAAAAAATAGCGCAGTTATGGGAGAGCCAGTATGTACAGAGTACTGAGCAATTAATTAATGATGACATTAGCTGCCTAATGCTGCAGCTAGCACTAGAAAGTGGCCGCTTGTACGATAGTAATTCTTCTAGAAGTAAGCTGAATGCCGCCCCGTTATTGCTGGGTAGTTCTGTGCCGTTAGATATCCATTGGATAAAAAAGCACGCCACCTTGGATTGCGAGCTAAGGGTGCAAGGCTTACCGGATGCGAAAATATACCTCGCTCAGAGGCCTTGGTATCGCGATAATAATACCCTTGGGCCTTTAGAGTCTTTAGTCAATGGGCAACGATTATCATTGTTGCAGGCCATGCCAGAACTACCGCTGAATAAAATGACTGCGACGCATAGCGCCTTTTTTAGTAGCCTACCGACAACAGTACAGCCCGATATACCGGAGTTACTGGAAATTCACTTAACTGAAGCAAGGTTTGAATTGATTCTATGCGCCCGCGATCAATTCCCTGCGTTACAGTTGAAAGTGCATTACGGTGACTTTTCTTTTGATGCTGGTTGGCACCGCCTAGACTTACTGGATAAAGACCAAAGGCATGAAATGAATGGCCAACATTACCGCATTACTTGTGATGGAAAAACGGAATTGGATGCAATCAGAGCACTAGAAATATTGGGTTTTAAAGCAGAATTCGACAGCTTAGAAGTAGAAAAAAGCCATAAGAAAATTTGGATGATTTTTAGCTTTGATGAAGTCCAGCGTATTACACGCTGGCAAGCTGTGTTGCCTAAGTTGGCTGATTTATGCGAGAAGCGTGGTTGGTTGTGTACTACAGATCCAAGTTATCGAGCGCCCACCGAGCTTGATGCCAGCTTACATACAGAGGTAGGCGATCAAGATAACGGCTGGTTTAGTATGGCCCTAAGTTTGCAAGTTGACGGGCTTGATATTAACAGTCAAGAGTTATTACAACGTTGGTTTGCTGAGGGCTTCCCAAAGCAGCTGATGATTCAGAGTGCCGGCCAATGGCATATTATTGAAATGCAGCGATTTCGCCATCTTACACAAACTCTTGAAGAGCTTTATTCGGGTGAAAAATTTGGCGAAGCGATTAGCTTGCCGCCCTATCGCGTACCAATGCTGCAAGAGTTTAGCGAACTAGACGAAAGGCGTGCGCCAAACTTTAAAAAACTTAAAAAACAATTACAAAACTTTAAAGGCATTAAGCCCGTTGCGGTACCGAAAAAGCTCAATGCGCAGTTGCGTGATTATCAGCAAGATGGCTTAAATTGGCTAAATTTTTTGCAGCAGCACCAACTTGGGGGAATATTGGCGGATGACATGGGGTTGGGGAAAACCCTGCAAACCTTAGCTTTATTACAAAAACTAAAAAGTGGCCGTAAGCTGAATAATGGTTGTTTAATCGTGGCGCCCACGAGTCTTTTATGGAACTGGCAAAGCGAAGCCGAGCGTTTTTCGCCAGGCTTAAGTGTACTTATACTGCATGGCCCAGAGCGCAAAGAAGATATCCCAGATATCCCTTTTTATGACTTAGTTGTGACAAGCTATGGCGTACTACAACGCGATATCGACATACTCAAACAACATTGTTTTGATGTAATCGTTCTAGACGAAGCGCAAGCCATTAAAAATGCGAATGCCAAAACAACACGTGCAGCCCGCCAGTTGCAAGGCAATATGCGTTTGGCTTTAACTGGCACCCCGTTAGAAAATCACTTGGGCGAGCTGTGGTCAATTATGGATTTTGCACTACCGAACTTGTTGGGTAAGCAAGAACATTTTAACAAGCACTACCGTAAACCCATCGAAAGCGAGCAAAATGAAAGCGTGAATCAGCGCCTTGCACAGCAAGTAGCACCCTTTATGTTACGCCGCCACAAAGGGGATGTGGCCAAAGAACTACCGCCTAAAAATGTAATAGTCCAGCATGTGCATCTAGAGAAGGATCAGCGCAAGCTTTACGAAGGTATTCGTAACAGCATGGAAAAACACGTGCGCCAACTGTTCCAAGAAAAAGGTGCTAAGCGTAGCCATATTGAATTTTTAGATGCGCTGCTGAAATTGCGCCAAGCCTGTATCGACCCGTCGCTGGTAAAATTAGCCCAGGCCAAAAAAGTAAAAAACTCCGCTAAACGCAGCTGGTTACAAGAAACCCTGCCAGAAATGGTGCACGAAGGCCGGCGCGTTTTAGTTTTTTCGCAGTTTGTGTCGATGTTGTCGGTAATAGCGGACGACCTGAATAAAGCTAAAATTCCTTTTATCAAACTAACCGGTGCCAGCAAAAACCGTGGCGAGTTGGTTAAGCTGTTTCAAGCGGGTGAAGCGCCCATTTTTCTTATTAGCTTAAAAGCCGGCGGCTCGGGCCTAAACTTAACCGCGGCCGATACCGTAATCCACGTAGACCCATGGTGGAACCCCGCGGTAGAAGACCAAGCCACCGACCGCGCCTACCGCATAGGCCAAGATAAAACTGTATTTGTGTATAAGTTGGTAGCACAAGGCACTGTAGAAGAAAAAATCCAAGCCCTACAAGCCGATAAAAAAGCCCTAGCCGATGCTTTATTTGATGGTACACAAAAATCAAAATTGCCTAAATCAAGCGATGAGTTATTGGCGCTGTTGGGGTAGATGGATGAATATTGGCAGAGTTATGTGGATTATTAGCGTAAGGAGATATCTCGGCTATATGCGGTAAAGTTTTTCAAAAACGCCGTAAATCATCCTTGATGGCTCCAATCGGCCATCCAGGCCTCATAGGTTTTGAATAACCTTATCGCACAGGCCTGACGTTTTTTCTGAGATCAGTGGGGTTTAAAAACGTGTCATATATTGATCTACACAGCCACTGTTTGCCTGAATCTTTAAGGTCGTGCTAGCATTGATAAAAATTCACATCATATAAGGGAATTATAATGAAACTTGCCATAACAAATTCGGTTGGGGAGAAAGGGAAAAATATTGGAACTGACGTTAAGCTTATTCGAGCTTTGATCAACGTTTATCGACGCAAGAAAAAGCTTACTATAACAGCAGTCTCAGATAAGTGTGATGAATCACTTATTGAAGAGATCAGAAACTTTCAGAAAGACCACCAAAAGAGTTTAGTGCCGGACGGCCAAGTAACAAGTAGTAATTCGGGGAGCTTTAAAAGTTTAGTTGCATTCATGAAATCAACGCGAACTCACGTTGCGATAGTCCCTCCGTCGAATGGACTGTTAACCTGGAAAGCCGAAGGAAGTGAGGGCGGTAGGTACCATAGCCGAGTGTTACACGTCCCTAGCAACACATCCGGATTGACCATAGGACGAGGCTATGATCTTAAGCAGCGTTCAAGTGCCGAAATAAAGAAACACCTCTCTCTAGTATCTATTCCCAGCAACTTTGCTACAAAAATTAGTCAAGCAGCTGGTTTGCAGGGCGTCGCGGCGCGTCAATTTATCATTGATCAAGATTTGCTTGATTTCGAAATCAGTGCCCAAGCACAACTAGCGCTCTTTGAGCACGTTTATAAAGATATTACTGCTGATGTGAAAAGAATTGGAAATAAAAGCAGTGTTATAAAAGCTTACGGAAAAACCAATTGGGATGAACTCGACCCTGCAATACTGGACATACTTGTTGATCTACGCTTTAGGGGAGACTACACCGGTAATAGCCGAAAAAAAATACAGAAATCTGTTAGTAATAATGACTTTGATGAATTAAAAAAAATAATTATTGAAAAAAAGAATTGGGAATTATGGCCAACTAATCGTTTTGATCTGCGCAAAGAGTACCTGGACCAGGTTAGCAAAGAGAAGCTAAAAAAAGGGAAGGTCGTCATTCAATCAGTTAATGACGGAGCCAAAATCTCTCACAATCAGCCAACAGGTACTCCCGAATGATTAGATGTTTAACGCTAACCTCATTGATTCTTATTGCTGGGTGCTCGATGTTTTCTGAAGGGGAGGTGCCAGCCAATTTAATATCTGGGCACGAATACGCTTTTAGCGACAAGAATATTCACCTACAAGTGCTGCATCAGGATATGGAGGTTTCAGAGGCTTGCCCTAAGGTCACTTTGCGTTCTAGCAATGCCGAAATACGATCGGAAATGAGCCTTTGCAAGGTTAACATTTTAGGTTACCCGAACGCATTTGATGCCAAAACGGATTTTGCTTTTATTGAATTTAGTGAATACGCGCTTAGTAATAGTACATTCACTTATACAATCGATGGCTCTCTTTCTCGAGGCTCGGCATTTATAGCGACCTGCAGTATTAGTATCGTTGAGCAATCATTAACGTCATCACAGTGTGAAGCCAAACCTCTTTCATTCGGAGGCCACCAATAAAAACATCCTACGTCAGGCCCATACGGTAAGTTTTGTCAAAACCTATGAGGCAGGAGCCGAGTGGAACCTACATGGAGGTATTTACGGTGTTTTTGAACAAAATTTACCGTATGGGCCGAGATCTAGTCAGTGTTACGCTTTAAAGTCACCCTACTCCAGCAACTCCCGCCAAACACCCTGCACATCCCCCCTCAACCCCTCAAACCCAGCACCATCTATTTTATTGCCACGCTGCTGCAAAGCCAGTTTATGGGTTTCTGAGCGTAGTGCTTTGTAAGCTTCAATTAGTGTTGTAATTTGCGTCTCACTTAACAAGTCACTTTGGCCAATGGCTTCCAAAATGCGAATATTATCCGACCATTCAACCAACGTTGGGTTGTTGTGGGCGTGAGCTAGGACGAGGTATTGCACGATGAATTCAATATCGACTATGCCACCGGCGTCTTGTTTTATATGGAATTGACCGGCTTGTTCCTCCTTGGTTTTGCTACCCAGTTGGCTGCGCATTTTTTGCCGCATTTCGGTCACGTCTTTTTTTAGTTTTGCTAAATCGCGCTCACTGCAGAGTGTTGTTTTACGTACAGCGGCAAATTCTTGCGCCAGTTGCGCATTACCGGCGACTACGCGGGTTCTTACTAGGGCTTGGTGCTCCCAAGTCCAGGCGGCATCGCTTTGGTATTTGCTAAATGCGCTAAGGGTGCTAACAAGCATGCCGGAGTTACCCGATGGCCTAAGGCGCATATCCACTTCGTATAATGTGCCCGATGGCATTTTGGTATCGAGTAATAAAATGAGTTTTTGCCCCATGCGGGTATAGAAGGTGTGGTTGTCTAGTGCGCGCTGGCCTTCGCTGGCTTGGGTTTCTTTTTGAGCATTGGCATTGTGAATAAAAACCAAATCTAAGTCGCTGCCGTGGCCTAGCTCTATGCCACCGAGCTTGCCGTAGCCTATAACAACAAAATTGGGCTGGTTGCCGCCTTCATGGTCGCCAGGTAAACCATGCTTGCGACACATATCTTGCCAGGCCAAATCGAGGGCATAGCTCAATACAACTTCTGCTAGCTCTGTTAGGTAATCACTAACCTTCATTAACGGTAGTTTACCGGTGACTTCGCAGGCAGCGACCTTTAATCCGTGGGCGTGCCTAAAGTAGCGCAAGGCTTCCATTTGCTGTTCTAAGTCGTCTTCTGGAATGCGCAAAATAGTTTGGGTTAGTTCGGCGCTTAATTCTTCTTTATTGGGTATTTGGTATAGGTTGGTTGGGCTGAGTAGTTCATCTAGCAGTGCTGGGTATTCGGCTAGGCGCTCGGGGATCCAGGGGCTGGCTTCGCTAAGTATTACCAGTTGTTCTAGTGCTGCAGGGTTTTCTATAAGTAGCAAAAGGTAAGCGCTGCGCCGCGCAATAGCGATGATAAAAGGCTGCAGGCGTTGTAATGTTTGGCCTGCGCCGGCCCGGCTGCTAAGTTTTTGCAGCAGTAGTGGAACAAAGCGATTGAGTCGATCGGCGCCGGTTTTATCGGTGGCGAGTACCTGTGGGGCCTGGTGTAAGGCGAGCAAAGTTTGAGCGCCGTCATCGGCACAGTCAAAATCTAGCTGCTCGAGTAGCTCGGTAATAAATGGTGCTTGTGTTTCGTTCCAAATAGAGCGCCATTGCTGGCCTGCTTGTGTGTTTTTGTTGTTGTCTTTGTCGGCAATGACCTCGCCAAATTGCTCGCTAACAAAGTGCATGTGTTGGCTAAGCTGCAATTCAAATTCTGGCCAATCTTTTGCACCCATCGCTTGCGCTAATGCCCACTGGCTGTTTGAGCTTTGAGGAAGGTCTTGCGTTTGCTTGTCTTGCCAAGCTTGAATCGCATGTTCGGCGTTGCGCAAAAAAAGGTAACTATTTAATAGCGCCCTGGCAACATCAGCTGGAATGGCCTCTAGTGTTACTAGCGCGTTCAGGGCATTTACCAGCGAAGGCGTTTGCAATTGGCTATCGCGGCCACCGCGAATCAGTTGTAGTGCTTGCACAATAAACTCAACTTCACGTATACCGCCCTCACCTAGCTTTACATTGCCTTTAAGTCGTCGGCGCTTTACCTCTTGGCGAATGCGGGTTTTTAAGTCTCGCAGCGCTTCAATGGCGGAAAAGTCGACGTACTTACGGTAAGTAAAGTTTCGCAGTAGGGTGAGGAGTTCGTTGGTTGCTGCTGCTAAAGGGACGCTATTTTGTGCATCACCGGCGGAGCACGCCATTACGCGCGCCTTAACCATTGCGTAGCGTTCCCAGTCGCGGCCTTGGGTAAGGTAGTAATTCTCGAGGGCATCAAAGTTACTGACAAGCGCCCCGCTTTGACCATACGGGCGCAGACGCATATCTACCCGAAATACAAAACCATCTGCCGTTTGCGCATCAAGCGTTTTAATGAGTTTTTGCCCGAGTTGGGTAAAAAACTCTTGGTTGCTAATGACGTTTCCATTTGTAGGGCTTGGCGTTGTTTGGCCGGATTCTGGGTAGGCAAAGATAAGGTCGATATCTGAACTTAAATTAAGCTCGTAAGCCCCAAGCTTACCCATACCAATAACTAGCATAGGTTGGGCTTGGCCTTGAGCGTTAACGGGAGTCCCTTTGCTTTTAACCATCGCGTTATAGTGATAATTAAGAGCAAAATTAACCGCAACGTCGGCCATTAGGGTGAGTTCTTTCGTGATATCTAATGTGGGTGCCAAGCGGTTTAGATCGCGCCATATACATCTCACCATCATCAAGTTACGCCATTGCCGCAGCCCTGAATCTACACTTTTATCGTCCAGCAAAGGTGCAAGGTGTTGTTGCAATGATTGCTGATAGTCGGTAATTGCCCATTGCGTATTCAAGTTGGGTAATATCGAAAGCAAGGTGGGGCTATCTTGTTCAGGTTGCAATAATTGGCTTCGTACAAACAGGCTACATGCTAGCGTTTGGTGCCACTGGTTGCGCCATTGATTGGGCTGGCTATCGAATAGTGCCGACAGACTGGTGGCGGATAACTGTTCTAACCATTGTTGGATAGCCTCATTAGTATGGTCGCTATCGGGAGCTTCTGGCGCAATAGCCAGCAAAGATTGAAGTTGAACCAAAGAAGTTTGTGAATCTGCCATTAATATGCTCTTTTATTCTTGCGCAAACCATTTAATTGTACTGTACACTTAACCAGTCAATTGCTTTAGGTTTCCAGTATGAAGTTATACATCGCCGAAAAACCCAGTCTAGCACGCGCATTAGCTACGGCATTGCCGTCTAAATCAACTTCTGCAAAAGAAGATGGTTACATTACCTTGGCTAATGGTGATGTGGTGAGTTGGTGTATTGGTCATTTGTTGGAGTTGGCCCAGCCAGAACATTACAACCCAGAATTTAAAAAGTGGCGTCTAGAGCACCTGCCTATACTCCCTAGCTGCTGGCAGTACCAGCCGAAACCTAAAACTCGCAAGCAGTTAACGATATTAATAAAACTAATAAAAAAAGCATCTTCGATAGTGCATGTTGGCGACCCAGATCGTGAGGGCCAGCTATTGGTTGATGAGGTACTTAATTACGCGGGTGCGACCAAAAACGGCAAGCCGGTTCAGCGCTGTTTAATCAACGATTTAAATACATCGGCTATTGCTAAAGCTTTAACCCAACTTAAGGATAACCGAGAGTTCTCGGCGCTATCTTCTTCTGCTTTGGCGCGCTCGCGCGCTGATTGGCTGTATGGTATTAACATGACGCGTTTGTGCAGCTTGAAGGGCCAGCAGCAAGGCTTTCAGGGGGTGTTATCGGTTGGGCGAGTGCAAACGCCAATTTTGGGCTTGGTGGTGGCGCGAGATGCGGAAATAGCTAATTTTGTAAGCAAAGACTTTTACGAGGTTTTTGCAAAATTACAAACAGCTAAACAGGAAAGCTTTTATGCGAAATGGCTACCGAGCAAAGCTTGTGAACAATATTGTGACGAAGAAGGCCGGTTGTTATCTAAACCGTTGGCCGAGAATGTCGCTGCAAGAATTACAGGGCAGAACGGCGCAGTTACGGATGTAAAAAAGCAGCGTAAATCGCAGGGCGTCCCCCTACCCTATAGCCTTTCTAGCCTGCAAGTGGATGCCTCGAAACGATTTGGTTTAACCGCAAAAGCTGTGTTAGATGTATGCCAAACCCTGTATGAAAAACACAAGCTAATTACCTATCCTCGCTCGGATTGCCGTTACTTGCCGAAGGACCACTATAAAGAAGCTGCCGATGTTTTACAGGCGGTAAAGCAAAATGCGAGTGCGTTACAAAGTGCTTGTACGGGCGCAGATTTATCACTAAAGAGTAAAGCTTGGAATGATAAAAACGTAACAGCTCACCACGCCATTATTCCAACCCAGCGAAAACTACAGCGTGTTCAGTTAACAGAACAAGAGGCTAATGTGTACGAGTTAGTTGCCAGGCAATATATTGCACAGTTTTACCCTATTCATAAATATGATGAAACACAGGTAAAGGTCAAAATAAAAACAGGAGAGTTTGTGGCAAAAGCTAAATGCGTTGTGGATAACGGCTGGAAAGAGTTGTTCCCTGTGAATAAAAAAGAGCCCAAAGAAGATCGGCATACTGCCGAGTATTTGCCAGCTCTTAAGGTTGGTGATGGGCTACTGTGTGAGTGTGGCGAAGTTGTAGAAAAAAAGACATCGCCGCCTAAAGCTTTTACCGATGCTAGCCTAATAACAGCAATGACTGGTATTGCCCGTTATGTTAAAGATATCAATATACGGAAAATTCTAAAAGAGACTGATGGCCTAGGTACAGAAGCGACACGAGCCGGAATTTTAGATTTATTAGTGCTGCGGGGGTTTATTTTACGACAAGGGAAAACTCTGTTATCCACAGAGGCAGGCAGGGCGTTAATTGCGAGCTTGCCCAGCAAGGCCACAACCCCGGATATGACGGCTGAATGGGAGTCTAAGCTTAATGATATAGCTCAGAAACAGGCAAGTTACACCGGTTTTATGGCTGAATTGGGCGACCAACTTCCCGCAATGATGCAAGCTGTAGAGGCCGCAAAGTTTTCAGGGTTAAAAAGTACGACAGCGAATAAGCGCCGTACTTTTAAAAGGAAAAAAACAGTACCTTCAAAAAGCAGACAAAGCCAAAAAGCGCGCTCGTCGGCCAGAGCTTAGAACGTTTTTTGTAGGCGCAGTCCTAGGTAACTATGGTCCTCTTCGGAGTCAGGCTGGTAAGGTTTTTCCTCTCTGCTCTTTTTCATCGTTGACTTTGTTAGTTCCAAGAGCAAAGATGCTTTCCAGTCATTTAAAAAGCTATAGTGTAATGAAGTAAGCAGTTTTCTAGATATTAAAGGCTTTAGTTTTAACGTGTAGTCTTCTTCCCCTTCAGAGGAAACTGTCTGTTTGGTTTTTACGCCTCGGTTGTATTCGGCGCCGACATTCAGCGATAAATTATTCCAAGAAAAAAGCTCAACATCGAGTAGTAGGCCCCAATAGTAAAAACTCATATCTTCATTTCCGGTCGGATATGGAGTTATAAAGTTAGGATTACCATTTATTGTTCTTTCTCGCTCAGTATAACCACCTAAAATAGCGGCAAATGGTTTGATATAGTCCACATCAAAATACTTACCGTAGCTGGCTTCTAGTGTCGTCATATCATAATCAGTAGTGGAATAATCCCAAAGATCTTCTGCCGTATCTCTAATAATCCTACCGTAATAATTTACTGATCCACTAGAGCGTGACAGTTGGGTCGAGAAGTGATGATCTTCCTTTTCATAGGTATAAGTTAGGTGGATTGTGTTTAAATCACCGCTTTCATCAACAACCTCGACATAAGTGGGGTCAAAAAAATCATCATTTATATCAAATTCTTTCCATGAGAAGTCGAGCTGGCCTAACGCTATGGCAATACTATGGTCAGATTTTTCAGCATAGGCTGAGCTATAAACTGTCGATAGAAAAGCGGTAAAAAGTGGTAACCAAATTTTTTTCATATATGCCTTAAACGAAAAAAGCCCGCTAAAGCGAGCTTAAATTTTTAAAATAAAAAGCTAATGATTACTCACCGCATTTATCGTTATTAACGTCATCCCAAGAGCAAGTGACTTCGCTAGTCGAACCATCTGCTTCTGTTGTCACAATATGAAGTCCAGTTGGCGTAACAGTCGCAATGCCTTGACTACCATCGTTCATGCTAATAGCTAATTCGCCAGCACTAGGTTGTGGCAATATTCCCATCAAAGATTCAGTGCCAGCATCAGACGCGGTGCGGACTAAATTTTGGTTGGTGTAAACTTGGTAGTTACCATCTGCAAGCTCTTTATAGTTGCGAAGGGTAACGTCCACCTTAAGGTCATAAGTTTGAAAATCGAAGTCCTCATCCAGCTCTACTTGGCCCTCTGCCAATATCGAAGATCTTACGAATCCACCGGTTTCTTTGTTGTTGTTAGCTGTGTTGCTAGACATTGACAGTAGGTAGTCGGTGCCATCTGTAGTCACCAATGATAAATCAATTGCTCCATTGAGCACGTTAGGTCGGGTTGCAGTTGAACCTTCGCTATAACGTTGTATGAAATAATCTTTCATTTCGATAGAGCTGGTTAACGCATAGTCCTTCTCGTTAGCTGCACTACCGGTAGTCGAGCGCAAATTAACAGCGAAAACACCATCTAATATATTGTTGATGATATTGCCTTCATCATCAGTTTCTAAGACTGGGGCATCAGTTGTAGCAGTGTCACCGTCACTAGTGTACGAAACGTGCTTAGGCTCGTTACATTCTGTATAGGATAATTCAATGCCTGCATCAATGGGCTGCTCGGCAAGTACATCAAGTGAGCTTAGATCTGCAAATGCACCATCAAAATCAAGTTCAACTTTAAATTCAGCGCGGCCTCCGAGTGAACAATCTGCTCCAGTCTCAGCAGACACGCCGCTTGCTTTAGCTGTTGTTGTGTTGCCAGCTGCAATAGGGGCTAAAACCTTGCCAATAGTACCCTCGGAATCGGTAACCGTTGCTAGAGATTCGAAGACTGTAGATGTTGTTCCGATAAGCTGGTAAAAAGCACCGCCTAAAAGCTGGGCTATGGCTCTGTGAGTATTGGGATCACCAGTACCTTCGGTGAGGTTTCCAACTAAATTAGGGTTTTCTAGGGGGTTTTCACCTCCATTATCGTCCCCACCACCACAGCCAACAGCAACAGAGGCCACTGCAGCAGCTAAGAGCGCGTTACGGTATTTCTTGATCATTCCTCTTCCTCCGTGTTCACCTTTCTGGAACACATTGAATTATTGTTGCGGCACAAAGTGGATGATGCCTGATTTTGGGCTACCGTGCGTAAAACCAAATCACATTGTGCAAAAAATGTTCGTTTCGAGCTATTGCACCTACAACCTATAAGATGCTTTCTACACCAATGATTTATGTAGAGGTGCAATCGCGTGCAGGATCAGCTGTGGCTATTGTGCGTGAGATCGGCACGTATAACCACAGCTTAAACCAGAAATCTGTCGCAAATTAGGACAAAAACACGCCTATCCAGCATTAAAATGGTGAATGCGTCACGCCACTGTTGGCGCCGAAAGCGGATTTCACCACAAGTTGAAAGCAACATCAATGCAGTTGTGGCGCCTAATATTTGCCATAAATGGGCGTAAGGTGATCAAAAATAGCTTCTTGGTAAACGTAGTTTGGTCAGGGCCATAGGGTGTACGGTTTTTGGCTAGTGGTTGAAAGTTTGGCTTTGCGTGAAGTCAGCTGTTGAATAGCGACCGCATAAACTCTATAATTCCCGCGCTTTTTGAGTCGCCCAAATTTTAACCACCGTCATAATGTAGATTCTTACTGTTTGGTTGGTCTTTAAGGTAGGGTGTTTGTTGAAAATAGGTGAGCAAGTGCAGCGTCCTTTATTAGTAGTGTTTGCTGGCTTATCTGTTTCTTGCTTGGTATTAACCGCGGTTGCGGGGTACTGGGGGGCTCAAGTGGCGAAATCAGCTTTTTGGGGATGCTTAATTTTTGCTTTGCCGACCTTGTACTTCACTTTATATGCTTTTCGCTATAAAGGGAGTCAGCAGGTGGCTTTAATGGCCCGGTCTTTTTATTGGGGGCAAGCAAGCAAGTTATCTTTAATGGCAATGGGTTTTGCATTGGTTTTTGTCTTTGTAAAACCTTTAATAGTATCCGCTTTATTTGCAGGCTTTTGTTTGATGATTCCCGCCCACCTAGTGGTTGCGATGTTCGTTAGCAAAGGTTGTGCTGCTGTTAGTGGCTCCGCTGGTCGATAGATCGCGAGCGTAAAACTAGCGCAAAACCAGTTTTTTAACTTTGAAACTTTGAATTAACTATGGCGAGTGAAGCTCTTACCTCTACGGATTATATTCAACACCACTTACAAAACTTAGCATACGGCAAACTTCCTGCTGGTTATGTGCGTGCCGATGGTTCTTCTGTTACAGAAGATTCATGGGTGATCGCGCATAGCTCACAAGAGGCTGCCGATATGGGTTTTTGGTGTTTCCATTTAGACACATTAGGTTGGGGGCTCGTTTTGGGCGCCTTATTCAGCCTGATTTTTTGGCGTGTTGCTAAAAATGCAAGTACAGGCAAACCGACAGGGCTGCAAAGCTTTGTTGAGCTTGTGGTTGAGTTTGTTAACAACACGGTCAAAGACACCTTCCATCATAAAAATAAGCTAATTGCACCGATGGGTTTAACCATCTTTGCATGGGTTTTTATGATGAACTTGATGGATTTGATCCCTGTAGATTGGTTGCCGATGGCTGCTGCTAAGATCTCAGGCGATGACCATTTATTCTTCAAGGTGGTTCCAACTACCGATCCAAACGCCACATTAGGCATGGCGTTAACCGTGTTTATCTTCATGATTTTGTTCTCTATAAAAGAGAAAGGTATTGTAGGTTTCATCAAAGAATTGACCTTACACCCCTTCCACAGCGGCAAAATTTACATCGATATATTCTTGATCCCAGTGAACTTCATTCTGGAAACTGTTTCGCTTATCGCTAAACCTATCTCGTTAGGCTTGCGGTTATTCGGAAACATGTATGCCGGTGAAATGATCTTTATTCTGATCGCCATTATGTTTGGTGCGGGCGCAATACTCGGGCTATTTGCCGGTGTTCTGCAGTGGGGTTGGGCTGTATTCCACATCTTGGTTATTACCTTACAAGCGTTCGTCTTTATGGTATTAACGACGGTATACATGGCAATGGCGCATGATACTGGCGAAGACCACTAAGTTTGCTGAAGGCTGCAACAGCAGCCTTCAAGTTCTTTTTTTGTTCGTTTTTTCATTTTTAACTTTTCATTTTTAACTTACTTGGAGATAAAACAATGGCAGCATCGTTGGTTTACATAGCAGCAGCACTTTTGATCGGTTTGGGCGCCTTGGGTACCGCGATCGGTTTCGGTTCTTTGGGTGGTAAGCTTTTGGAAGGCGCTGCGCGTCAGCCAGAGCAAGCGCCTCAGTTACAAGGCAAAATGTTCCTTATGGCAGGTCTTTTGGATGCGGTTCCAATGATCGGCGTAGGTATCGGCATGTACTTGATCTTCGTTGTCGCGCCTGGCATCGCTGCTTAATTGTTGGTTGAACTGACTTTTATCAACAAATTAACGCAAGAGGTGTTGGTGTGAATATCAACCTAACGCTAATCGGTCAATCTATTACCTTTATTGCTTTCGTGCTTTTTTGTATGAAGTTTGTATGGCCTGCGCTTATCGGGGTTATGGAAACACGTGAGCAACGTATTGCTAAAGGCTTAGAAGATGCCGAAAGAGCCGATAAAGACTTAGAGTTAGCAAAAGAGCAAGCTGGCAAGCAACTTCGCGAAGCGAAAGAGCAAGCCTCAGCGATTGTTGAGCAGGCGAATAAGCGTGCAAGCCAAATCGTTGAAGAAGCTAAAGCCCAAGCGCAAGTGGAAGCTGAGCGAATTAAAACGGCTGCAGGTGCAGAAGTTGATCGTGAAGTGAGTCAAGCGCGCGAAGAGCTTCGTGGCAAAGTCTCTGTATTGGCCATCGCTGGCGCCGAGAAAATTCTTGGTAGCAGTGTTGATGCTAGTGCACATAGCGCCATGCTCGACAAACTAGCCGCAGAGCTATAAGCGGAGACTGTTATGGCAGAATTAACCACGCTCGCACGTCCTTACGCTCGCGCCGCTTTCGAATCTGCTCGTGCAGACAGCCAACTCAATGAGTGGGCCCAAGCACTAGTAGTCGCAGCAGCCGTAGCAAGCGAGCCTAAGGTTAAGCAACTGCTGGCAGCCCCCGGTTTAACTGCAGCGCAAAAAAGCGCTGCATTTGCCGATGTCTGCGGTAGCGAGCTTAGCGACAAGTTCAAAAACTTTGTTAGTGTCCTCGCCGAAAATAAGCGCTTGGCTTTATTGCCATTTATCCAAACCCTATTTATCGACCTCAAATCGCAGCTCGAAAAAGCGATCAATGTAGAAGTGACCACAGCTTTTGAAATATCAGCTGAAACACAATCTCAATTGGTTATTGCTTTAACGAAGAAGCTCGATCGTGTCGTGACTCTTGAAAGCAGTATCGACAAGAGCCTAATAGGCGGCGCCGTAATTCGCGCGGGTGATACCGTAATCGATGGTTCAGTCAAAGGCCGTTTGGCTAAATTGGCTGAAGCCATGAACTCATAACCTGAACTCCTGTACCGATGTACTAGGACTGAGGAATTAGAGCATGCAGCAGCTGAATCCTTCTGAAATCAGTGAAATTATTAAGCAACGTATCGATAGTTTAGACGTTGCAACTACCGCCCAGAACGAAGGCACTATTGTCTCCGTAACGGATGGTATTATCCGCATTCACGGTCTTGCCGACGCTATGTACGGCGAAATGATCGAATTTGAAGGCGGTGTTTTTGGTATTGCCTTAAACCTAGAGCAAGACAGCGTTGGTGCTGTTGTACTGGGTGACTATAAAGGTGTTGCCGAAGGCCAAACCTGTAAGTGTACTGGCCGTATCTTGGAAGTACCTGTAGGTGAAGAGCTTTTAGGTCGCGTTGTTGATGCATTGGGTACGCCCATTGATGGCAAAGGCCCAATCAACAGCGGTAAAACAGACGCCATCGAAAAAATTGCACCGGGCGTAATTGCTCGTCAATCGGTTGATCAACCTGTGCAGCTTGGCTTAAAAGCCATTGATGCGATGGTTCCTGTAGGTCGTGGCCAGCGCGAATTGATTATTGGTGACCGCCAAACAGGTAAAACTGCCGTAGCGGTTGATGCCATCATCAACCAAAAAGGTACAGGCATTAAGTGTATCTATGTGGCTATTGGTCAAAAAGCGTCTTCGGTTGCGGCCGTTGTACGTAAGTTAGAAGAGCACGGCGCTATGGGTCACACCATTGTTGTTGCTGCGACAGCTTCTGACCCAGCCGCGATGCAGTTCTTAGCACCTTTTGCCGGTTGTACCATGGGTGAATACTTCCGTGATCGCGGTGAAGATGCATTGATCATTTATGATGATTTGACTAAACAAGCTTGGGCTTACCGTCAAATATCATTGTTGTTGAAGCGCCCACCAGGTCGTGAAGCTTACCCTGGTGACGTTTTCTATTTGCACTCTCGTCTACTTGAGCGCGCCTCACGCGTAAATGCTGATTACGTTGAAGCTTTCACTAAAGGTGAAGTTAAAGGTAAAACGGGTTCGTTAACGGCATTGCCAATTATCGAAACTCAAGCCGGTGACGTTTCTGCTTTCGTACCGACTAACGTAATTTCGATTACTGATGGTCAGATCTTCCTTGAAACTAACTTGTTTAACGCGGGTATTCGCCCAGCGATGAACGCCGGTATTTCGGTTTCTCGTGTTGGTGGTGCAGCGCAAACTAAAGTAGTTAAAAAGCTTTCTGGTGGTATCCGTACCGCATTGGCTCAGTACCGCGAACTTGCTGCATTCTCGCAGTTTGCTTCTGATCTTGATGAAGCGACCAAATCTCAGTTAGAGCACGGTCAACGTGTTACCGAACTGATGAAACAAAAACAGTACTCACCATTATCTATCGGTGAAATGGCTGTTGTTCTTTATGCCGCTAACGAAGGCTTCTTAAAAGATATTAGCGTCGAAAAGATTGGTGACTTCGAATCTGCATTGCTAGCTTACTTTAACTCTGAGTGCTCTGAGCTGATGAATACCATCAACAGCTCTGGTGGTTACAACGACGAGATTGAGCAAGGCATCAAAAAAGGCGTAGAAACCTTTAAAGCAACGCAGACTTGGTAATGGTCTAGAGAGGAAGGCGTTTGCCCTCCTCTCAATTTGCGAGAATTAATATGGCTAGCGGAAAAGAGATACGTACCCAGATTGGGAGTATTACCAATACGCAAAAAATCACCAACGCTATGCAAATGGTCGCGGCGAGTAAAATGCGTAAAGCACAAGACCGCATGGCAAAAGGCAAGCCTTACGCACAACGTATGCGCAGTGTGGTTGGTCACATTGCCAACGCGAACCCTGAGTACAAACACATGTACCTGCAAGAGCGTGAAATTAAGCGCGTAGGTTACATCGTAGTGTCCAGTGATCGCGGCTTGTGTGGTGGTTTGAACATTAACGTCTTTAAAAAGGCGGTAGCCGATAGCAGAAATTGGGCTGAGCAAGGTATTCAGTCAGACTTCTGTTTAATTGGTGCCAAAGCTGCGGCGTTCTTTAAGAGCGTTGGCGGTAATGTTTCTGCCTCTGTGCGTGATATTGGCGAAGACCCAAGCTTAGAAGATTTAATCGGTAGCATTAAAGTGATGCTCGATGCCTTTAGTGAAGGCAAAATCGATAAGCTGTATTTAGTGGGTAATGAATTCGTTAACACAATGACTCAGTCACCTTTAGTCGAGCAGCTATTACCGCTGCAAGCTGAGGATGACAATAAACTAAAACACGCGTGGGACTACGTTTACGAGCCAGAAGCTCGTGATTTGTTGAATGGTCTGCTCGTGCGATATATCGAAAGTCAGGTTTATCAAGCGGTTGTTGAAAACTGCGCTTGTGAGCAGGCTGCGCGAATGATTGCGATGAAAGCCGCAACCGATAACGCAGGTGATTTAATTGATGACCTCAAGCTTGTGTATAACAAAGCCCGTCAGGCAGCGATTACACAAGAACTTTCTGAGATTGTAAGCGGCGCAGCAGCGGTTTAATTCGCAAAGGCGCGTGTTTTAAGGTTTAAAAATTTAATTTTAGAGGAACCTCAAATGAGTAGCGGAAAGATCGTGCAGATTATCGGCGCGGTGATTGACGTGGAATTTCCACGTAACGCCGTACCTAAGGTTTACGACGCATTAACTGTCGCCGCAAAAGGTTTGACTTTAGAAGTTCAGCAGCAATTAGGTGACGGTGTTGTCCGTGCCATTGCGATGGGCTCTTCAGAAGGTCTAAGCCGTGGTTTGTCAGTCGATAATACCGAAGCCCCTGTTAGTGTACCTGTTGGTATTGAAACACTCGGTCGCATCATGGATGTTTTGGGTAACCCCATTGATGAGTGTGGCCCTATCGGTGAAAAAGAGCGTGCTTCTATTCACCGTAAAGCTCCAGCGTATGACGAGCTGTCTGCAAGTAACGACTTGCTAGAAACCGGTATTAAAGTGATCGACTTGGTTTGTCCTTTTGCTAAGGGCGGTAAAGTGGGTTTATTCGGTGGTGCCGGTGTTGGTAAAACCGTAAACATGATGGAATTAATCAACAACATCGCAACAGCACACTCAGGTTTGTCTGTATTCGCCGGTGTTGGTGAGCGTACTCGTGAGGGTAACGACTTCTATCACGAGATGCAGGAAGCTGGCGTTGTAAACGTTGAAGAATTCAGCAAATCTAAAGTTGCGATGGTTTATGGCCAAATGAACGAGCCACCGGGTAACCGCTTGCGCGTTGCTTTGACTGGCTTGACCATGGCTGAAAAATTCCGTGACGAAGGTAAAGACGTTCTATTGTTCGTTGATAACATCTACCGTTACACCCTTGCGGGAACCGAGGTTTCTGCATTGTTGGGTCGTATGCCATCTGCTGTGGGTTACCAACCTACATTGGCAGAGGAAATGGGTGTTCTTCAGGAGCGTATTACTTCGACTAAGACGGGTTCTATTACGTCTATCCAAGCGGTATACGTACCTGCGGATGACTTAACCGACCCATCGCCAGCAACCACCTTTGCTCACCTGGACTCAACCGTTGTACTTAGCCGTGATATTGCTGCTAAAGGTATCTACCCAGCGATTGACCCACTGGATTCCACCTCGCGTCAGCTTGACCCATTAATCATCGGCCAAGATCACTACGACATCGCGCGTGGCGTACAGACTGTTCTTCAGCGTTATAAAGAGCTAAAAGATATTATTGCGATTTTGGGTATGGACGAATTGTCTGAAGAAGACAAATTGACTGTAACTCGTGCACGTAAGATCGAGCGCTTTTTATCTCAGCCTTTCCACGTAGCTGAAGTATTTACCGGTGCACCTGGTAAGTATGTTTCATTGAAAGACACCATCGCAGGCTTTAAAGGCTTATTAGCGGGTGACTACGATGACCTTCCTGAGCAGGCTTTCTACATGGTAGGTACCATCGACGAAGCCGTTGAAAAGGCCAAAAAGCTTAAGTAAGCACTCGCTTACCTAGGTTGATAGGGTTTAACCCACGTTAGGGGAATAGAAAATGGCAATGACATTTCATTGCGACATTGTAAGTGCTGAAGATTCACTCTTTAGCGGCCTTGTGGAATTGCTCGTTGCGAGCGGCTCTGAAGGCGAAGTGGGTGTGTGCTATGGCCACGCCCCCTTACTCACGTCGCTTAAACCTGGTCCTATCCGTGTTAAGAAACAAGGCGGCGAAGAGGAAATTTACTATATTAATAGTGGCTTCCTTGAAGTACAGCCGCATGCTGTTACCGTATTAGCTGATACTGCACTGCGTGCAGGTGATATGGACGAAGCAAAAGCGCTAGAAGCTAAAAAGCATGCTGAGCAAGCGTTGAGCAACCAAAGCAGCGAGATCGACTATTCTCGCGCCGCGATTCAACTAGCAGAAGCAGCAGCGCAGTTGCGCACATTGCAGGCTATACGCAAAAAAACCGGAAAATAACGACTCAGGTCATAAGATATGTAATTGAAGGGGTAGCTAAGGCTGCCCTTTTTTATGAACGTTATTTAGACACAGACTCTTCAAAAAGAAGGATTCACAATGTTAGAAGTGGTGATCTTGGCAGCCGGTAAAGGCTCCCGTATGAAATCAGCTGTCCCCAAAGTTATGCACAGCTTGGCCGGAAAACCGTTTTTACAGCACGTTGTTGAAAAAGCCCGTAAATTAAAGCCTGAAACGATACATTTGGTCGTTGGCCACGGTGCAGAAACAGTTAATCAACACTTTAATCAGAAAGATATCCACAGCGTTGTGCAAGCCCAACAATTGGGCACTGGGCACGCTGTTGCACAAGTACTAGACCACCTACAAGACGACAGCATCGTATCCATTTTGTATGGCGATGTGCCGCTTATACAAGAGGCGACTCTCGAATCCTTAAACGCCTTAGTCAGCAGCGATAGCATGGGCTTACTTACGGTCGATTTACAGGACCCGACAGGCTATGGTCGCATTGTGCGTGAAAGCGGTGCGGTCACCGCCATAGTTGAACACAAGGATGCTGATGGCACCCAACGCCTTATTAACGAAGTGAATACGGGCGTCATGGCAGTTAGCGCACGGCACTTGAAGCAGTGGCTACCACAGCTTAATAGCGACAATGCGCAAGGTGAGTTATACCTCACGGATATTATTGCCATGGCGGCTAAACAAGGTGTTGTAATCAATACCGTACAACCAGCGCATAGCTGGGAAGTGATGGGTGTTAACAACCGCCAACAGCAAGCACAGCTAGAGCGTATTTATCAGGCTGAACTTGCCAACACACTAATGGACAATGGCGTTACTCTACTCGACCCTGCCCGCTTTGATTGCCGTGGCTCATTAACTTGCGGTAATGATTGTGTTATCGACATCAACTGTATTTTTGAGGGTGATGTTACATTGGGTGATGGTGTGACTATTGGGCCGAATGCGGTCATTATTAATAGCTCTATCGGCGACAACACCACGGTAAAAGCAAACTGCATTATTGAAGATTCGGTATTGCAGTCTCATTGCGATATCGGGCCTTTCGCTCGTCTACGCCCGGGTAGCCAGCTTGCGGATAAAGCCAAAATAGGCAACTTTGTTGAGACCAAAAACGCCATCATCGGTAAAGGCAGTAAAGTGAATCACTTGAGTTATGTGGGTGATGCGGAGCTAGGTGATGATGTAAATGTTGGTGCCGGAACTATTACGTGTAATTACGATGGCGCTAACAAGCATAAAACGAAAATAGGCAATCGCGTATTTGTGGGTTCTAACACGGCACTTGTCGCGCCTATCAATATCGAAGATGGCGCAACCATTGCTGCTGGGTCGACCATTACTAAAAACGTGGGCCAAGACGAACTCGTACTTGCTCGCTCTAAGCAAAAATCGATTAATGGCTGGCAGCGACCGGTTAAGAAGCCTAAATAAGGGGTCTGAGATTACATGCTATGCGGCCAAGCTCTAAGGCTTCGCCGCATTTTAGCAAGTTATAGGGACATGAATGTCGCAATATTGCTTCAGGAACTGATCATGCATGGGGAGTTTTTCTACCGTTCGTGAGACATGGTTTTCAACGCTATTTAAAAACTGTTTCAGCTCTTGAGGTCGCATTGCCATCACTATGGGGTGAAACTTTTCTGGTTCAATCCCCTGCCCTAGCATTACTTGTGTCCATGAATCGAGCCTGAACAATTCACCTTCCGTTTGATACGACTTGCCTGCTTGGCGAAATAGCCGTATTCGATGGGCGAGCTCTTCTGGCACGTCCATGTTTTTGCAGTATTGCCAAAACTTGCTATCTTCACGTTCGGTTGCTTTATAGTGCAAGATGATGAAATCCCGAATTTTTTCCATTTCGCTATCGGCTTGAACGTTATATTCATCGATAACGGACTGCTGAATGTTGCCATGAGGGAATAATTGCAAAATACGAGTGACGGCAGTCATCACCAAGTGAATACTGGTTGACTCAAGCGGTTCCAAAAAGCCTGATGATAAGCCGACAGCAACACAGTTCTTATTCCAACTCTTACGGCGCTTGCCAGTCCTGAAATGAATCACTTTAGGTGAAGTGATGAGTTTGCCATCTACTGACTTTAATAGAGAATCAGTCGCTTCATCTTCGGAGAGATAATCGCGGCTGAAAACAATGCCGTTGCCAACACGGTGCTGTAGTGGAATCCGCCAGCGCCAGCCAGCACTGTGTGCAATCGAGCGCGTATAAGGGGAAGGTGCGCCTGACGATTCAGTTTGTACAGCAATGGCACTATCACAGGGTAACCAGTGGCTCCAGTCTTCAAACCCAGTGCGCAGTGTTTTCTCGATCAATAGCCCTTTGAAGCCAGTGCAGTCAATAAAGAAGTCGCCGTGAACTGCTTCACCCGAATCGAGGAGTAAAGTGGTTATATTTCCGGTAGAACTGTCCTGTTGCACTTGGGCTATCTTTCCATCTACTCTTTTGACTCCACCGGCCTTAGCAATTTGAGCCAAAAAAGTGGCATAAAGCCCCGCGTCCAAGTGATATGCATGATTGATTGTGGTATCGCTTACCGTAGACATCCGATTTTCCATGGCGGCTCTAAATTCGATGCAATAATCACTAAACTCCTTGGAAAATCCGAGTGCTTTGCCGCGCTGCCAGAAGTGGATAAATTCGGTGATTAGCGTTTGTTTACCGGTTTCACCGAATGAGTGAAAATAAGTATCATGCCCGTTTTTCCAGTTTTCGAATTGTATTCCCAGTTTAAAGGTTGCATGTGTTGCTTTCATAAACTCTTGTTCGTTAATACGCAATAGTCTATGAAAAGTTTTCATTGGGGGGATGGTAGCTTCGCCTACACCAACTGTGCCGATTTCTGACGATTCAACTAAGGTAATATCAACTAAGCCACCCATCTGCTGTGATAGCGCAGATGCCGCTAGCCAACCGGCTGTACCGCCGCCAGCTATAACGACCCTTAGAGGTTTAGTGCTATCAGTTTGCATAATTAAGGTCTTACCGGTTTAATTTATTGATTAATAAAGCTCTGAGTTTGCGAGCACTTAATTCGTCTAAATTCCCTAATAAGCCTTGAGCTTCGCTAGGAATTTGGGATGTGGCATTGTTCGCGCCATTAAAGATGTAATAGTCAAATACGTGCTTCCACGCTTCCCGCTCGTGTTTAGGCTTGTCTCGAATACCTAGCATAGCGGCATAAAGTGCATTCATACCCGAAGTCATGTAACGCGGGGCATCATTCCACCAGTAATTAACCAAAACATTAAAAGGCGCTAGCGATTGTACGTGATGCCACCACATGCTGGGTAAAAAAAGAGCATCCCCTGGCTCGAGTTCTGCAACTTGAGCAGTATTGATGGCGTCTCTAAACTTCGGGAACTGTTCGAAATCAGGGTTATCAAAGTCTACAAGGCTAACCACCTGCCCACCAGGCGTGGGTTCTAGTGGCCCTGGATACAAATTGTCAATTTGATCGGGTGGGAATAAGGTAAAACGCCGCTTACCAGCAACGCAGCAAGCTATATTATCGAGAGCATCGTAATGGCAGCTTGCGACGGTGCTGGAGCCGAGCCAAATACTAACGGTTTCGGGGTCAACTCCATCGTCAACTTGTCTAGGTACTTGGATATCATTTTCGTCTCTAAGCCTAGGTAGATGAGTGCTAATTATGTTTGACGCGATATAGTAGTCATGAGGGCAGTCTTCCTGAAACCCTTGGTAAATAGCCTCTAGTGTCTCATCGATTCTTCCTCTGTAACTTGAGTAGTCAAGCTGGCTCAAACTATCATCATAAAACAATCGCCCTTTTGCTTCGGGCTTGAGCTTACAGACAACGGTTGGTCGGCCGTTGTAAAAACGATTCAGATAATCGATGACTGCACGGTCAGATTTGCGAGAAGCTTTTACCAGTGGCCAGTCTTTAACCAGCTGTTTAATAATTACAGGCTCATTTAATTGAATGATTTCAGTGGGGATAGTGCTTGGGTTAATGCCGTGAACCACCTTAGTTTTACGCTTAATATCTAACACTTTCAGAAACTCCGAAGATCAATATGTAGCATCTAAGCCCTATTTTTTGCGTTCTTCATCGCGATTAAGAGTTTAATATTCGATAGTGATGAGATTGCAAAATAAGCCGCTTGTAAAAATCCTGTTTTCGATAGTTCTTTCAAGGCATCGCCATCGAGAGCAGTAAGTCGCTCGATATTAACGGTATAAAACCCCTTCAGTTTTAGTTTATGTGAGTTCTCAAGATCTACGTTGATTGCAACCGGTTCGATTAATTCGTATTTTTCGAATACGGCAAACATACGCTTATTCAGTTCAACACCGTCACGGACAACGTTAAGTAAGTGGCTAATATGCTCAAGGTAAGGGCTGTTACCACCTTGCGCCAAAAACACATTAACGCCTTGTGTGGTCGAGATTTTTGGGTGCTCCATATCCACATGCACCATTGGCGAAACAACTTCTTGACCATTTTCTTGTCGAGCCTGAAAGCCAATCATGAAAGGGCCGCGCGCAATGGCTGCGGGCACATAGTGTGCTTGCCAGCCAGGGTTGTTTTGTTGCAGGGACTGTTCTTGGACCTGTAGAAAAAGGTTTTCATCTTGCTGCAGCCCCAGAAGTACGACCGCCTGATATTGGTTCGAGGGCGGGTCTTTTCGAAATAAGATGGGGTATTCCTTCTGAACGTCAGAGAACTCGGTAACAAAGGTAATAGTGCTACCAACGTTATCGCCAAGATCACTTGAGTAGATGGGGTTCACCTTCAAATCTTTATGTGTGATGTTATCCAGTAATTCATTTCGTGCCATAACAAACCGCTTTACATTGGGTAAATGAGACTCTAGCTGGGCCGAGTCAGTGTAACGACTATAGCGTAAAAGCATTGATCAAAAAAAGAGCCGCACGATGGCGGCTCTTTACAGCTATAGAAATTTAGACCATCAATAGGTATCGCTTAGAACTTGTAGCGAGCACCGATTTGATAGCGAGCACCCAAGTCCTCTAAGCCCCACAGCATGGCTTTGTTACGAGCGTATTCGCGACGATCTTCGCCAGTAATGTTTAGCCCTTCGAAAGACACAGAAAGGTTGTCAGTAATATCGTAAGACACGTTCAAATCAAATTGCGAGTGATCTTCGATAAAACCTGGGTTATTACCTGAACCAACGTTTTGACGGTTCAAGTAATCATCACGCCAGTTGTAGGCTAAACGCGCTTGTACACCATAATTTTCGTACATCAATACCATGTTGGCGGTATCACTCAAACCTTCCAGAGCATACTGTTCCTCAAGGCTAAATACATCAAACTCAGTGTTGCCACTTACAATGGTGTAGTTAGCCATCACGCCGAAGCCCGTGTCGCCAAAGAAGTGTTGAACGGCCAGCTCCATACCTGAGACTTTACGCTGCTCGTCATCATTGACAGGAGTAGTCACTTCAAACTCCATTAATGGATCGTCGTCTCGAGGGTAAATAAAGCAATCAGCAGTCGTACAACCTTCACCAAGTGCACTTTGCTGCCCTACAGTCCCATCATAGTCATCAGCGCCGTTAGGGAAATCCGTTGGGTTATCAAGGATTGATATCATTGCATATAGCGCTGGGTCACTAACCTCCCAACCGCCGTCTTGGAGTGCCAGAAGTGCAGCTTGAGCCCTTGGACCGGCTGTTTGGTTCCGAACCTCAAAAGTTCTAATGGAATCCTCGTTGCCAACGAAGTTATCAACGCGCTTTTGGAAAAATCCAACAGACGCCATACTTGTATCGTCAAAGTACCACTCAAAAGACAAGTCATAGTTCGTTGACATGAGGGGCTTCAGGAAGGGGTTATTGGCATTAGCTCGTGGCGTTGAAGCGAGCAAGGTACTACCGCCGACACCAAAGCCGTTAACGGCCGATGTCAAGCTAGCCAACCCTGCACGTGCGATTGTTTGGCTTGTTGAGAAGCGAGCAACGATGTCATCGGTAAAGTTTACTTGAACATCTAAGTTCGGCAGCAGCACGTCGTAATCGTTCTCAGAGATGGTTGCATCGACGGGCACTGACTCTTGAGCAAAGTCGTTATCGGACTGCCAAACAAATCTCGCCAACGGTGGCGTATTTGAGATAGATGTTTGATCGGTTGCTTCATAACGTAAACCGGTCAAGACATTGACTTGGAAGTTGCCAATTTGGCCATCAAAACCCACTTGGAAGTAGGCTGCAAGCGTATCTTCTTCGATGGTATCGCTAGAAGCAGTATTACCACCATTGTTTTCTACGCCGACATAAGCACCGTACTCGCTAACCAAAAAGGCTGCCAAATCTCTCGCGTCTGCGCGGAAACCAGTTGCAGGGGCTGAGCCAGTATTAAAGTCGGAATACTCGCCAACCAAGTTGAATGGCTCGAAAGAACCGTCTGGGAATTCACCTGGTGCGGCAGCGCCCCAACCACCCAATACTTGCTGGTTATTACCATTGTAACTGGTGGTATTCGATGACATTTCGCGACGCTCTATACCGAAGTCAAACCGGCCCTCATCAAACTCCCACATTCCGTCAAATTTAAACTGAGTTACATCAGAGACTTGCTCAGCAGACCAAATGCGCAATACGGTCGAGCTCAAGTCGTTCTCATCGATGATTCCATCGCCGTTAGAAACGATGCTGTCGTCTGTATCCCAAGTCCAGTAAGGTAAGTCACTACCATAGTACAAGGTTTTACCGGTTTTGATTGGTGCGCCTACACCCACGTCAACCTCACCAGCATAACCGGGGCCTGTTGGCACACTTTCCATTGTTGAGTCGTGAACATCAAACGCAAGTGTTAAGTTATCATTAACTTCCCACTCTACATTCAAGCCTAACGAATCAAGCGTATCTTCCTGAGAACGATAATATTGTGAATAACCAATGTCTCTGACTGTTGGGCTATTTTCTGGGTCTTGATTGTACAATTCGGTAATTACTACCGGTGTAGCGATAGCTTGATTATCGAATTCTACGGTCTCGAGGAAGGGAGATCGTTGCACCCAGTTTGTTACTTCACCACGATGCTCGCTTTGCTCATTTTGGGCAAAGGTATAGTCAACGGTCGCAGTAATTGCATCAGTCGGTGCGTATTGTAAAGTTAACTGCGCGTTAGTACGGATACGCTCACGGTCAGAAAACGTGTAACGAATATCGTAAGGGCGTGTGTACAACTGTCCATTATCAGGTGCGTTGACGAATACATCTGAATCATAGGGCTCATTAAAATCAGACTGCCCGCCAATCAAGCCCCACTCATTAACATCCCAATCGTTAACAGTGGCCCCAGTATAACCTGAGTCACGCTCTTGGTAGCTAGCACTTAAGCCAACACCAAATTTAGCATCATCATCAGTCCAACTGAAAATGCCTGAGAGCTCTGGTGTGACGTCATCGCCTGTGCGGTTTGTCGTGTCGTGGACTAACTTGCCGCCGACAGATGCATTCAATCCCGGCGTATTCAAAGGCCTCGCGGTCAAAACATTTACTGTCGCACCAATACCACCGGTGGTGATGTTTGCTTTACCTGTTTTATAAACTTCTACGCCAGAAACGCCTTCTGAGGCAATGTTGGCGAAATCGAATGCACGCGAAGCACCGCCGCGAGTGGTTTGGTCAGCGCCAGAGCCGCCGCCGTACGCACTACCTACAGGCATAGTACGACCGTTTAAGGTAACCATGTTGAAATCAGGACCCCAACCACGAACGGTGATTTGCGAACCTTCACCGTTGTTTCTGTTAATAGAAACACCGGTAATACGTTGTAGTGATTCTGCCAAGTTGGTATCTGGAAATTTACCAATATCCTCCGCACTAATTGCATCAACAACACCAGCCGAGTCACGCTTAATATCCATGGCATTTTGTAATGATGCCCGAATCCCCGTAACCAACACCTCTTCAACAGGTGCGGCGTCTTGTGCCATTAGTGATTGACTAGAAAGTGTTAGCACCGATGCTGCAATAGCAGCACTGAGTGGCTTACACTTAAAACGATTTGTATTTTGCATACTTCCCCCGAAACATTGGATATCTTGTAGGTTTTATTGATTGTGTAGTGTTATTTTTTTGGCTTTTTTGAAATTAATCGGACCCCGCATTGCTGCGTAAACGTTTTGTTAGGTTCGAGGTGGGTTAAGCCTTCCCCATTATTAAAAGCGTTAATATTTGCACTAACAGGTTCTATCGCAACACAATCGCGTGTTGGTGGAATGCATACCTGTAAATAGTTGAATGCATTAATTCCCACTTGTTGCCATATCTCTAAACCGTGTTGATATTCTTCCGACCATAAATAACTCGAAGCTATGCTATTTTTAACCTCTTGATTTAGGTCTAGTTGAAAACAGTGATCAAGGTTTTTATTGCCAATAGCATTGAGTTTATTGAAGTGCTCATAATGATATTTATGTCCAGTTGGTAACAAGCGTTTGTCGACTGAAATATGTCGAACAGTCGGCAATTGCATCTGCCAGTTAGCGAGGCTACCACGTAAAGTAAAATAAGGGTGCCACCCAATGGCGAGTGGAGCGTTGCTCTGGTGACGATTAGTGATATTAAATGTCACTTTTAAACCATTGGTATCATGGAGGCAGTACTCGACCTCAATTTCCATTGGAAATGGGTAAGCTTCTAGGTTTCCTGTATATGAATATTGAAGGGTAATTCGAGTTTCGTTGGGGGCTGGGTAAGTCGCATTTACATTGACGGCGAGGTTAAATAAAAATCCGTGTAAGCGATTACGCAAGGCGGGTTCATTTAAAACGAATTGGTAGCTTTTTCCCGCATAACTGTATTTTCCGTTGTCCAATCGGTTGACGAAAGGAAACAATAAAACACCTTTGTAATAAGGGTTGCCATTAGCAAATTCTTCGGGGCTAATGGGGCATATAACTTCTTCTTGGCGTGATTTTTCATTTGTCAGTTGCAGGCGGTTTATTGCGCCACCGAGTGATGGAATAATTTCAATAAGGCTTAGGCCTGTATTGGTAGAAAACTGCAAAACCTCAAAATTATCCGAAGCAACCGGCTGATTACTGAACGGGTTTCGATCCATCTTTTAAAGCCTCTATAACTGCATATAAACTACTGAGACCGAAGGCGCTTCACCTGCCTATCTATTATTGCAGCATCTAAAGCTTACAACGTAAAAAATGTATAAAGCATGGAAGCTGAACCGCCAAATCTGCTGAATGTAAAAATGTGTACTGAATTATTATTGATGTCGTACGGTATTGCCAAAACTAACGCGGTATTTTGCAAATACTCTAATCAGTTAGGCAAGGTTACCAAGCTAAGTTACTGACTGTCTTAACCTGTTATGACAAGAACATAGTACTTATTTAACTACCTATGCGTTAAATAAGTACTGTTGTGTATTTAAACGTTGTAAGGCTTTATGGTGATGATCTTTCCGTTTTCATCATAAGAAATAGGCGTTGCCTTAATGGACCTTAAATGGGTTACGCCTTCAGACAGTGTACTGTCGTGGTAAAAGAGAAAAGACTTGCCGTTCATTTCACAAATAGAGTGATGAGTTGTCCAGCCCAGTACCGGCTCTAAAATGCACCCTCCATATGTGAAGGGGCCGTACGGCGAGTTGCTAGTGGCATAACAAATGGTGTGGTGGTTCCCAGTTGAATAAGAGAAGTAATAAATGCCGTTGTGTTTATGCATCCAAGCGGCTTCAAAAAAGCGGCGCTCGTCATCAGCTTTAAAAGGCTCGCCGTTATTATCAAGAATAACCAGTTCTTTTGGTTCTTCAGCAAAGCTTTTCATATCGTCTGCCAGTTTAGCGACAATAGGATTTAAAGCGGTTTCTCCTGCAGCTGGTTCGCAGTGCTTTTCATCAAAGCTGTTGTTTCTATATTCTTGTAACTGGCCGCCCCAAAGCCCGCCAAAGTACATGTAATAATCGTCATCGTCTTGAAATACTGCGGGGTCAATAGAGTAAGAATTCTCTATAGGGAGTGGCTCTGCTGTAAAAGGGCCATGTGGGGTTTTTGCGGTTGCAACACCAATTTGAAACTTGCCTTCATAGTTCCTGGCGGGAAAGTAAAAATAATAGGTGCCGTTTTTATGTGCGGCATCGGGTGCCCACATTTGGCGCTCTGCCCAGGGAACATCATCAACATGTAATGCCATCCCGTGGTCTATAACCGCGCTTTGCACATCTGTGCTGGAAAGCTTGTTCAAAGCCGCTTCGTCCATGGAAAATACATGGTAATCACACATAGCGAAGTGATCGCCATTATCGTTAAATGGAATTCCAGCATCAATATCGTGTGAGGGGTAAATGTATACCCGGCCTTCAAAAACATGCGCAGACGGGTCTGCGCTGTATTGATGTTTGACTAAAGGTTGCGAAATAGGGTCGGCATTTTCCGGGAGAACTTGCCAGCATTCTTGTTCAGTAGAGTGACTCATAAATACCTTGGAGCTATTATTTGTAGAATATCAGGGCATCTCTAAAAATGCACTTTTTCCGCGATAGCGGCATCAGCTCCGTCCTCGAGTCCTCATTTACACCACGTAAACTGCGGCTCTCCGGGCGGTGCTTCTTTGCTCTCACAAAAAAATTACTATTTTTAGGGGTGCCCATCAGTAAAGATTAGGCAGCGGCCGCCATGCGACGATCTGCCAATGATTTTTCGATGTCGTTTTCCATTTGCTTATTAATGCAATAAAACAGCATTAAGCCGCTAGCAATAAAGAACGGTATGCCTGCAAAGAAGCTCATCGATAATTTAATGCCTTCTTGCGTGGCCAGCGTTTGCGTAACTAAGCCGACATCGTAGTCAAAGTTATCCAGCATAAATCCGACTAATGCGCCACCTAGGCTTAAGCCCACCTTTAAACCAAAAATCATGGCGGCAAAGGTAATGGCAGTGGCGCGGCGGAAGGTTTTCCATTCAGAATAATCGGCAACATCTGCAATCATAGTCCACAGCAAAGGAATGGTGATACCGTAGAGAAATCCGTGCAAAATTTGGGTAATAAACACAGGGGCGATGCTATCGCTGGGAATGAAGTAAAAATAGCATTGGGCCGCAGTGGCTAAGAACAGTGCGATACCAAAGACATTACGCTTGCCAAACTTGTCGGCAAAGAACTTAGAGAAGCCAATACCCACGATCATTAGAATAATGCCTGAGGCATTAAATACACTAAAGCCTGAAGTGGGCGCGTCTTCTGGCCAGGCGAATTCAGTAAGGCCCATAGAGGTGAGGCTGCTATTAAGTGCTGCCATCGACGCGTTAAAGCCTGAGCTGTCTAAAAAGGCTGCTAAAGCGGCTTCGTCTAAATAGTTTTCAAAATAATAAATATACAAGCCGCCCTTCAGCGCTAGCCCGGTAAATACAGCTGTTGTTACCAGCAAAATAATTAGCCAAGGTACGTTGGTGATCAGGTCTTTCAGGTCATCTGTAACCTTAGAAGACTTGGCCGCAACAGTAGTAATGCGCTCTTTTGTGGTGATAAACGTAATGAGGAAAAAAACAACGCCAACGATAGAGAACATAGTCATGGCTCGGCTAAAGCCTACGGCTTTATCGCCATCGCCCATGATCAATACAATGGGCAGAAGCAAGGCCTGAATAATAAACTGTGCAACCATAACGGCGACAAAACGATAAGACGAAACGCTGTTGCGCTCTTGCATATTGCCGGTGAGCACGCCACTGAGCGCGGCATATGGTAAGTTATTGGCAGAGTAAACAAACAGCAGCAGCACATAAGTAATAAAGGCGTAGATGATTTTGCCTTGCTCGCCAAAGTCGGGTGTGCTGAACGCCATTAAGGCAATTACACCAAATGGGACAGAAGTAAATAAAATCCAGGGTCTAAATTTCCCCCAACGCGTATTTGTTCTATCGGCCAAAATACCAATAAGGGGGTTAAAAAATGCACCGATCATACCGCCAGTAAAAATAATGACGGCCGCCTTAGCTGGTGGAATGTTGTAAACATCGGTATAGAAAAAGGTGATGAAAGTCATCAAAGTCTGAAAGATCAGGTTGGCAGCTAAGTCGCCTAAGCTATACCCAATTTTTTCAATAACGGATAATTTTTCTGTTGGCTGTTGCATTATTATTCTAGAGACCTATTTTTATGGCATTTATGGGCAGCATTAAGAGTGCTCTTAATGTACGGCACAAGAAGACGGAGTATGGCTTCAGGGGAAAACTGCACATCAGGAGGGGGTAGTCATTCATCACAATAGCACCGCTAAGTTTTTAGGCTCTATACCGTTTGTAACCAATACCTAGTAGATATTTCTCATTCGCTTTTCCGGGCAAGGTATGGCTGTGCCTGAAAGGAATGAATTGATAAATTTAAGCATTGGCTCACAAAACGAAATCGAGCGTGTTTGCTAGCAACTTTGATGGTTAATGAATAGTGATATGGGCAATCTAACTGTGATTTGGCCTGCAGTTTCTGCCTGCTTAATTGGCTGTTGTCATCATTTAAATTGGCAAACAGGTATTTTGCATCTGCTAGTCGTTAACACCATATGTTCCTGCTCAAAGTATAGGCATAAATGCACTAAAAATGGGTTTAATTTTGCAGCGCAGGGTGCGTGTTTAGGGGCATAGAATCCCAGCGTGATAACTGTTCGCATGGCTCGGCGTGAATAAAGACGCATAAGCGCAATGATGCGAACAGGCCTATGAACCATTTATAGAGTGCGAAGCTATGAATAATAAAATGATAACTAAGCTTCTTCTGTTGGCTGGTATCTCTGCTTTACCGCTAGCAGCTCAAGCGGCACCAGACCCCAATTTCCACATATACCTGCTATTAGGACAGTCAAATATGCAGGGTACAGCAACGATCCAAGCGCAGGACCGAGGCATTAATAATCCGCGGGTACGTACCTTGCAAAGCGAAAACGGTTGCTCTGGGCAGAACTGGACTTACGGCCAATGGCGTGTGGCAGAGCCACCACAGGTGCGCTGTAACCAAGAAGGCGGCCTTGGCCCTGGCGATACCTTTGGTCACACCATGGCTGCCAATACTGACGATAACATCACGATCGGCTTGGTGGGTGGCGCTTATGGCGGTGCCAAAATAGAATACTTTCTGCCCAACTGTGGAAGCGACTGTACCCCGCCTTATGGTGGTATTAGCGGTGCGCCCGATAACGGCACAGGCGGTTATAAGTGGGTACTCGATCTCGCGAAAAAAGCACAAGAGGCAGGTGTCATTAAGGGCATCATCTTTCACCAAGGAGAGAGTAATTCTGGTCAGCAAAATTGGCCTAGCTTAGTGAATCAATACATCACAGCGCTGCGTACCGATTTGGGCATTAGCGCGGCAGACCTTCCCTTTATTGCTGGTGAACTTCCCTATACGGGTTGCTGCAGTGGCCACAATACCTTGGTGCGGCAAATACCCAACGCCGTACAAAATGGCCATTACGTAACGGCTGAGGGTGGCTTGAATGATAAGGGCGATGGGCTGCACTGGAATTCTGCCGCTGTCCGTGAAATGGGCCGGCGTTACGCAGCCAAAATGCTAACCTTGGTGGATACCAATAGCGGGCCTGTTGATTGTGGCACACAAGATGGTAGCCCAATTTGTTGCAACATTAGCGCCGATCCAGACGGCGACGGTTGGGGCATTCAAAACGATAACCAAACGTGTTTGGTTACGCCAGCAACCGATGGCTATATCCCGCCTAACCCTGATGATGTAGTCGCAGCGATTAATGTTGGTGGTCAAGGGGTTTCTTTTGATGGCGTTTATTACCAAGCCGATACTGGCTATACGGGCGGCATGGCTAACAGCACATCAGACTCTATTACCGGCAGCGATGGCAGCGCCCTGTTTCAAACTGAGCGCTATGGGGATTTCACCTACGAAATCAGTGTGCCCACCGGTGACTACGACGTAACCCTCGATCTTGTCGAGCTATATTGGGATGTGGCCGGTAGCCGAGCGTTTAGTGTGAGTATTGAAGGCAATACCGTGGTAGACGACGTCGACTTGGTGAGCCAGGTAGGCCACGATGTTGCTTGGTTAGCCGGCCCTTTTGCTACCCGAGTTCAAGATGGCAGCTTAAGTATTGCGGTATCAACAACCACCGATAACGGCACATTAAGCGGGATTCTCGTGCGCACGGGAACAGCGCCTACACCCAGCTCTTCTTCTGTTAACTCGCAAGTAGCAAGCAGTTCATCAGTGGCAAGTTCTTCGTCGCAGGCTGCGGTTTCCAGTTCAGAGGCTTCCTCAGTGATGCCAAGCTCTTCTTCCGCTGCAGTATCTAGCTCTTCTGCGACCAGTGAGCCTGTAAAACTCGGTAGTGCTGATTGGTACTTTCTAGTACTCATGGGCTTTGTTGTTGCGCTTCGACAAAAATTACGAGGGGCTGCGGCTTCTTAAATTATAGCTCCACCCCTTCACCATTTGACGATGGGTCTTGCCCCTAACGTACTACCATTGGTGTGTTAGGGGCTTTTTTTTGCGTGCGGTTTCTAGGATTATGTGCACGGATATGACACAACAATGGAACCCATATGAAGCTTGCCCTTACCTGCTTGCTGTTATTAATACCGTTAAATAGCATTGCCGGGCAGATTGCTTTTACTTTTGACGATGCGCCTATGGGCGATAGCGCGGTGATGTCTGGTCAGCAGCGAACAGATCAGCTCATTAAAGCGTTAAAGTCGGCTGCTATTCCCGATGCTCTGTTTTTCGTAAAAGCCGACGCCATTGATGCATCAGGCGATAAACGGCTAAAGCAATATATCGAGGCGGGCTATCATTTGGCTAATCATAGCTATGCTCACCACTCTGCGAACAAAACACCGGTTAATGCATTCCTTATTGATGCTTACAAGGCACATCTACAGCTAAAAGATTACTCGAATGTACTGCCCTACTTTCGTTTTCCGTATTTACATTACGGCCAAGATACTGCTGCCATTAATGCCTTACAGGCAGGCTTGTTAGAACTGGGTTACTTGAATGGTTATGTGACAGTCGATAACTTCGATTGGTATATGAATGCGTTACTCAATAATGCTAAAAAGGCAGGCAAAGTCATAGATTATGAAAAGTTTGGCGCGCTGTATGTGGAAGTGATATGGCAGGCTATTGTGTTTTACGATGCTATTGCCGTAAAAACCCTAGGGCGCTCACCGAAGCATGTATTATTACTTCACGAAAACGATACTTCCGCGCTGTTTCTTGCCAAACTCGCTCGGCATATTCGCCAGCAAGGCTGGGAAATCATCACACCGCAACAAGCCTATAGCGACCCTATTGCAGCTGAGTTGCCAGCAACAAACTTTCACAAGCAAGGTCGCATCGCTGCTATGGCAAATGCAAAGGGTACAAGCGAAAGCCTTTTACGACACCCAGCAGAAAACCAACAGTATTTGGATAAACTGTTTAACGAAAACAGTGTGTTCGAGGAATAATTGATAAAGAGGAATTTACCATGCAGCCAACGGATATCAGGGTTTTTATCCCCACCCAAGACTATCAAGAATCACAGGCGTTTTATCAGGCGCTGGGTTTTGCGATGGATGTTGCCAGCGATAAGCTGTCGATCTTTTCGCTAGGTGAATGTACTTTTTTTCTACAAGACTACTTTGATCCGGCACTCGCCTCCAACTTGATGTTGCAGCTAATTGTTAGCGACATTGATGATGCCTTTGAAACGATCAAAAGCATCTCAAGCCCTAACGTAAAATACCAACCCATCAAGCAGGAACCCTGGGGTAAAGTGGTTTATTTATGGGGGCCGGCGGGAGAGCTTTGGCATATTACGCAGTTAAACGGGGGATAAACGCTTCTGTTACATCGTCGCAAAAAAACACCATATTCTTGAGTTTTAAAAAGGGCGTTAAGTAAGCTTTTTGGGCAAGGTGGCTTATGCACGTTTCTTCTAAGCTCCAAAATGCCAAGGTGCGGCTGTTTGATTGCTCAAAGCTATACTGCAATACCGGCACGATGAGCTGATCCAGCGCAATAGTTGTTCGGTACGCTTTGGCAATGCCAAGGTCGTGAATATAAGTAGCGCTATGATCGATTTTGTTTTTCAGCGCGCTACGTAGATCAAATTCTTGAGCGTCGTTATCCCGAAAGTATTTGATGGTGCTAATGTGTTGATAAATCGCATTAACGTCTAAATGCTGCACCCAGCAAAAGCCAATAACATCAAGCGGTGTTAAGCAAAGCCGCAAGGCACAATTGCCACGCAGCTCGGCGTGTAATTTTTGGTTTACCTCTTGCTCGCTATAGTCTTCACACCAAGTGTCGTCTTCGCCAAATATCGTGCGATAACAACGAATCAGCTTTTGTAAAACCGCTGCATCTTGCGCGAGTTCTGCGTAACTAAAATAGTCTTTAAAGTAAATGGCCGGGTTGTTTTGGCTGCTGTGCATAAGTGTATCCTTCAGGTTTTTAGCGATTTATTGTCATGGGAGGGGCTTTGGGTTTATTCAGCGCTTGCCTAGCAATAATGGGCGCAGTGCTTTTTGTCGTGATTTGGCAAAACCGCAGCGTTCAACGGGGGTTTTAGGGTTTTGGTAGGTGCCAAATAGCATGTCCCAAATGACGAGGTCGGTGTAGTTGTGGGCATGGTGGCCGCTTTTATGGTGTAAGCGGTGCATGGCGGGTGTTTGAAATACAAAGCCAACCCAGCGTGGTATGCGGATATTGGCGTGGATAAGAAATCCCGCGAGCCCAGTAATGAGTGTGTAAATTGCGGCAGCAGAGGCGTCGGCGCCTACGATGAAATATAAAATCGTATTGCTAATCAGTAGGTTAGCTATAAGGTCCAGCGGGTGAATGTAATAGGCTGTTAGTGTTTCGATCTGTTCTGGGCTGTGGTGCAACTGGTGAAACCAGCGCCAGCAAAAGCTATTACTGTGCCGTAAGCGGTGCCACCAATACACCACGAAGGTAAAAATAACGTAAGCCAGTAGCGCGGTGGCGAATGGGGCATTTTGCAGTTCTAGTTGAATGCCCACGGCTTCTAAAAGCCCTCGGTTTACGATGACTTCGTTCGTTTGCAGTAAGCTCAAACCTGTATCCACAGCGTAAAAAACCGCCATATTGCTTGAGTTAATGAGCAGTGCGCGCTGGTACCAGTTGCGGCGTTCGGCAGAAGTATTGTTATCTCGGTGGGCAGGCGCCGAGCGTTCGATTAAAAACAGAATAAGCGCTGCGCTGTAAAGCAATGCCAAGCAAAGTAATAGCATAATGGTGGTCCCAGCAAAGTGATGTGTTGGTCACTATCATTCCACCGGTGGCTCACAATGTGGTGCCTTTTAAAAATATGTACTGTAATTCGACCTGTTGTGGTCTGGAATTCGAGCCATGAATGCCGAAAAACTATTGTTAACACTTAAGCAGCAGCTTAAACATAAAGGCTTTACATACTTGCAGGTGGGCCAGCACTTGGGGATCTCTAGCTCCAGCGTGAAGCGCTGCTTTGCAGATAAAAGCTTTAGCTTGCAGCGTATAGAGCAGTTATGTGAATTACTGGGGTTGGATTTACTGCAGCTGATGCAGCTTGCTGCCGAGCCGAGCGTGCAGTTGTCAGAGTTAAGTTGGCAGCAAGAGCAGCAATTGGTGGATAACCCTCGTTTGTTATTAGTGGGGGTGTGTTTACTGAATCGGTGCTCCTTCGACGACATCTACCAAAAGTACGAATACGAGCACGCCGAACTTATTGGTTTTTTTGTGGTTTTTGATCGGTTTGGGGTGATTGAGCTGTTGGCGAATAATCGTTATCGGTTAAAAATATCACCTAATTTCACATGGCATGCAAACGGTCCTATCCAAAAGTTTTTTGCCAGCTCGGTATTGGATAATTTCTTACGTGCGGCACCGCAAAATGAAGCATCGAGTACGCGCTTTTTATGGGCTATGTTATGCCCAGAATCGTGCCGCGAATTGAGCCGTAAAATTAACCACTTGATAGAAGACTATCTTTTGTTATCTGACAAAGACAAAAAATTACCCATGAAAGAAAAGCGCAGCAGTAGTTTAATGTTAGCGTTTAATGACAACTGGGAGCCGGATATATTTCAGGCTTTGCAGCGAAAGCCAAAAGAATCAGCGCGGGGAGAATTATGAAATTTGGTATGCAGGCGATACTCACGGCGGTGCCCAACGAAGGGAATGCGTTAGCCAAAATAATGTTAGAGGCCGCGAGTATTGTGGCACCTGTGAAAGGTTGCGAGCGATACATTGTGCAGCAATCGTTAACCGATGATACTAAAATATTGATCACTGAAGTGTGGGCAAGCCAAGAGGACCATCAAGCCTCTTTATCCAATGAGCAAGTTCAGGCTTTAATTGCTAGAGCAAAACCTATTATTGCGACTATGGAGTACCACCCGGCTCAGTTTTTGGGTGGCTACGGCTGTTAATAACAAAGGAGTTTCCTACCGATGAAAAAATCTGGCGTTATCTTGCTGTCTTTTTTGTCCCTTACGAGCTTGAACAGTACTGCAGCCCCTATAGAAGCAACGGGGCCAAGCCTTACATTAGGTAAAACATCGTTACCGGGTACGCAAGTTCATGCGCTGCACAACCCGGCAAGTGGCGCTTATATGCGCGCAACCTATACCGGTAAACGCCGGTTTTTAGGTGGCGCTAGTTTAAGTGCGGGTGTGGAATATGGTGATATTGATGATTTATTTGCTCTGATTGATGATTTAGCCAAGCGTATTGATAAAGACGAGCCAAGTAGTGGTGGGCCGTCTGAGCCGATAGAGCCACCCACTGAACCACCTACAGAACCGCCTAACCCGGGTGGCCCAATTGGCTGGCTACCGCCGGACTTTGATATTAACGACCCTGATGTCCAAGCGGCTATTGAACGTTTAAAAAGTGAGCTTAGTGTGGGGGCGGCACTGGTCGCTTTTGTGGGTGTTGAGGGTTATAGCCGTATAAATAGCAGCCTCGATTTCCCGTTACTAATTAATCAAGATATTTGGGGTGGCAGCCTTGCTTTGCGTTTATCTGCGCATCTTCAAGGTGGCGCTATTGGCATAGCCGATCCTTTCGATTTCGACGAAGATCAAGCCTTGGCGGCACTAGAAGAGATCAAATTGCTAACCCCAGATTCGCCAGAAACAACGTTTGATTTAAGTGCTGGGCTCAGCCTTACGGTAAACCCCGCAGAGCAAAAATTGGATGTTACGTGGGATAACGATAGTACCCTGTTAACCAAAGGTTCTCGTACATACGAATTGGCCGCAAGTTATAGCCGAGCACTAGCTCCCTCGGAAAAGGGGCAGTGGTATGTGGGGGTGACACCGCGTTTACTGCGCATAGGTATGAGCAACGTGGCCAGGCGCATTGGTGACCTTTCAGATACCGAAGCTTTTTTTAATGATATTGCCAACCGCAAGCTTGAGTACAGCTATGGTTTAACAGCAGATGTGGGCGCGTTATGGGTTGGGCAGCACTATCGAGCAGGGGTGACGGTAAAAAACCTTTACCCTAGCAAGTTTGAGTACCCTAATTTGCAATATGGCAAAATTGATCGCCCACAAGTACTCGATCAATTAGAGCGGTCGCGGGATTATCAATTAGATACTCAAGCCCGTTTAGAGGGCAGTTGGTTTAATACTGGGCAGCAATGGCAGGTTAATGGCACGTTAGATACAAACGCAGCACAAGATGCCATGGGTGATTTGAACCAGTGGTTAAGCCTGAGTGTGCAATACAAGCCTAGCATCAGCTGGTTGCCAGCTATTCGCGCTGGCCACCATCGCAATTTAAAAGGTACACGCCTTAACTATGGTGCAGTGGGTGCCACATTGTTTAAGTACTTTGATCTAGACCTTGGTTTTACATTAGATAGCGTATCTATTCAAAGCAATGACTTACCACGTGGCTTTAACTTGAACTTAGGTTTTACCTACGGCATTTAAGGGGTAAGGAACCTAGTTCCCCTTTTACTTTTAACACGTACAAAAAAGGGCCTTTCGGCCCTTTGGTTTTATCAAGACAACAGCTTTAATTTGATTCGTTTAAAGCTTCTTTAACCCCTTCGTAAGCAGGTTTAGCTTGTAGGTTGTCGTTGAACAGCAACGGACAACCGACAATATCATCTCGACCACCGCCAGAAATGGTTTTAAACCAGCTATCGGAATCGGAAATTCCCCATACCGTAATACCACCGCGCAATTCAGCCGGAACAACTTCGTAGTAGGCTTTAACAATGTCTTTGTAACGCGCTTTTTGTATTGCTAGTGCCTGCGTATCGCTACAGCTTTTAACGGCATCAGCTTCGTAGGACCAGCCAGGTGCATAAGGGTTATTAACGCGAACATCTAACTCAGTAATTTTGATTTTAAGGCCGTAGTTCAAGTCCAATACTTTCTGCCAGGAGGCTTTAATATTCGCAATAGAAGCGTAATCAGGTAGCACGTGCATTTGGAAGCCAACGCCGTCTATGGGAACATTTTTACTGTTTAGGTCTTTGAGCAATGCAATAAGGCTATCGGTTTTTGCACCGTTTTCTTCAGTGTTAAAGTCGTTGTAGTACAGGTCTGCATCGGTGACTTTATCGGCCTCTCTAAAGGCCAGCTCGATATAACCAGCACCCATACCCTCATAGTGTGCAGAGCGACGATAGTTAACGCCATTCACAACATCGCCGCCAGTTTGATAGCGACAATCGCTGTAAGAGCCTTCGTCATTGGTATCAAATAGTGCTTCATTCACAACATCCCAGCTCACGATGGTATCGGTATGCTGGCTTGCAACGCCGCGAATGTGGTTGGTTAGTGATTGTTGGTATGCCGTACCCGTTTGGTCGTTAGCCCAGCTAGGCAGCTGATAACAAGGGTGCCAAACCAAGGTGTGCCCGTGAATTGTGGTGTTATTATTTTTGGCCCAAGTGGCTAGCCGGTCGGCCTGTTGGTTACTGTAGTTAGAGCCAGACCAATAGCTCATTTTCATGTTGTTTTCGGCAGTCACCTGATTAAAGTTATCGCGTACAATTTGGACCCGGGCTGACGAATTTAAGGTATCTTTGCTACCGCCTTCCAAGTTCACCTCTACCCCGATTGGGATATTGGCCAAATCTTTTAAGCCGCTGCCTGCCGGTGGAGGGGTAACAACAGGCTCGTCTTCAACCTCGCCTGCTACGACAAAATTATCCACATAAAAGCTTACGTTGTCAGAGCCGTCTTCGGCTTCAATAATAAATGATTCAAAATCAGTAGCGCCATCAGGGACATAAGTACCAACCAGTAATGTCCAACCATTTGCGGTAACGTTTTCGCTGGCAACGCCTGAGTATTCTAGGTAGGTATCGGTATCGGCATCATCAACGCGCTTGCCGGTAATTTTTAAAATAGTCTCAGGTTCGCCTGCTGCGAGCTTTACCCATGCGGCAACTTCGTACATATTGCCTGCTGTTAATCGGCCTACGTTAAAGGTTGCGCCGTGCCAGTAATCACCGCGGTCTGTCACTAATAACGATGCATTACCCGCATAGTTATCGGCAGTAGTACGCGCTATTTGAGCATCACCGCGTGTACCCCAATTGGCTGTGCCATTTTCAACATCACCATTTTCTGCGAAGTTATTGCTGGGAATGTCGTAGCTGGGCATGCTCGAAGCGCTAGAGGAGCTAGGTGCAATAGAAGAAACACTCGACGCGCTAAGTGGCACTGACGATGACGAAGAAACAACCGTAGCAGATGAGCTACTAGATGTTACAGTAATGCTGCTTGAAGACGGTGCGGTGTTTGTACTAGAGGCAGTGCTTGAAGATGACGAGGTCGGCGCGCCTGTACAAGCAGTTAAACCTGCAATAATCAATGCCAAACTGCTATAACGCTTAACAGCCTGTTGCATGGCGGGAGTGTTGTTGAGCATAGTCGGTTCTCTTTAATTTTCGGAGTATCACAGCCAGTGCCAAAGGTAAAAACGCTTGGCACTGCAGGGCGGGGTTGCTTATCGAGGGGGTGTATTGATGCACGCAAAGGTCACCAAAGTACAAGCCGTTAAGAACAACCTCACCTAACGTAGAATCGTACGGCCTAATTTAAAGGGAAAAACCTGTTAAATGGTATTAAATAAATTATTAATGCGGCTTAAAAGCGTGAGTCTGATCATATTTTGAGTAAATAGTTAAATGCCTATTTAAAGGTCAGAAAGACATTAATACAAAATTGATTAAATGCTTTTCCTTTTTTAACAATATCTTTGTTGGTTACTATCAACGCAGGCTTGGTGACGCTATAGGCTTTAACTTATTAAAGCTAACAAAATACACATTATGGAGGCCAAGGGTGACTCAACAATTTAAGCATGGCCTTCTACTGGCGGTTTTTACCTATGCCGTTTGGGGCTTATTTCCGCTGTACTTTAAGTTACTGGCAGGTATGCCTGCGGATGAAATTGTTGTGCACCGCATTATTTGGTCTGCGTTTTTTACTGTTGTTTTGTTGCTGGCTGTCCAGCGGCTAAAGGGGGTGCGGCATTCGCTGTGTGACATTCGCTTGTTAGGTAGGCTTGCGCTAAGCGCAATGTTGTTACTTGCCAATTGGCTAATTTTTATTTATGCCACACTCGCCGATGATGTATTACAGCTAAGCTTGGGGTATTACATTAACCCGCTATTTAATATGCTATTTGGGTTTATTTTATTTAAAGAGCGAACACATCGCATGGGAATAATTGCCATCGGTTTAGTTTTTACCGGCTTGGCAATACAGTTTGCGCAGGTCGATAAATTCCCTATTTTGGCCGTTTTGGTTGCTTTAGTCTTTAGTTTGTATGGTGTTGTGCGCAAGGGGCTTAAAGTGGATGCCCTAACGGGCTTGTTTATAGAAACCTTAATATTGCTGATTCCTGGGCTTATTTATCTTTTCTGTTTTACATCACAGCAAAGTATTACCGCTATCGAGCACAGTTATTATTGGTTAATTGTGTTGGTATTAGCGGGCCCTATTACAAGTATCCCGCTTATTACGTTCAGTGCAGCTGTAACGCGTATCCCTTACTACCTGATGGGCTTTTGCCAATATATCACCCCAACAATGATGTTTGCGTTTGCCATATTCCTTTACCATGAAACCTGGAACCGTTTAGATATTGTAACGTTTATGTTTGTATGGGCGGGTATTATTTGTATGGTAATCGGCACTTGGCAGGCCAATAAAAAGCCCATTAACCTTGCCGGTAAGTAACAAAAGCAAATTCACTGCTATCAGGTGACCACGAAGGCACATTAATAGTCCCTTGCCCGCCAAAGAATGGTTCTGTAATAGCGCTGACGGTTTGGCTGGCAATATCCATTATAAATAGCTGTACATCTCGACCAAATGGGTGGCCTTGTATTTGATCTTCTAGGTAGCGCAAAAATACAACTTTTTTGCCGTCAGGTGATGGGTGGGGAAACCAATCAGAGCCTGTCGATTCGACCATCTGTGTATGCTCAGTTCCGTTGGCTAACATGCGCCAAATTTGCATGCGCCCAGAGGCAAAAGAATTGTAATAAATGTACTTACCATCATGGCTGTAATCGGGCCCATCATCCAAGCCTGGTCCAAACGTTAGCTGTGTTTCTTCGCCACCATAAACGGAAATCGAGTAAATTTTAAAGTCTTGCCCATCACGCCCTGCAACATAGGCTAATTGATTTCCATCTGGTGACCAACCATGCCAATACGAAGGGAAATTTTGCGTCACTCGAAAAGGCGTGCCGCCGTTAATTGGCAAAGTATAAATTACCGATTGTTCATCGCATTCGCCTGAGTGATGGCTAATTACAATACGCTTTCCACCTGGAGATATACCGTGGTCGTTATTACAGCGATTAGCAAACTCGGTATTTATGGTATGCAGCGATGCATTGTTATCAGCCCCACTAACAGGTAGGCGATACAGTAGTCCATTTTTGTTAATAATTAAAAACTGACCGTCGCGACTCCAATTAGGTGCCTCGTAAATACCCTGCCCCTCAAAAATGGTTCGCCGCTCCCCCGTTGCCATAGACAATACTTCGATAACACTGGTAATAGAAGAAGGTGTACTCGGCATAATGTGACCTATTGTGTTGGTATGAGGAAGATATAGCTGCACAGGTTTTGTTGCATGCTGCGGTTATAATAAGGCAGCGTGATAAAAATTTCACTGTTGTGCAAGGGTTAAAATTTACTGCAGGTAACTAAACCTTAACGTTGCATTAACTTTTGGCCCAGGATCGCTTCGCAGCTTCTGTAGCAGCATTTCTAGCGTCGTACTCAATTTTTGTGGATCTCACCTAGAGTGACTAGTATTAATCAAAAAATCTCCGTTCGAAGCTATAAATACCACTCTAAAAACTCCTGGACAGAAAACCTAATGCAACGCTAGGGTAAATAGACAAAAAAGCTAATAAATGCGGCTTTGATTAAATACCCCTGCGAAAACCCAATACCTAGCTACGCTTGCAAGCTAATGGAGTGCTTACTGAATCTTAGCGGTAGTACTGTTTGGAATAGTTTGGCCATTTTTATGGTAATTCTTTGTATTCATATTTATCGATAAGAACATCTAAAAGTTAGTTTGTTCAAAAATTTATTTTTTAATTAAAAAGGAATTTTCAATCGCTGTTATATCCTATGCTGGCATCGTAAATTAATGATTGGGTAGATTATGAGAAAAATAGATTTTAAAGTTCGTGGATTTAGTTTGATAGAAATAATGGTGGTAGTGATAATTTTGGGGTTGATGTTAGGTGTTGTTGTGCCTGCTTTAATAAGCAAAATACGGGATGGCGAAGTTGCTCGTATTAAATCCGATTTTAGCAATATAAAAACGGCGCTGCGAACATACGAAATGGATAATTACAGCATGCCCACCACGGAGCAAGGGTTGGATGCGCTAGCCTCTAAAACAGACATCGCCCCTCTACCCCGTAAATGGCCAAAACGTGGATATTTAGAACGCTTGCCAAAAGACCCGTGGGAGCGCCCGTATATTTATATTCTTGATGGAGATGATTTTCAATTGTATAGCTTAGGGAGAGATGGCCAAGAAGGTGGTGCTGGGCCTGATAAAGACTTCTTCTATCGTGATATTTTTTAATGGGGTAACTCAAATTTTCGCGCATAAGTGCTACTCAGGAAAGTGGACCGCACACACAAAATAGAAAAATTTGAGTGTGTGCGGTCCACTTTCCGGCGGTTTAAATGGGACGATGCTTATAATGAGATAGCTTGGGTTGTATTAAACGGTAAGGTTATAAGTAGGGTGGAATTGGAAGCTAAACCTTGAACCTAGAGGCGGTAATTCAAATAAGATTGATTAATCTAGGGCATGATTTTTATGGTAAGTTGCTAATACGAAGTACCCTCTATATGTATCACTTTTATCACTTTATTCATATAAAAACCAAGTAGGTTTCTGATGTTAAAAAACCAATTTCCGCTCTCGCTCTTTATGTTGACTTGTTTAGGCGGCCTTAATGCTTGTGGTGATAGTGATAGCTCGCCTAGCGATTTAGCGCTAAAACACGAGTCATCACTGACTAACCATGAACCAGTGGGCTCGCTAATGCCTAGGGGCCTAGCTAGCAATTCTGGGATTTGGCGAGTGACTAGAGAGTATCAAGATAGTATTAGGGACATTACCGGTGGTCTCGATACTAATGCTATCGAGCTTTATGATTCTTCTACTGGTAGTTATATACCCCTAGAGCATACTCGAAGTTATATTCGTGATACTTATTCACGCGATGTATCCATTTTGACCATAGAGCATGAGAGTACTACGCAAACCCAAAGCATATTTTGTTTCGGCCAAGATAACTGCGCAACAACGCAGGATGAATTCGAGCAACAACGAAGCCTATTTATACTTGGTGAACGATCAACAAGATGGTGTGAGCAAGGCATCACAGAAACCGTTATTGCTATCGACCCAACAAGCTATCGCATTGAAGCCAACTGCAGCGATCATTGGGGGGCGACAGTACTGTTTGAACATATATCCGATGACCCTGCAGGCTCTCTCGGCCGGTTGGCCTTTAACGCTGCTCTTTATACACCGCTTGATACCTATATGGGTATTTCCGGTAGTTTTAATAGCTCGAGAATTGAAGTTGTTAGCGGTGGTGCAATAGATTACAGCGTTTACGAAAGCTACACTATTCATGCGCCTTATAGTGACGACGAACTGACTCTACGCATAACCGCTGAAGTGGAAACGCCAGATCAAGATTTTAAAATTTTCGAAACCGGTCGGCACTATAATTTTTTGGGGCAAGGGGCAGAGCTAGAAGGCAGCACTGTTTTGTTATCCATAACATGGACGTCAGATGCTTTTGCCGATGACAGCATGAGTCACAATATTTTAGCAACTTACGAAGGCACCTTAGAGGTCGTTAGTGCAGACGATTATTCTGCACATATTGTTATTGATGCTATAACGTCAGGCGGCACACCCATATACACAGAGCTTGTATTAGATTTGTATTGAGCTGGTGATAGCTGTTTTTCCCATATTGATGATTATCAGGCCACAGCAAAATAAGCCCAATAACAAAGCCACTTGGGCGCCCAAGCTTTGAATGGCTAGAGCAGGTGTGCACCAGGAGAGCGATAGGCTTCAGGTGGCTGTAAGGAAGCGGTTATCCACAAGCCTTATTTAGCGAGTGTTAACTCTGGCTGGACCAAAAAGGCAGAATCAGCGGCCACCTTCATAGCCCCGCATCTACAAAATTTTTACAGGATTATGGCCATTATTTTAAACAAAACCCACAAAATCGGATTGGCCAATTGCTAAGCAAGGTAGCTGCCTCCGCAAGCCGTTTCGTTGCGTTACAGCGGATAATTAGTCCACCCACATCACTCGCACTTACCAATAAAGAAGGAGGAGTGCGAATCTCTTCGCTCCTCTTTTGCCTTCTGAATACCAAACTCGTGATTGAACTACCTGCCCTAGCGCCAAATGCTGCATGCGCCGGATAAACATCGGCGGTTATTTGCCCTTCGAATGCGCTTTTGGCGCCGCTAGTCGATAGTACACTTTTGAATGTATGGAGGCTCTTCTCCGCTTTAGTGAGGTGATCTAGTGGCTTCCATAGAACATGGATTGCTCGTCAGGCATCGATGATTGCCTTATTTTTAGCTTGAAGTACTCGGTATCCTTGATGCCTCTTGCTCGCTTGCGAATCATGCCAATGCTGACATTGCCGGCTTCAATTCTGGCGCTAGTCAGCCCGTGTTTTCCGTAGTTACAAATGCCTACGCTATGCTTCCTTAGTGACTTTGCAAATTTCTTGAGATAGAGCATATTCGTCTGTTCCGCGATGTCGCACCACTGCTCCAATGCATTCATCATGGCGTCATAATTCCCTGCATTCCACAAAGCTTGGAGCTGCTCTTTGAGTATATAAAGTGTATTGATATTGGAATTATTTTCGAGCAATGTCTGGAGTTTATTGGCTTGTTTATCATTTAACTTGTCGGCATTTTTTAACAACAGGTAGTGGGTACCTTTAAGCTGCTCTTTGCCTGCGCGATCCGCCTTTCTGAACTCGATCCTACGCTGATTGCTCATGGCTTTACTGTAGTTTTGCATCACATGAAACCGATCGAAAACAATGTCAGCATTAGGCAAGCATTCGCGTACCGATTTTTGATAGGCTGGCCCCATATCCATGGCTACCGCCTCTATGTTTTCAGCGGTTTGTGCTGGTAAGCGCTTTAGAAACGCTGTCAACACCTCGGCTTTACGGCCTGTCTCAACGCCAATTAAATGACCGGATTCCATGTCATAAATCACCGTCATATAATCATGGCCTTTGGCTCTAGCGACTTCATCGACCCCAAGATATTTTAAGTCAATTAATTTTTCAGGATTAAGTGCAGGCAACGTTTTCTCTAGGTGAAATTTATCCATATTTTTCACCGTTTCCCATCGTAGCTTTAGGTGCCGACTGACCGTGCTGATACTCATATGGCGACACAATCCGCTCACCAACTGGCAAAATCTTTGAGTATAGCGATTGCCTGTATCGACAAATTCGCAAGCCTCCATTAGACGCCTACCGCAAGTCGTCACAACTTGAGCGAGCTCAACTTCCAAATAGCACTCGAAGCCACACAAAGGGACATCACGGATCGTTCTGCGCAAGTATCGGTTGATGTTGGCCGCCTCATTACTTGACGGGTCAATCGCTCTATAACGACGGTCTCGCTTGCAGTGTATAGTCAATCTTTGCAGGGCCAAGTCATGCTGAACTTGTTTGACACGCTGACCAGGAAGGCTCAAAATTTTGCTGGAGATGTTAAGGCTCATATATTCGTTTAAGTGTAGTGGCGTGAGAACCTTACATTTCAACGGATATGGCGGGTCTTAGCATCTCTTTTTACCTCACTAAAGCGGAGAAGACCCTGTATGGATCGTCCTTTATAGCCTAAACGCAATAAGGGGGTCCCCCCAAGACAAACGCCCCCACCTCAAAACGATGAAACTAGGGCGAATTAACTAAAACTATTCGACAAATAAGTAAAAAAATTCGCAAAACCCCCGTTTTCTTGAAGGCGGTCACTGTTCAGATTGTGGTTTTGCCCCAGCATCCACTGCACACAACAAAACATAAATGGCGGAAAAGTCACCAACTCTTGGCTTATGGGTACCCAGCGGCAGCTGGTTTACTGGCAAAAAAGCCTGCGCCATCAGAAATTGTCTCGCTTAAATTCCAATAGAAAGGAACGGTACTATGCACTTAAAACGGTATCAAAAACCCTGTTCGGCCGACCTTGGCCGAGCTTTTAAAATTGGGGGGCTGCTGCTTGGATCACTAGCGCTTTTTGCTTGTGACGGTGCGCCGCAACCTGGCTCTAGTTCTAGTGACGTTGTCGTTAGCTCAAGCGTTGTTCCCACTAGTTCTAGCGCTGCAACCACAAGTTCTGCCACGGCTGTGTCGAGCGAGGCACCCTCCAGCTCTAGCGTTGCGATTGTATCGAGTAGCTCGCAGGGTAACCCTACCGCCAATAGCTTGTTGTCTGATGGTTCTTTTACACAGGGCTTGGCCCAGTTCGCAACACCTAACTTGGTGAATGCCACCTTGTCTTGGGATACAGGCTATTTGGATTTTGCTATTAGCGCAGCCTCTACTCAAACGTGGGAAGTTGAGCTTGTGCACCCAGTTAGCGTGCAAACAAACGCCAACTATACTTTGTGTTTTGATGCCAAAACCGATGGCAATGCGCGCGATATTTTGTTCCATATTGATGGCGGCGAAGATTCTAACTGGGCCATTATTAGCGGCGCCAACAGCGAATTACGCGCCTTATCGGGCAGTTGGAATAGCTACCAACAAACCATGATGGTTTCCAGTGACGATGCGACAGCTAGGGTGCAATTCCTATTGGGCACCAGTAACGTGAATGTCCAGCTCGACAACATTGGCCTTTACTTGGGTACTGAGTGTGGTCAGTCCGGCACTATGCCGCCTAGCTCACAAGCATCGTCCTCTAGTGCCCCTGCGGCATCTTCATCAAGTTCCGCAACAACTGAAGGCAATGCAACGCTAGGGCAAACCTTGTTCGAAAGCGATCCAAGCCTAGTGTGTAGTGCTTGTCATGGCGCTAGCGATTTCAGCGTTAATGCGGGCAACCGTAATCAGGTGATTCAACGCATCTTCCTAGACATGCCGCCTAGCAATAATCCACAAGCCGATTGTGACTTGCAGTGCGCTACCGATATTGTCGCCTTCCTTGAAGCCCAAGGTGGTCAGCAGTCTTCATCGACGAATAGTTCTACAGGATCAGAAGACTTAGCCCACATAGAAGGCAAAACGATTTTTGAGGAACAGTGCCAACGTTGTCACGATGGTGAAAGAACAGCGGGTGTATTCCAAGATGGCCTGTACGACGAAGCTATGGAAAGCCTAGCGGCGAAAGGCATCTATACCGCCAATGCGTTAAGCGACTACATTGCCGCAAGCATGCCTTTAGGTGGTGCAGCTTCGTGTGGCGAAGTGTGCGCCGATAAAGTGACTGAATACATTGTTAGCTGGCATGTACTGCCCATTAACCCGCAATTTGCCGATGCTACCTTGCCGCGCAGCCAGCCAGAGCGCAAAGCACTAAGCTGCTCGCAGCCCGAAAGCTACGGCGAGCGTTTAGTCAGGTTGCTTACGCGTGAAGAATACGCCAATACCGTACGCGACTTGTTTGGCTATACCGATAATTCCTTAGGCAGTTACTTACCCCAAGACGATGCCAAGGGTAAATTTATCAACAACAAAGACATTACCCTACGTACCGATATTGAGTATGACGGCGTTGTGCAGCTGGCCGAAACCATTGCTCAATGGTCTAAAGATTCCAACTTCAACTGGCTTAGCTGTGGCAACCTCGACGAAACTTGCGCCCAGCGTTTAGTGAACGAGTACGGCACTTACATTTTCCGCCGGCCGCTCACCAATGCCGAGAAGAACGGCACTAACGATGTGCCCGGTTATTTAGCTATCGCCCGCGGTGAATATACCGATGGTGACGTAGCGCAGGGTATGCAAGTGGCGTTGGCGGCAATGTTGTCTTCGCCGCAGTTCTTGTATCGCCATGAAATAGGCCAAGACGCCAACGGTGCTTTTGCGTTGTCTTCTTACGAAATGGCAACATTCCTGAGCTATACCTTTACCCGCTCTACCCCGCAGCCAGGCAGTAGTCTGTGGTTAGCCGCCGAGAACAACCGCTTAAACTCAGCCGATAGCATTCGCCAAGAAGCCAGCAAACTACTGGAAACCGATGCGGCGAAAGCCATATTGGGCGAGTTTGTACACGACTGGTTGAGCACACGCGATGTATTGGCAACGCAAAAAGACCCAGCCCAGTTTGGCAACTTTGACGACATCGCAGCCGACATGGTGACCGAGCTAAGCTTACTGTTCCAAAACATTATGTTGGACGACAACGCCAGCTTTGCCGACTTGTACGCACCGGGCAAAACCTATGTTAATAGCCGCTTAGCACAGCATTACGGCATTAACGCCCCAGGTGGCAATAGCTTCCAAGCAGTAGCGCCGGCTAACCGTGGTGGCTTATTACTGAGTGGGGCTTTCCTTGCGAACCGTGGTGACTTTGCCGAGGCTTCGCCGGTGCGCAGGGCCACTTATATTCGCCGCGATATGTTGTGCCAGTACATGCCGCCACCGCCGGCCGGTGTCAGCACCAGCCGCGAAGAGAAAAAAGGCAGCTTAGAGGCCTTCTTGAATGACGAGCGCACTACCAACCGCGATACCTTCCACCGCTTAACCGAAGGCACGCCTTGTGTGGAATGTCATGCTGAGCTAATTAACCCGCTGGGCTTTGGTTTAGAGGATTACGACACGGCAGGCCGCTTCCGCACCGTGGATAACGCCGGTAATCCGATCAATGCTTCAGGTGCTTTCTTCTCGCCCTTTATGGAGCTGCACTTCTTTGGCGATAGCAACCGTAGCACCGAGCACTACCCCTTTAATGGCGGCCAAGAGCTGGCAACCATGTTGGCAACCGGTGAAGCTTCTGGGTTGGCTAAATCGTGTTTAGCCATGCAGTTTTACAACTACGCGACCGGCATAATGGTTGATTCCATCACAGAGGCAGATGGCCCGTTAACTGAAAACCTCGAGCAGCAAGAGCGTGACGGCTACGGCTGTGATGTGAACGATATGGTGGGCGAAATGAACCAGAGTAGCCCTAGGTCGATGCTAGAAGCTATAGGTACTCTAGACTCAATTCGTTTCCGTAAGGCCTGGAGCCGATAACGGCGCCCCCAAAGAATTGAAGGTGAATTTATGAAAATCAGATACAAAAATCAGTTCGACAAACAGCGCCGAGATTTGCTTAAAACCATTACCGGTGCAGGCATTAGTCGCGGGCTTTTAAACTCATTTGGCCTTGCTGGCGCGATGATGATTAACCGCTTAGCCGAAGCGCAAACGGGGCCTAAAAAGTCGTTTGCGCTGTATGTGGCCGGTGGTGTAATCCCAGATTTGTACACGCCGAACAGCAATTCGGTAATGAAGCCGATGTCCCAAGGTTATGCTGATCAAGGTGTCGCCGGTGATATTAACTTCCTTGTGGGCGCAGCTACCACCAACCCAGGTCACGGCGCTATGCCGTTCCGTTTTGGTGGCTCTTATTATGGCCAAGCGAGTTTTGATGTGATGATGGCGCGGACCATTGGGGCTAATCATCCGCTGGATGTATTGAACCTAGGGGTTTCCCAGCTAGATACCCAAGGCTCGCCCACGCGCGACGACTTGGGCGGCACCATCAACACCATTAACGATCCACAATCGGCCATGCGGCGCATTACCAGTGCTTTAGGCAGTGGTGGCGGCAATACCGGTGGTGATGGTGGTACTGGCGGTGGCACAAACCCACGCCAGTTATTCGTAGACTTGCACCGCGATGCAATCAAAACGCTCAACAGCAAAGTGCTGGGCCAACACGAAAAAGAAAAGCTAGAAGAGCACCTCAGCTCGATAGAAACCCTCGAAAGCAAGTTAGCCCCTGCCACCGGTGGAGGCAGTGCGCCAGCGCAAAGTACAACGCAAACCTGTAGCAATGTGGCTATGCCTTCCGGTAATGATGGCGACTTTACTTCGCACACCGAGCTACAGCTGGAAATTGCCGCGCTGGCTTTGTCTTGCAATGTTACGGCTTCGGTTTCTTTGTGTTTGGGTGACGATACCAGTGGCTTTAATATTCCGGGCTTTAACGACAAGCTGCACAGCTCGCACCACAACGACGTAACAACCTGGGGCCAGTACATTACGACTGCAGGCTATATGTTTGGCTTGGCAGCTAAAACTGTGCGCAAACTGAAAGATGCCGGTTTATTAAGCGATACCTTGCTGGTGCAAAACTCTGATATGGGTAATGGTAATGCCCACAGTGCAGCTGATACCCCCATGTTTATGGCCGGTGCTGGCGTACGCGCTGGGCGCGTGACCTCTGTGGGCGGTGCATCGCAAATGGATATGTTCGAAACTGCAGCGCGCATTCTAGGCGCCGATTCCCACCCTGCTTTTAAAGGCTGGGGTGGCAGCAACATTTCTGGCGTCGCCAGTTAAGGCTTACTAAAAATCGCAGTGCACGGAAGCGCTGCGGTGTGAGCATTTCAGTACTCTCTTTGTTTATTACCTGCCAGCCTTAAACCACATTTGGCCAAACCACGCTCCAGTAAAGTGGGTGATGCCCCTCGCACAACCAACTTTATACGTAGTTTTACCTATAGAGCACGCCACAAACACTTGTTAGCCTCCGCTTAAACCTAGAAACCGCAGTTGAGAGTCAAAAAGATGCGTATTCCCTTGGTGTGCATGACGTGTAGTAAAAGTATGTAGTAACCCCCATGGACGGGGGAAATGCAGATCACGCAGGAGCGGTTATCTGTCACCTTTTTTTGATGAATCATTTTTATCACGCGTCAGGTGCGCCAAGGGGATGCGTAGACTTTGATGGTTCAACTGCGGTTTTTAGGTTAAACCTATCGCTAGCCTAGCCTTACGAATGGCAAGCTCATTTTTACAGGCCAAGCAATCTAATGGCTCATTATAAACGGGGTTAATTATGTATAAATCTAGCTTACTGGCGCTAGCAGCATCGATAAGCCTTATGGGGTGTGATGGTGCCGTGTGCCCTACTGTAGCAATTCCTGTATACGACATAACGGTGTACGACAGTGTTACAGGAGATACACTGTGCCGCTATCAATGGGGGGGTGAAGATCATGACTGCGAGGTTATGATTAGCTACCATGACAATGACCGCTCGATGGCTGACATTACTGTTACCCTAGCCGGCTACGACAGCCAAATTCAAGAGAATGTCGCCAACCTAAGCAATAAGTACATATGCTTTGATCAGTACTCTTATACCACCGATGTGGAATTCTATTTAAACCCGCAATAAACCACCGACCTTCGCTGGGCGTTTCAAGCCCAGCCGGCGCGCCTATTAAGCAAAGCTCCCAGAGGCATTGCCTTGCCCGTATTCCGGCCTAAGTCGGCGCCCTCAAACATGAATAATTTGCACAACCTGCTGTATTTTAGATAATATCGTGCTCCTGATGTACTTAAGATGGCGTACCTTAAGTACCCTCCACAGCGATTATTCATTGTTTAGTTAAGGGACTACTGTGCACCGGTTATCATTTTGCAGGCTACAAATTATCGACCAAAACATCGTCGAGATAATTTTAGATGATGGCGTAGAAATTAGCGGTCAAATGGTAGATGAATTTTTTGCTGCCATTGAAGGTAAAATGAATAGCCAGATCTCGATACTATTGGATAAAGCCACCCAATACTCCTACACATTTGATGCCCTTATCAAACTGAGCGAATCGACTAAAATCAGAAATATCGGTGTAATAACCTACGATGCGCTATCGCGCAGTAGTGCCATATATATGATGGAGCGATTTAACAAGAGCAAGAAAAATGTAAAGCTCTTTGAATCCCGAGAAGATGCTTTAGCGTGGTTGTGTGACATCACTCAAGTGTGAGCTGTTATTGCATACGGAGAAGTGGGGATAAACAGGCACTTCCCCTGCGCATTACCTCCTCGACATTGTGCTCCTACCCCGATTCGCCACTGCCTATAACATTCTTCACATTCATTATATGTGACTTCCGAGCTACAGAAAAATGATGCTATTCTAGGTGCGTGGGTGATTCATGAGTGGCATGGACTCGGGGTATTCATTCGTTGTTACTCAGCCTAGTTAAAGCCTTGATTTACCTTCAAAAAATTATTACTAAACAAAGAATAATAAATTTACCATAAAAAATAGGATTATATTATGAGTGAAGCAGAAAACCCTTATCAAGCACCAGAGGCAGATTTAAACACCACCGATAATAAAAGCGGTGAGTTCGTGGTACATGAGGCTCAAACAGTTGGCGCAGGTCGCGGCGCGGGTTGGCTATTTGATGGCTTCGGTTATTTTAAAGGTAATGCAGGTAGTTGGATTGGGGTTTGTATTATTGGGTTTGTTCTGATGATCATTCTCAGTATTATCCCTGTTGTAAACTTCGTAGCTGGTATTTTGGGAAGTGTGTGGGTTGGTGGAATAATGATTGGCTGCAAATCTATCCACGATAATCAAGGACTAGAGGTTGGGCATTTATTTGCCGGCTTTAAAAATAAGTTTGGCTCGCTACTGGGTTTAAGCGCCATTTTGTTATTTGTAAGTCTTGGGGTTATGGTGCTGGCAATGGGCAGCCTTTTTATGGCAGCGATGAGTGGAGATACTACAGCCATCGCTGAAGAGGGCGCAATGAAAATGGCCCTAGGTGTGTTAGTTGCGTTAGCGCTAATGATTCCCCTATACATGGCCGTTTGGTTTGCTCCCTGTTTGATTCTTTTTGGCGACAAAGGCGTTTTCACTGCAATGAAAATGAGCTTTTTAGGTTGCTTAAAAAATATCATTCCATTTTTTATTTACGGCATTGTAATGATGGTGCTAGTGGTTTTGGCTTCTATTCCATTGGGCTTAGGGCTATTAATCGTCGGGCCGATGATATTCGCATCCATGTTTATTGGCTTTAAAGAAGTCTATGTCGACTAAGGGGCATCTCTGAAAATGCACTTTTTCCGCGATAGCGGCTTACAGTTTTTTGCTCCTGCAAAACCTGTATTCAGTCCATCCATGGACATTAGCTCCGTCCTCGAGTCCTCACAAATTGGAGGATCAATTTGCACAGCTTGCTGCCCGAAGGGTGAAGCGCATGGATGCGCTGAATGATTTACACCACGTAAACTGCGGCTCTCCGGGCGGTGCTTCCTTGCTCTCACAAAAAAATTACTATTTTTAGAGGTGCCCTAAGATTATTAATGCCACTACTATCTGTAGTGGCTTTTCTTTTCCCTACCGTGTGATATTTTCCCAGATTAAACGAACGATGCTTACCCGCTATTCAGTTCTAGAGTGCACTCTTTTTACCTTACGCAGCCACTTACTTCGAAAGACTTGATCAACACTGGATTCGCTATTCATTCCCAATAAGGTGACAGATAACCGCTCCTGCGTGATCTGCATTTCCCCAATCCATGGGGGTTACTACACCTTTTTACTACACGCCATGCACACCAACGGAATACGCATCTTTTTGACTCTCAACTGCGGTTTCTAGGTCAAACATTTAATTGTTACAGTTTTTCAGTCGGTGTGACTTTAGAGTAGGCTTTTAGATGCTCTATTTTTTTAAACAGTAAAACACTCGACGCACCCTTGCGCTTCACCCTTTGGCCAGCTGGTTGTGCAAATTGATCCTCCAATTTGTGCGCTTCAAGTAGTTAGTGCAGTCGATCCGCGGCCCTATCAATTTTATTCAACAAAAGGAGTCAAAAATTATAGAATAATGCATACATTAAGTATAGGATAACAAGCCATCAAAGTGGTGGCGAATATTGGATGTAGCGGCACGTAAACCTTACTTACCATCACAGCACCTATTAACTTTTTTGGTGCCGTATTTGTCACATAGCAGGACGCTCATAGTTCAAGCAGTAGACATGAGGTACTCTGTGATTAATCCTCCTAGCAATATTCCGCTTAGCTACATCCCTAAAGCTATTATCGAGTTTTTATCGACTCAGGGCGTGGCTAGCTCCGAGGCTTTACGAAATACCGCGATTGAACAATACCTGCTCGATACTACAAACGAAAAAATAAGTTTTGCGCAGTTATCCCAAATTTTTCACAATTGCGTTCATTCGCTAGGAAGCGGCTGCGGCATTAAGGCCGGTGCATATATTCCTTGGTGTTTCTATGGCACCTTGGGCGAAACGGTTAATTGCAGCCACTCCCTTTTTGCGGTTGGGTTGGCATTTAGGCGGTATGTCATACTCACACAACCTTATTATTTCCACTACTATCGCACACCTAATTATCATCTTACGCGTGATCAACATATTGTGTGCCCAGTTCCGGAACTGGAGCTTGGGCATTGCTCAAAATTTTCTAGGAAATTTGAATTTTAATTAAGGCTTGCCACCACACTTAAACTTTTTAAAAGTTGCGGTTTTTGCAGCGATCCAGAATCAGCATTCCACGTTAAACTCAACACGTTGCACAGCTATTGCCAAGATTATATAAAGGCGTACTTCAATGTCTCGGTTGAAATCCATCAGGGCCCAACTCAAATTAGTTCTGCAATTGATGTTTTTACTCAAAAGTGGCGACCACTTCGGCGCCCTATTTTTATAAAACTGCTCGAAGCGCTCGAAAACGAGTATCAGAGGGAATATCCAGATAATTCTTTCACCGAACTTGTTCGCTGGCAGGTTTGTAAATCTTTTGTTAACAGCCCCTCATTGGCGTGCATTGCGTATCAACTGAACATTTCTCGCCGAACACTTACTCGAAAACTGACTCTTGAACAAACCAGTTTTCGCGAAATTTTAAACGAAGTTAGAATGGAGATCGCATGTAGGCACATTTGTGACTCGGAGCTTGGCGTTGATACCGTTGCGGAAATTATGGGGTTTTCAAGCGGTTCCAGTTTGCGGCGGGCTATAAAAACTTGGACAGGAAAAACACCCTTGCAATTAAAAGAACAAAGCGAAAAAAGGCACTGTGCGCAAATGTCGTAGGCTTTTGCAATTCCCTTAGTTCATGCCTGCGCGATAATTTAGCGGCCTTTGGGCACCACGACCGTTGTAAAAAAAGCGCCACGCACGCCTGCTGGCGAGTGCGTAAGTTCATGCCCGTCAGCATCAAACAGCCATGAAGGACCATTATTATTAACATGCAGCACAGGCACATTAAGCTGTACCGCCCGGATACGGCTAACCGCTTTCATTAGGTCTACCTGCGATGCACTATTAAACCAAGCTTGGTTAGAGGATATTGTCGCAAAATCAATGGGGCGGCTTTTCGTCATTGCTGCGAACGCACTCGAAAAAAAAGCTTCATAACAAATACGGCTGCGCCACAGGAATTTACCATTCGTAAAGTCGACATCTCGCCCACCTTCCGTTAAAAAGCGCCCGCCATCACCCAGCAAAAATTCGTCCGCGCCTAAACCTGCTAACCAATCAGGAATAAACTCCCCAATGGGTATCAAGTAGCGCTTATCGTAGTACTCCGTAGTTTGGCCAGCCGCAACATGCATCAAGCTATTGTAACTGCGCCCGGCCTCCCTTCGAATATCTTGAAGGACCACGCTTGTGCCAGTTGAGCGAGTAAATTCATTAAGCTGAGAATGAAAATGTGTGTTCGACCACAACTCCTTTGCCCCTGTTTCTGGCCAAATAATCACATCCGTCTGATCAGCGATTGCCATGGAAAGCTGCAGCTCAATAGGGTTTGCCAATGAGTAATTTGTTAGCTTGGAGCGCTGCCCTGGCAGGGAGTCCGTTTGCACCCACCCTAGCGTTACCGTTTCAACCTCCTTAATAGCTCGAGCCGTCAGAGTTTGCGAAAATATCAACGGCGAAAACCAAAACGCGATCAACGCGATAAGGCCGCCCCAAAATCGGCGATAATTAAAGCGCATAAGTAAGCACCCTGTAGCGGCAGAAGTCAAAACCATTACAAACATAAGGCCGTATTCACCCAGAAGCGCGACCCACTGCAATACCACAACAAACTCGCCCTGGCTGTAAACCCAATTTGCGGGAAACAAAAATGAAGTGGCAGCACAATGGGCAGTCACCACACTGGCAAAAATAACGGGCAACACTATTTTTGAAAAACGCTCAACCAAGACCCTAAAAAACAACAATAAGGCCGCTAGGGTTACGCTCATAAATAGCCAGTAGAGCGAGCACCAAGCAACGGCTTTTAGAAAAGACATGCCTTGCAGATGAAAAAAATTAACAAGCCAATGGCTCGCTACCGCATAGGCACTAAAAAGGCAGACTAAACAATACAGCGAATAGCGCTTGCGCCCCATAAAAAATGCGAGCATAAAAACAGGCGCTAATGAAAACCAGCCAACAATATAAAACGCATTAAAAACAAAAGGCAAGCCAATAATAAGGCCATTTAAAAGTGCCAAAATAAACCACAAGCAAGCATTATTATTTTTAGTGAAATACGAACCCGCCAATAAATTGCCACTTACCAACATCGCACACCCCTATCATTCGCAAAGCGCTGGTAAGTATCAAGCATTAAACGACCACCTTGCATTTCAGAAGCCAGCACCCAAACTTGCAGCAAGGGGTACAGCTCTTGAGAAAAACTATGGGAGTACCCACGTTTAATAGCGCCAATAAATTGGCTAATTTTTTCGGGCGATGGTTTACAGCCATAAATCGTCAATAACTTTTTCTGCCAAATAAGAAATTCTGCATACTCTTCTATAAATCGATTAAAGCTAAGTGTATAACGCGTCTTTTGCACGCCGACAATCTGCTGAATAAATAATTGGCGATACGAAGCGTCATACATAAACTTATGCAGATTTTGGCCCAACTCACGGCGAAAAATAGCATCAAACCTCAACACAGCATTTTCATTGCCCGCACTTAAATACTTTAAGTAGGCGTTTTCCAACGCGCGAATATTTAGGTCAGCCAACGTGTTTTTAATGGCATTATTTTCACCAAAATCTTGCAATAAATTATTTTCGGGTACTTTTTTTGAGACGACAATCTCATTCACTGCATAGCACAGTAGCAAGACAACCGAGCCGGCAATAATATTAATAAAAAAATAATATTGATTTAATAATTTAGAAATAAAAATGAAACGTTACTCCTCGATTTTCACGTAATGTTTGGAACAATGTTATCGATATTTAGCGGCCGATAAAATACTCAGAGCATCGATAAGCCAATTTCACAATAATACGGTCTTTGGTGTCATATCGGAACGACAAAACGCTTTCTAGAATACCCCCGGGATCACGAGAGGCAATAACGCATCTCGATAAACGCAGGGAGCATTGGTTTTAAACGAGGTCAAGTTGTGAAATTATCATCTGTACATTTATCTTCATTTGCACTTTTACTAAGCTTAGCTTTCTGCGCCGGAAACGCGCACGCTTTTGGTGGCAGGGATGACACTACAGGGGGGAGCTACGATAGCTCGGGCGGGAATCAAACCACGCAAGAGCGCGCCGGATCTTCCTGCACGCTATACCGTCCGAGCAACCTTGATGGCAACCACCCCGTAATACTATGGGGCAACGGCACTGGCGCAAGCCCTTCGTCTTACCGGGGGCTATTAAGGCATTGGGCATCTTGGGGTTTTGTTGTACTGGCGGCCAATACCACCAATGCGGGCACAGGCCGCGACATGCTTGAGTGCCTCGATTGGCTTGAAGACTCTTCTATCTCAGGTTATATCAACTTCAACAAGGTTGGCACTTCTGGCCATTCGCAAGGTGGCGGGGGCTCGATTATGGCCGCAACCGATGATCGCATTGCCACCTCTGCGCCAATTGAGGGTTACACCTTGGGCCTAGGCCACGATAGACGTTCACACACCAACCAAAGCGGCCCAATGCTTTTACTTTCTGGCAGCGCCGATACACTCGTCAACCCAACGCGCAATCACGCGGGTCTTTTTAGCCGCACGAATGTACCTGTCTTCTGGGCTATTCTTCAGGGCGCAAGCCACTTTGAACCGGTTGGCGATGGTGGTGATTTTCGAGGTATTACAACCGCGTGGTTTTTATACCAGCTATTTGACGACGCCGATGCCGCCACGGAATTCGAAGGCAGCAACTGTGGCTACTGCAACGCCTCTCGCTGGGAGGTTGAACAAAAGTCATTGTAGTACCATCAAGCTATAGCCCTTAGGCTCTCTTAAAACTCTGAATGCTTAATGGTACAAGTAGGCTAAGCAACTCACAGCTGGCGCAAGTGGATAATCGAAAATGCGCTCAACAATCACTAGCTTTTGCTGGTGGTTGTTGAGTTTTCAGCAATTTAGGCGAAAGAGCCCATATCTAGAATGGACCGCTTTGGTTTAAAACAGGCAATGTTCAAGATGCGGTAACCTCAAACGGGGCGGTAAACTGGATGTTATATCGAGTAAAAGCCTAGGTCTACCTTGCAGTTGAAAAGTTATGTAGCTATTTAATTGCAGGCTGTTTATACATGTTTCGATATCGGTACTCTGGTTGACCAGAAAATATTATTTCAAAATGTAGAGAAATGGTTGGGTCAAAGCCCTTTTTGCGGAAGTCATTATTCTCTACATGTATGCGCTCCCCTCTAATCCAGAGTAATTCTGGTACTACGCTCATGTATAGCCAATCTTTATACATTCTTTGGCGGTAATCAAAAGATAAGAAATAGTCAGTTACATTAAAGTCGGGTTTATCGGTAGCTAGTGCGCCAATGTTATATTGCAAATTTTGGCTATTGCTTATATATCTGTGCAAAGAAAAAATCTGAGCAAACTCAAAGTTTTTATAACGGTGTTCATACTGGGCCTCTGAAGTTGTAGATATTTCCCAAAATTCATTAGCCTTAAAAGTGAGCTGCCCTTGTGTTCTCTCGCCCCAACTTTTTTGATGATAGTGCCAAATATATTGGGAAAAGTAGCTTTCCCAATGATCGTTGATCTGGGTGTTATAGTTAAGCTTAAAACGGTAAAAGACATCGATTGGGTCTCCTGAAGAAAGCCCAATACCATGCTTAACTTTGAAGGAGCTACTTTTGTTTTTTAAACCGATACCTAATACGCCATCTTCTTTTTCGCTTGCACGATTAGATCGTAACACCCGACTGCTAAGGCTATCATGCTCTTCAGGGTCGCTATCGAAGAACAGATTGAAGCGCTCTTTAGTGCCTGGTAAATCTAAGCGGCCTCGCACCTTTAAGCGATTGTCATAATAATTTAAATGGCTATAGGTATTGGTCCACTGAACGGAAACATAGCTTGTATTCTTCCTGTCTGCTAAGGTGCCAGAGGCAAAGTAGGTATCTATATTGCTAGCTAATGAGTCAACTTTGCCAGAAACCCAATCGTGACTTTTATCACTGAGAGCAACAATTAGATACTTAGAGTCTTCACTACTGCTTGTTACCTCTTGGGTAGAGCCAATGGGTGCTATGAGTAATGACCCTATCAAAATAGTAGGATGCGGCACCCAAAAGGCTCTAAGGCTATTATAAGAACATTTCAGATAACACAAACTTTCGCTACTCATTAAGGAGTTGATGGGTCACATTATCTAACCGTTAGAGAATCTTAATCAAGCTTAAGTGCGATAAAATTGCTAATCTCTATTCCTAGCATTGGAATATCTGTAAAAATGTACTTTTCGCGATAGCGGCGTCACTGTTTCTGGCCCCTAAATAGCTGCTCTTCGGTCATAGCTCCTCGACATTATACTCCTGCAATGTCTAATAAGAGGCCTCCTGCCTCGATGCATTATCTAATGATGTATATCCCTACAAAAATGCGATGTGTAATATGAGGCCTCCCGCCTTGATAGGTCGGTCCATTTTCTGCGCTAAGCATCGCTTCTTGATCTTACAATAATTACTTTTTTCGCGTTCTCAAGCCCATTTATCCTTTTAAAATATAATTCTATAAAAGCATAGCCAAATACAGTAATTCCACAATTTTTTAGAATCATTATGTTTCTACTGCTGTAAATTATGAATGCTATATTTTTATAGAAAAATAGCTACCTCTCTAGTTATCGAATATTTTATTATTTCAGTACCGACATTAATCGCTTACGCTTTTTCCCATTTAATATAGCGCCAATCAAAGTTGCACGCACGCAAGTATCGTAAAGAATAATCGAAAATATAATGGTTGTACTTGAAATGAGGGCCCACTTCATACCCCAATGTAGCGGCAGCTCTGCAAAAGCAACTTGTAGCCACACTACTATGGGTAGGTGGATAAGGTAAAGCCAATAAGAAGCGTCTGAAAAGTAGCGGATAATTTTACTTTGGCGATTAAATAGTGTTTTAAATAGCCCAAGTGTAAGCGCGATTAAAGTCCACATCATTACTGCGTAGCTCAGCATAAAGTTTACTTTTAACCAAGTGTAGTAAGGTAAGCCCGTCTGCATTTCAAAGCTAGAAAGTTTGACGCTGGCGCCAACCGAAAACAAGCACAGCGCCACTTTAAACCCAGTAATGCGGGAAAAACTATCAATACAGTTAGCTTGGCGATGCATTAACCAGCCGAATAAGAATATTCCTCCATAAAGTAAGGTGACGGGGATGTGCGGTATAAGTGATTTATCGGGTGTATCTACGCCCCAATGATCCATAAACCACAGGCATACGGCAGTCGGTATGGCTAGGGCGATTAGTGCGAACGGGGAGCTGCATACCCAGCATAAAGCTTTATCTGCCCGCACGGCTAAGTAATTTTTAATAGGTGTATGTAAGTAAATAGCGCAGCGTGCTACCAGTATTACAGCAGTCAGCAAAAGCAGATAGTACAAAAACCATAAATGCGAACCTGTTAAAAATCCCTTCGGTAGTTCACCTAGGGTGGTAACCCCAGCAAGCAATGCGCCGCTAATATCAACATCGCCACGCAAGCTGGCTGCGCCCATTATCCAGCCAGATACAATAAGCGGCCGCAATATAAGCCAACCAATAATAAACGGTATAGCAATGCGCACCGTGCGCGATTGTATAAATGCTTTAGTCCCTTGGTTGTGAAATGCCATGTGGCTAAAAAAACCGGCAATTAAAAAGAACAGCTCCATACGAAATGAATGGCTAATAAGCATAAACACTGGCACCACAGGGCTTGTTGAAATATCCATTACTGCCCAACCAATATACAGTGGCATAAAAGATAAGCTCGCATGGAAAACAATACCTAAAAGCAAAGCAAAGGCGCGCACGGCATCGAGGTAATCAAGGCGTTGATTTTTAAGCATTGGTTGAGTCATGGTTTTTCCGTATTGTGGTGCACAGCTTTAGTGCCATTAAGTATGAGCGGTGTGATTAATAAAAACTGATTTCATCAATGGCGTAGTCGAAGGCGCCTGGCTGTGGGCTAAAAGCCACTATGCTTAGGCTGTGCAGGGCTTTAGTGTTTAAGGCAGTTTGCTCGGACCAGGCACGCTTCATGGTATTGAAAGGAATGTTTACTTCGTGGAATTTACCGTCGGCTACCACCGCAATGGGCTTGGCGTGGTAGTCGAAGTTGGTGACTTCAGTGCTATTGGCGGTAATCGAAATGTTGCCAGCACTCACCTTAATGAGCATGCGGATCCCTTTAAATTGGCTGGCGTCTTGTGCTTGGCCTTCCGGCCCCAAAGGCAGTACTGTACTAGCCCAACCTGGCTGGCCGCGCGGCGGCAGTATGCTGCCTTTCAAATATAAGATGCCTTCTTTTTGGACCTGCTCGGTAGTGGTGCTGCCACCGGCTAGTACATCACTTAAATACTGGCGTTCAATGCCTAAGCCATTGTTTTGCGCATGGCTAAAGTCGTCGATAGTGGCTGCCAAGGGGGCAGCAAAGCTGCTTGAAGCAGCTAACAGAGCTGTTAATGTAATGCAGTGGCTACAAAATTGTACGGCAGATTTGAATACGTTCATGATCGATTCCTGACTTAATCGGTTAATAAATTCGATGCTTCAGGGTGGTAAAGCACCGTGTTGCGTTGATTAAGTGCCAAGTGCGAATGCAAAGGTGACAAAAGAAAATAAATATTTTTGTATTCAATAGGGTTTACTGAGTACTAAGCGTGTACAGAAAGGAATAAGGAGAGTGAATATCAAATTATTTTTTAACAAACCTGTCACCTTTCAGTGCGCAATAGGCACCTAAGAGCATCACAAACAGATAAAGATAATTTTATGAGCTTTTTCACACGTAAAAAACAACAAAATAGTAGCGATGCCTCTTTGGTGTTGGCCTCTTTAGGTGGTGACCGCGATGCTTTTTGCATAATCGTCGCACGCTACCAAAGCTTACTTTGCTCGGTTGCTTATTCATCTGTTGGTGACGTTAAACACAGTGAGGATATTGCCCAAGAAACATTTGTTGAAGCATGGAAGAAGCTTGAAACCCTGCAAGACCCAGAGAAGCTAAAGTCATGGTTGTGCGGTATTTTACGCTTTAAAGTCAGTCGTTATCGCCGCAAAGCGGCCAGTCAGCCTATAGAGGGTGCCGAGGATATTACCGAAGGCGAGGACCACGAAGCAGGCCAAATTGGGCTTGAAGAATCCGCCATCCGCGAGCAGGAGCAAGCTTTGCTATGGCAAACCCTAGAGCAAATCCCTGCAAACTATCGCGAGCCCTTAGTGTTGTTTTATCGCGAGCATCACTCGGTTGCCCATGTCGCAAGTGCTCTGGATTTATCAGAAGAAGTTGTAAAGCAGCGTCTGTCGCGTGGCCGCAAGCTATTGGAAAAAGCTATGGTCACATTTGTGGAGGATACTCTGGCGAAAAGTGCACCGAGCTTGGCCTTTACTACTAGCGTTATTGCGGCTATAAATTTGGCGTCTCCACCGGTACAGGCTGCCACACTAGGCGCCGGCGCAGCCAAGGCGGGTTCTTTATTGAAATGGACGGGCCTAGTCACTTTATTGGCTGCGTTTTCTGGCGTTATTAGTGCATTTTTTGGTGTGCGTGCAGGTTTAGCGCAATCGCGCACGCAGCGCGAGCGGCGCAGTGTTATTGTCTTAACATCATTATTTTTTATTTTCGCGATTATTTTTGTTGCAGGCATGTTTGGCTTTAAGCACTTAGCTGCACAACATATTGTTAGTCCAACATTATTAGCGGTAATTTCACAGTTGTGGGTTTTAGGCTTTGTATTCAGCTACCTATGGTTAACAATGTATTTGTTGCAAAAAACGCGTAACCTTAGAGCGCAGGAGCGAATATTTAACCCCGACGCTTTTACACACCCCGCAGACAGCCCCAGCGCTAAACAGCGCGAATTTAAAAGTAATGCAAGCCTATTCGGTGTGCCTTTATTTCATTTTCGCTTTGGTACCCCAGAAAAAAATGACGGCCCAGTTGTGGGTTGGGTAGCCGGAGGCGACCGTGCTTATGGGCTATTGTTTGCTTGGGGTGGCATTGCCGTTGCACCTATTAGTGTGGGTATCGTGGCGGTGGGCGGGCTGAGCATAGGCGCTGTTGGTATTGGTGTACTGGGTATAGGTACGGTAGGTATTGGGTTTGTGGGCTTTGGTGCTGCCGCATTGGGGTATAAGGCCTATGCATCAATGTCAGCAATGGGGTGGGAAAGCGCCTTTAGTGGCGGTTTTTCCATCGCTAAAGACGCTGCTATTGGCTCTTACGCTTTTGCCCAACAGGTAAACAATGAACAAGCCGCCGATATCGTTCAGCTAGCACTTTTTGGGCAAGGTTACCTTTGGCTGTTAGGCACAATTGCAGCGCTTGTCATTGTCCCTGCGGCTTGGCATTCAAGGGAAGTACGGCGACGAATGAAGCGGTGATAGTTAAACCTAAAAACCGTAGTTGAACCATCAAAGTCTACGCATCCCCTTGGTGCACCTGACGCGTGATAAAAATGATTCATCACCAATAAGGTGACTACACATTTTTACTACACGCCATGTACACCAACGGAATACGCATCTTTTAAAAATATTGGGAAAATATTGGGGACATCCATAACACTAATCTGCCAAAAAAATAAAAATCACGAACTAAGTGCCAACTATATCTATTATGAACAAATAATATGCAAACTTCGCAAGGAATACTAATGTATATCTTAGGGACATTACAAACTTTAGGCACGGCAAAGCAATAGAGAGCGGCTGTTAGCCACCCTTTATGTTTCGATAGCAGAAAAAACTAGCTACCAAACAATCGCCGAGCAGCCCCTAAGCCTTTAACCCAGCATTGATCAAGCTTTTCGGCGCAAGGCTTTATCGAATCCTCTCGGCCAATACAATGATGGAAATCTTTCTCGATGCGGGGCATATTTTCTAGCCAGTGATCAGTATCAATAGCCAAGCGCTGCAATATTTTTGGTTCAGCCATTTTAATGGCGCCTTTCTTATTCGGTAGTACTGCACGTCCGGTCCAATCAATTAACTCAAGATAATCGCGCCAATAAAAAGGAATAACGCCAGTCGTGCGCTGACCTTGATGCACCGAATCGGCCGTGGGTAGGTGGTTCTTTTTGGGGGGCTTACAGAATTTGGCGAGTTTAATATTTTGCTTACTTTCCGTTTTTTTAGTCGGCTGCCCTAAGGCCTGAATACGCTGCTGTATAGCGGTAAAATCACTGGTTTCAGGCAATGCTGCCATGCCTGCGCGCACAGGGTTTAAGTCGACATAGGCCATACATGTAATTATCGCCTGCTCATCCAGTAGCGCCTGGCTTTTAAAGCGGCCCTCCCAGAAGCGACCAGAACATTTATCTTCCGCATTCGCCAAGCGCGCTATATGCTCGTTCAAACAGCGCATAAACCAACTGATGCTACTTAACCGTTCACGCCATTCAGCGACAAGGTCATCAACTAAATATTGCTCTGCCTTGCTTAATGGTTTATTTTTTAATACTTTAAGTGTCAGCTCATTGCCTTTAAATAACATCATCCAGCGACGAATAACGGTTTTATCACTCCAGCCTGCAGCTTTGGCAGCATCGATATGCAGTACTAAGTGATAGTGATTGGACAATACTGCGTAAGCGGCGATATCAATAGAAAATATGTCACTTAGCTCCGCTAACTTATCGGAAATCCATTCGCGGCGATGCTCATAGTTTTTACCGCTGTATTTATCTTCGCCCATTAAGAACGAACGCTTAATACAACGTGAGCAAATATGAAACCAACTGGTTTGATCTAAAGAAATCAACCTTCTACGCGCTTGCGTCATAAAAACACCCTTCAATAATTAGCTCCACCTTATAAAGGTATAGCTGATGAACGAAGGGATTGCCTTACCGTTTATCGAGTTTTGGATGTCCTATCTTTTTTTTAATGGGATTTTATTACGCACTATATAATGCCCATGTGAACACCCCAAATTAACCGAGAAACGGCTTTAAGGTGTAACGCTTAAGCCGAATAATTTCGAAAAAAAACCATGGAATCGCTTGACATTGTCGCCAGCCGGGGCCGGAAATTTTTATTTTTCAACCCTGACGAGAATGTCATAACCATGATTCAACGCCGCGCCGATTCAGTGACCGAAACCCTCACCGATAATACTGTTATGAGTGACCTCTTCGGCCCCATCAAAAATGCATTAGCCAAAGTCCGCTTTTCCGATAATATTTTTCAGTCGCTGTCGATGGAAAGTTTTATGCTCTTTGGTGCAATAAGGCAATTCACACAAAGTGCCACGCTCAGGGACCACATTCAACAATTATGGCATTGCGACCCGTCAGCGTCGCGCGTGCCTCTAGCGCGCTCAACGTGGTCGGACGCGCTTTCGAGTAGAACACGCTGCATTATCGTCCAGCAGTGCGTGGCCCATTTAGTGAGCGCTGCGCGCGAGGCTCTTCCCAATAAGCTTGCCGGTGTTCAGGGCTTGGGAAAGCGCCCTGTTCTGGCCATCGATGCGACCTATCAAAAGGAGTCTAGCCATTTTCTGCGTGTCCTTCCCAAGGAGGGAGGTAGTGACAATCAAAAAGGCCATATGTTAATGACAGCCTATGATATACGACATGGCATTCCCGTTTGTGTTCGCACTGAAACAGCGTCGATAGGCGAGATGAGCGTTTTAAAAATGATGGGAGAGGATAAGCGAGACTGGACGCGTATTCGCAATGCAATTTATGTCGTGGATCGCGCTTTTATTGACGGTCAATACTGGGAGGACCGCCAAACAGAGGTTGATGCGAGTGTCATTACCCGCATGAAGGCCACGCTCAACTATACCCAAAAGGCCATTCGGCCACTATCAGAATCCGCGTGCAATGAAAATGTCATCAACGACTACGAGATTGAACTACAAAGCGGAAAGTTACCTTGGCGGCTGGTTGAGTGGCGCTCCCCTGAGGGTGAATTTTATCAATATTTAACGAATGACTTTTCGCTTGAACCCGGTGTCGTTGCGTTTTTATACTATCGCCGCTGGGATGTAGAGAAATACTTTGATAACTTTAAACATGACTTAGTCAACGCTAAAGCTTGGGGGAAAAGTGCATGCGCTATTGAGTTGCAGGCTCTGCTAGGGCTCATGACTTACGTCTCAACGATGCTATTTTTGTTGCGGCGAAAAGATGACTTGGCGATGCCTGATGGCGATATGACTCAAAGTAAAAAGCACGCACGAAAAATGGCTCTCTACCTGCAGCGCGAAGATATTGAGCACGAAAATGAGGAGTGCGACGATGATGCATGCGATATTGAATCCGGTGAAAAAAATATCAGCGATTATATTTACCCGGATGCATACCGCGCTTTTTATACGCAGCTCTCACGTATTACACGCCAAATTTGGAGGTTTTTAAAATACAGCTTTCGCCATAAAAGCTCCCAAACACTGTATGAGAGGCAACTTAAGCCTTTATTAATGAAGTACCTCTGATTATCGACCGGACACCGATACCCAGATTATGATCATTTGAAATCATTCACTGATTGTCGCGAATTGGTAGTTGGCTATAGGTTCTTTAGGGTTGCGAGGTTCCTCGCCCAAGGATTATCAATGAATAGCTGCATAAGACTGCATAAAAATCAAGCGCTAGGAGTGATGCTGCTGTCGACTGAGCGGTATGAGGGGGGAGTATTATTTATGGGAGCCTTCATCGCCATTGCATAACTTGAAAAAAGATTGAGTAATTTTTGAGGTGTTTCGGTTTCTACATGTCCTATAGGGTGTAATGTAGAGCTCTTTTGTTATTTGGTCAGCGTGAAATTATCAATGAGCTATAGGCCCATACCATTCTAGATGTTGGTGCGAAAAGGGTTTTAAGAAGGTTTTTCTATATTAAGCCTCGCTCACTTTTACCAAAGAGTTCGTGCAAAAAGTGCAACAAAGGAGTGTTCAAATCAGTGGTAAGTATATGCTATGAGTTATCTCATATTGCTATATATGTGTGTTGTATCGCAATTGTGTTTGAAGTGCGTAGCGCGTATCGTAATGCGGTAGTTTAGCAATGTATAGTATCTTTTGCGGTTGATTATATATGCTAAGTTTTTTCGCTTAAGTAATAATTTAGTTTAAACATATTTTCTTGAATTTAAAGTCCCAATCCTAAAGTCGCTTATTGCGCTAAAATTTTCGGGGCCGTTCGAGCTATCCTTAGGCGCTATTCATGCGTTCCCGGCGCTTTCATGCTCCGTAATATCATCCCAATAACCTCAAGAAGTATTGCACTAGATTATTTGGTGTTTTTTGGTGCTTAGGAGTTGCCAGATTAAAAGTGGTAAGGTGCTCCAGAATGGGCGGTGCTCTATTTGTAGGTGTTCAGTCAGTGGGGAAGGCTTGAGCGACCCGGAAAAGAAAGAACCGCAACCCTCTGGAACACTCTTCGTCCAGAATATTAGACCTCAAGATCTAAACTCGAGTTGTTTAGTAGAGGTAGTAAAATAAAAATATTTTTGAGGTGATGCCGAGGGTGTATGTCTTTATAGGTGAGTGGATTGCTATGTGCACCACTTGAGTTATTGGGAGGTAGTGCTTTTTGTATAAGCAGATGATTACATATCATGGATACTCTCTCTAAATAAGACGATAATATACGAAGGTCAAGAAATGAAATTTATTACTTTTGCATCACTGTTATTAGTATCTGGGTCGGCTGTTGCTGCGTTGATACCATCTGAGCGGCACTATGTTTTTACTGGGGAACAAGCGAGGGATATGGAGCCGTGGCCTAATAAAACTATCGATTATTTTTATGATGATAGTATGGCGAGTAAAGATGATCTCAAGGTTAGGATTGAAGATGCAATTGACTATTATGAAAAAAATACTTCGCTAAAATTTGTTGAAGTCAATACTCAATTAAAAACTGATCTTAGAATTAAACTGATTCCCGAAGGTGAAGACGGCATTAATAGGGCTACCATTGGGTATAATTATGATACTCCTGCATTGGTCCCTAGAGTTATGCATCTCCGAGATGGCGTGGATGTCGGAGTCATAATGCACGAGTTGTTTCATGTGGCAGGTTTTAGGCATGAGCATCAAAGGCCTGATAGGGATTCTCATATTGATTTTGATCTAGATCAAATACAAGCAGACGGCAGCTATAAATCGAGCAATTATGGTAAAAAAAGTTCAAGCAGAACAATTGGTGCATATGATCATGCTTCAATTTCGCATTATCGTAGCGCTTACTTCGGTGAAAAGATAGATCCTGAAAGAACTGAGGCTGTGTTGGCTGAAGTTCAGCCCTATGCTCGAGCATTTAGGTTGAATTTTGAAGATTTTACCCCGGAAAACATCTTTGATAATCCATCATTACATATTCAAGACCTTCATAATGGTACCCCTCTTGGCGCATTGGATTTTAAATTTGAAGATGTCCCCAGTAGCTGGCATTCTGCGCTATGGGATTTTGTGCCTACAGATACCCCCAATGTATACAAAATAGTTTCATATTGGGGAGATCATAATTCTTTACACGTGGCTGATGCACCTTTTAGTCCTATGCCAATAAAAAGTGATAGCTCTAGTTTTTCACTTGCTGATGCCACATGGGAGGTGATTCGAGATGGCAACGTTTTTAGAATAAAAAACGTTAGTTCGGGGCGATATTTGACTGTGGGAATGGGAACCCTTTTATATACGGATGTCGAGTCTGAAAGTCGATTTTTATTGCAAGAAGTAATGACTCGCGGACAATATTCAGATCAAGAATTGACGCCGTCTGATAAATTAGCGCTAAGTGTTCACTATAATGATTTCGTAAGAATTCAAGTCGCTGATAATACGGACTCGATTGCTGATAACAAATCATTGAGAATGTCACATAGTGATCCCTATGGGGATCCGATGCTAGAGGTATTACCAATTATTGATGGGAACAATCAGTATTGGAGTGCGATGTGGGCAATGGAGAGAAAAGGAAGTTATTTCATGATTAAAAATCGCTGGACTAATGAATATTTAAATACTGAAAATGCTAACTTTTCTCAAGCGACTGAGATTCGAATGGACCCCGCGGGAACAGAGAATCATTTAGGTGCAGATATCAGCCAGTGGTACTCGGCTCAGTGGGAGCTAGTTATTGATGATGATTCTTTCAAAGTGAGAAACCGCTGGACAGGACGTTGGCTAAATGTTGTGAGCGATAGTTTGGTTACTGAACCTTCAACATTTCAAAATTCTGTTCGCTGGGACTTTAGTCGAGTTGATGATGAAGTTTATGACTGGCCAGTGGCTAATTAATCTAAGCTAAACCGGCGTGGCATAGGCAATTTAATAGTAGATCATGAAAAGCGTGATCTACTATTTTCGGTTATGGCGCATCAGCTTGCAAAGAAAAAAGATAGGACATCCAAAACCCGATAAACGGTAATGCAAAAAACTCGGTGATTGGCTATACCTAAATGACTAGGTAGTGTTTATTACTGAGGTTTTTTATGACTCAAGCACGTAGAACATTGATCTCTTTAGATCAGACCAGCTGGTTCCATATTTGCTCACGCTGTATTAAACGTTCATTTCTCATGGGCGAAGATAAATACAGCGGTAAAAACTATGAGCATCGTCGCGAATGGATATCGGACAAACTTGCTGAACTTGGGGATATATTTGCGCTAGACATCGCAGCATACGCAGTATTGTCAAATCACTATCATTTGGTACTGCATATTGATTCGGAAAAAGCAGCAAGGTGGAGTGATAAAACGGTTATTCGACGTTGGATGATGTTATTCAAAGGGAATGAATTAGCCCTTAAAGTGTTAAAAAATCAGCCTATCAATGAAGCAGAGCAATATCTTGTCGATGACCTTGTTGCTGAGTGGCGTAAACGTTTGAGCAGCATTAGCTGGTTTATGCGTTGTTTAAATGAGCATATCGCACGACTCGCAAACGCGGAAGATAAATGCACTGGCCGTTTCTGGGAGGGGCGCTTTAAAAGCCAGGCTTTACTCGATGAGCAGGCGATTATTACCTGCATGGCATATGTCGATTTAAACCCTGTGCGCGCGGGCATGGCGGAGCTGCCAGAAACCAGTGATTTTACGGCTATTCAGCAGCGCATTCAGTCTTTGAATAAACCCGCTAAAAAAGCTAAAGATAAAAAGCCCATTAGGCTGGCCAATTTCTGTAAACCACCTAAAAAAAAGCACCTTCCTACTGCCGATTCTGTAGACCCAGGGCAGCGTTCTACAGGTGTTATTCCCTTTTACTGGCGCGATTACCTTGAACTCATCGACTGGACGGGGCGAGCTATTCTACCCAATAAGAGTGGCGCCATCGCACTTGCATCACCTAAAATATTACAGCGCCTAGAAATTGGCGTGGATGACTGGCTAGAACATATGCCCCGCATCGAAACCGATTTTCACCATTGTATTGGCCGCTGTGATTCCATAAAACCCTGTGCAGAAAAACTCGATCAATACTGGGTTAAAGGGTTGGGCGCCGCTCGGCGATTGTTTGGTTGTTAGATACCACTTCATTGTACCGATACCATAGCCCCCATTATGTTGGTGGATTCATAGTTGATGTCTAATAGGCGTCACCCCACGAAAAACCACCTCTTTTTCGAAAAAATTGTATAATTACTAACAAAAAGATAGGACATCCAAAACCCGATAAATAACAAAAAGATAGGACATCCAAAACCCGATAAACGGTAATGCAAAAAACTCAGTGATTGGCTATACCTAAATGACTAGGTAGTGTTTATCAGAAAAAGATAGGACATCCAAAACCCGATAAACGGTAATGCAAAAAACTCGGTGATTGGCTATACCTAAATGACTAGGTAGTGTTTATCACTGAGGTTTTCTATGACTCAAGCGCGCAGAACGTTGATCTCTTTAGACCAAACCAGCTGGTTCCATATTTGCTCACGCTGTATTAAACGCTCATTTCTCATGGGCGAAGATAAATACAGCGGTAAAAACTATGAGCATCGTCGTGAATGGATATCGGACAAACTTGCTGAACTTGGGGATATATTTGCGCTAGACATCGCAGCATACGCGGTATTGTCAAATCACTATCATTTGGTACTGCACATTGATGCGGAAAAAGCAGCAGGGTGGAGTGATAAAACGGTTATTCGGCGTTGGATGATGTTATTCAAAGGGAATGAATTAGCCCTTAAAGTGTTAAAAAATCAGCCTATCAATAAAGCGGAGCAATATCTTGTCGATGACCTTGTTGCTGAGTGGCGTAAACGTTTGAGCAGCATTAGCTGGTTTATGCGTTGTTTAAATGAACATATCGCACGACTCGCAAACGCGGAAGATAAATGCACTGGCCGTTTTTGGGAGGGGCGCTTTAAAAGCCAGGCTTTACTCGACGAGCAGGCGATTATTACCTGCATGGCATATGTCGATTTAAACCCTGTGCGCGCTGGCATGGCGGAGCTGCCAGAAACCAGTGATTTTACGGCCATTCAACAGCGCATTCAGTCTTTGAATAAACCCGCTAAAAAAGCTAAAGACAAAAAGCCCATTAGGCTGGCCAATTTCTGTAAACCACCTAAAAAGAATCACCTTCCCACAGCCGATTCCGTAGACCAAGGGCAGCGCTCTACAGGCGTTATTCCCTTTTATTGGCGCGATTATCTGGAACTCATCGACTGGACGGGGCGAGCTATTCTACCCAATAAGAGCAACGCCATCGCACTTGCATCACCTAAAATATTACAGCGCCTAGAAATTGGCGTGGATGACTGGCTAGAACATATGCCCCGTATTGAAAAAGACTTTCATTACTGTATCGGCCGCTGTGATTCCATAAAGCCCTGCGCAGAAAAACTCGATCAATGCTGGGTTAAAGGGTTAGGCGCCGCTCGGCGATTGTTTGGTTGTTAGAAGCTACTCCGTTGTACCGATACCACAGCCCCCATTATGCTGGTGGGCTTGTATTTGATGTCTAATAGGCACCACCCCACGTAAAACCAGATCTTTCTCGAAAAAATTGTATTGTTACTCAATCGTGGCATCCACAGTTTGATGGTTTTCGTAGGTGGGTGTTAGGCTTAAAATCAATTATTATTGGATACCCTGTAAATATTCACTGTAAATATTTTTAGTTTTAGATGTCCTATAAATATCCTATAAATAGTGTGAACAAACGTAAACGTCTCGCCAACCACACCTTTTAAGCTTTATTAAAACGCCAAGGCATAAGCTCATCCAAGCTGCAATTTTCCTTGGGTATCTGATTTAACAGATGTGATAAATAAGCATAGCAATCAATACCATTGGCTTTAGCGGTTTCTATCAGTGAATACAAAATTGCACTGGCATGTGCACCGCGGGATGTGTTGCAAAATAACCAGTTTTTACGACCGATCACAAACGGTTTGATCGCGCGTTCTGCTCGGTTGTTGTCGATCGTCAATTCTCCGCTTTCGCAAAAGCGAATGAGTTTGTGCCACTGCCGCAGTGTATATTCTACAGCTTTTCCGATAGCTGTTTTCGGCGCAACCTGGTTAACGGTTTTATCCAACCATATTTTAAATTCGTCCAACAAAGGTAAGGTTTTTTCTTTCCGCGCCGCCAGTTTCTCTTCCGCCGAGAGTCCCTTAAGCGTTGACTCAATCCGGTAAAGCTTCTGAATATGCAACACGGCCCAATCGGCGCGGCCCGTTTTACCCTTAGGTTGCGCGCGCTGGGCCTCAATAAACTTTCGGCGAGCGTGCGCCATGCAGCCAACAAGCTCTACTTTGAGGTTGTGATAGCCGGCATAACCGTCCACTTGTAAATAGCCGGAATAATCGCCTAAAAAACTTTTCGGGCACGACGCCGCCCGACTTGGGTGGTAATCGTAAAGTACAATGTTTTTGTGTGGGCTCGACGTTTCTGGTGAATCGGACCCTGTGCAATACACCCACATATAACTTTTTTGTTTATCGTCATTAATCACTTTTAACGGTGTTTCGTCGGCATGTATAACGCTCTGCTCTAAAAGGGTGTCTTTTAAGTGCTTTACGATAGGTTTACATACATCGGCACAACGAATCATCCAATTAGCCAGTGTTTTTCGGCTTAGTGTAATGTCCAGCTGCTTAAACAACTGCTCTTGGCGGTACAGTGGTAGTGCAAACTGGTATTTCTGGATAATAATTTGAGCCAGTAAATTGGGGGTTGCGATGCTTTTAGGGATAGGGGATGCTGGCACATCAGCTATTTTGATGGGCGTATGCGTATTGCTCTTCTCGCAAGTGCGACAGGCATATTTTGGGCGAACGGTTTCAATTACCTTCACCGACGCCGGAATATACTCAAGCTGCTCACTGCTTTCTTCGCCAAATTGATGCAACTCACCGTTGCAGCACGGGCAGACTTTTTCTTCATCGGCAATGTCAACGATGCGCGTCTCGCGCGGCAAGTCTTTGGGGAGCGGCTTTCGCTTGGGTTTAGCTTTAGGACGATCCGGTACGTTGCTTTCTTGTTGCGCCGCTTCTTCCGTAATGTCCTCATTCTCGGAAGACGCTTCAGTTTCCGCCTCATTAAAAAGAGAGGGTTGGATGCCGACCTTTTCACTCGATGGGCTAAACTGCCGATGGCGCGCAAGATTAAATTGCTCAAGCAGAAAGTCGCGCTCAGCCTTAACTGACGCTAACTGTTCGCGAAGAACTTTATTTTGTTTCTGTAAATCTTGAGCATTTTCCATGGATGGATTTTACCATCCATGCACAGAAAATTAACTCACAGAAGAAAAATAAATCGCTTGATGACCTTCAATATCGTAACCGTCCAAAAGCCAATGCAACTGCTGCTCGTCGATATTAAAAACTTCAGCACATCGTGTTGGCCACTTGAAGCGAGACTTTTCTAGGCGCTTATACCAAAGTGCGAAGCCTGTTTTATCCCAGTACAGTATTTTGATTTTGTCGCGAGCGCGATTCGAGAATAGATATAGGCTCGCATTAAATGGATCGAGACCCAGCTCCTGCTCCACAACCAATGCCAACCCATTGATCGACTTCCGAAAATCAACGGGGCTGCGATATAAATAAACAGCCGAGGGTTCTATAAAGCAGCGCATTAGGCGAGAGCTTTTACGAAGTCAGCAACCCATGCTGCCGGCTGGCTCGCTGGCAGACTAATGATCGTATTTCCAGCCGTAACCTCAATGGTGCTTGTGCTGGAGCTAACGCGAGCCACAGCAAAGCCCGACCCCTTGGGTGTCTCCTTCAACAACGCCTGTTTACGCAAACTGAAATACTTGTCGTTGATACCGTGCTGCTTGCAAAACTTGACAGCCGTTAGCCCTGATTGCGCCTGCTCCTCAATCAACGCCTGCCATTGTGCTTTTGTTCTTCTTTTCATAAGAGTGCCTTTTTCTGGGAAAGGCACTAGTTTACGAGGGAAAGATTGGGTGGTTAAGGTGTGGTTGGCGAGACGCTTACGAACAAACCGTTAGTGGCTTGCTGGCTGTATTGGGAGATTATTTGACCATCGACCCCCAGCCCGGCGGTATGCATATTATCGCGCGCCCAAGATTTATTGGCCAAGCAAGTATTGATGATTGCAAGTTAGCCCAGCGATGTATTAAAAATGGTCTTTATGCGAATGCGCTGTCTACTTGGTATACGGCACAACCACTGCAAGGGCTGTTGATGAGTTATACCAATATATCGTCCCCCTGAGGCGTTTTAAGAATATGCGAATATTCTTAAAACTAAAGTATTTGGCGCACACTAACAGCAGCCATATCGCCGGGAATAATAGGGAACTCTTGTACTAATTTACTCTCGATACTAAAGCTATGTAGCAAACACAGGTGAGGAATAAAAGATGAGAAATATCAACACATTTGCAGCATTAAAAACAGCTATAGCCATTGGTGATGTGCAGTCAGTGAAAGATTTATTACTCAACGAATCTATTGTAGAGCTCGAAAAGTCTTACCTTGTTGACCTAGCCGAACTAAACGGCAACGCGGATATTATAGCGCTACTCAAAGCCATTCCTGTCGAGAAGTAGCTCGCTAATATAAATTCTAGGAAATTTAGGCGCTCAGCGTTTGCTCTGATAGGTTTTAGCCTGCCATTACAGGCGCAACAGCCATACAAAGTGCTCACGTTATTTGTTTGCATGATACAATTCGGCGTTGATTCTCTCACCCTTCCTAGAAACGGCCAGAACATTTATCTTCGACATACTGGTTTTTGCTAATGCTTTAGCGATTCTTTAAGCCAGTGCCTATTTCTAGGGGGTAGATTCATGATCTGTGTTCCACAATGAAGGTTGCTATAACTTCGGTGACTAGGTGAGAGCAATAATACTTCTATATTTGACGCCGTAATATAAAGCGCACTAATAAACCTTTCAACTAGCCACAAAAAAAGGGGCGCTATTGCTAGTGCCCCTTTTTACGTTAATGCCCGCTTATTGAACCGGTGGGCAAGCCGTACCGCCGTTGTTACCGATAGGTAGTTGACCATTTAGCTGTTGGCGAATGTTATTTACACGTTCGCGGGTAAAGTTAAGAATACCTTTATCGGGGCCGTAAAAGCCTGCGCCGCGGCCATCGCTTACATCGGTGCCATCGGGCAAACCCTGCTCTAATGCCGTTCGCCATTCTTGGTAAGTATAAAACTTAGTCGGGTCGGCTTGCACATAGGGGTCGATAAGGTCTGCTATCTCGTTCATCTGCGCACGCAAAGCGTCTTCGTTAAATACTGTATCGATCAAGCGCTGTACTTCGGCATGGTATTGCTGACGTAATGCAGGGTCTTGCAATACGGCATCCAGCATTGGGCGTTGCGAGTTGGTGTCGTGAATGGGATTATCTAAAACGTGATCCACGATATCGCAATCTATGCGAACGGGTGTTTCGCCACCAAAACCACCGCCGAAGCCTCCTCCAAAACCGCCACCAAAACCACTTCCAATCGGGTTGATTGTAGTTGCAACACCGTTCCCCCAAAGGCCCATTGATAAGTTGTAATCCCAAGGGAGTAAAGTAAACGTGCCTTTGCTGCGCTGTTCGTAAAGGTAAAAGTTATTTGCCGTTGCACCAATAGGGCTATCCATATTGCCTAGCAATACCGAGGCGGCTAAATATTTCACGGTCAAGTCTGCGTCCACATAATCCAGTGGCGTGCCGCTGTTATTAATACCGTTTAAGAAATTAACAATAGCGGCCCCCTCTTCTGGCGTGCCTATTGTTTCATCGTTAGATTTTAAACGCAGGCCGCTGCTATAGGTAGCGTAGTTGTTATCGGTCCAAGTTAAGCGCTGGCCAATTTCACCTTTATACAAATCACCTTGATCGTCTTCATCTTCAGGGAAATGTTTTTCTAGGAATTCCCCGTCGATCATTTCGATCATTTGGTAAAGCCCCATATGCTCGGCACCCACATACAAATCAACATAGGTAATTTGTGGCGCAGGCACGCCGGCTTCTGCCATTAAGCGGTAGGCGATGGTATCGCGCATAAATGTCGGGTCGGCAAAACTTTGGTTGAAGACAATTTTCTTCATGCCCATAAACTTCTGATCGACATAGCGGTTCATATCCACTTTAAAGCCATAGCGAATAGAATTGCGAATAGACATTAAGGAACCTTGGCCTTTAATGCGGAAGCCCACGTCATTAATTTTTGCGCCATTCATGGAAAAATTGGCCGAGTAATATTCTTCATCAGATGGAGCCGCCAGCATGGCTTGCCAATCTTGCTCGGCAATATCGATGCGCACTTCAAAAACTTCGTTTTTACTGAATAAAACATAAGCCACGTTAGCTTCGTTGGGCGTAGGGTAAAGAGTTTGCAGCTGATTATTTAAATAGCCGTAACTGCGGCCATTTTTGCTGTTATCGTTACTCCAAGCTAAGTAATCTACTTCTTCATTTTGTTTGAATAACGATAGTGAATCCTCGCGGCCTAGGCCAAAGGTAACATTAGCGGTGCCGTTAAAGGCTGCATCGTTGCCGGCGGTGATTACGATCCGTTCGTTCGCTGCCAGTGAAATATTGGGTAAAGCTTCTAAGTCGCTGGCGTCATCGGCTAAAGAGTAGTCGCCAAGGTTAATGGCGCTAGTGCCAGTATTGTGCAGTTCTACCCAGTCGCTGCCTTCAAAAAAGGTCGGGCGGTCTGATTGTGGTACTACTTCACTAATACGCAATGCCGACCCGCCGGTTGGGTTTCCACGTGGAATCATGTCCGGCACTTGGGCAAGCTGGTTGGCCGCATTGGGTGTGGGCTGCAAAATATGTAATGCATTATTCAACCAGCCAAAGCTAAAGCCTTCGTCGGCTTGGCCTTCTTCCCAGCTAAGGGCATCGACAACACCGCCTTGGTAATACAGCGTTACGCTATCGCTTTTGCCTAATTTAAAAGGAACAGACAGCGCAGGAGGGTCGATTTCGTCGGCATCCATTGCAGCCACAACAGCATACTGCCCGGGGGCCAAAGTGAGGTTTGTGAGTGGCAAAATGTCACTGCCGCTATCGGCTAAGGCAAAGTTGCTTAGGTTAATGGTGCTATTGCCATTGTTATATAGCTCGATCCAGTCGTTACCCTCCAGAAATGCATCGTCGCCAGATTTGGCCACAATTTCACTGATTATCAGTGCTGAATTACCCGGGGTTTGATCTACGCTGCTGGCGGTTGCTGAACTAGAAGAGGATTGTGCGAGTGAAGAGCTGGATATTGTGGCTATACTTGAAGTAGTGTTTTGAGTGGAAGATGTAGTGCTACTACTGGTTGTACCACCAGTGCAGGCGCTTAAACCTATAATGCTGGATAACAATAATACGGTGTGTTTTGGGGTGGTCATGATTAAGTCCTCGTGAATCTGGACAAAATTGTAACCACTTTAAAAACTCATAATTAGCCATATTTGGCATTATTTGGTACATAATTGGCATTATTTGCAAATAATGTTAGGTCTATCTCAAAAAATTAGCACCGTTATACATTATTTATTCTGTGAAAAATCTATACTCGACCGACATTACGAGTGCAGCGCCAATCGATTAACCTAATCGGTCAAAAATAGCGGGCAATGAGGTTAAATAAGTACATCTCTGGGTCTAATATTTTTTCCGGCAAAGCTACTCATAATATATTCGCTGAGTGTTTCATTTGTATTACATAACAAAGAAGCATTGAATACTGCATTAGCAAACAGACTTAAAGTGGACCGCTTATGACCGCCTTAGCATTTGACTCATTTATTCGTGAGCCGACGCTCTTTGAAGCTGAAATCCAAAAATACAGTGCCCACGGCCTGGATGATTTAAAACGCGCGCAATTGATGAATCGCATAGATACTAAGTTTGTTGTACCAACAGCTGTCTTACCCGCGCTATTAGAACAATTGAGACCCCATTTTTCTGTACTGGAAATAGGCAATAAACGACTATCGCAATACGAAAGCACTTATTTTGATACGTCTGAATATTACTTTTATCATCAACATCATCGGGGGAGGCTGAATCGCTTTAAGGTGCGCTTTAGGGAGTATGTGGATACCCAAACACGCTTTCTTGAAGTTAAATTCAAAAACAACAAAAAAAGAACCGCTAAAAATCGAGTAGCCATAAAAGAAGACGGTTTATTCGATATTAGAAATCACGAAGACTTTTTACGTGAGCTGAATGTTCCACAATGCCATCGCTTAGAACCTAAGCTGGTCAATCGCTATCAGCGCATAGCCTTAGCCAGTGAGGCTCGCGCAGAAAGGCTTACGATTGATATTAACCTAGAGAACACGGTAGGTTCGGAATACGGCCAGGTAGCACTAGGTGATTTTGCCATACTCGAGCTCAAACAAGAAAAGTTAACACGCAACTCAGTGGCCTTTGATGTTATTCGCAAGTTAAACTTAAGACCGCGGGGTTTTAGTAAATATTGTATGGGCTTGGTGATGACGTTAGATTCTAACGAAATCAAAACTAATCGTTTTAAAAAGAACGCGCGCCATATTCAACTTCCCACTAAAGAGATAGATGTACAGACATGCTTAGCTTAGATTTCCTATTCCGTTACGGCCTATTGTTGGTCGGTTGTATTTTTTTATTACGCGTTATTTATTTCCGTATTTCGCCTAATCGCGAATCGGTTTTTAGCTTTTTCCTTTTTGCTAATGGCGTATTTATTGTAACTTACTTGCTACACGGCATTGAACTTTCTATGGGCTTTGCCTTTGGTTTGTTTGCCGTATTCGCCATGCTGCGTTACCGAACAGAAGCCATTAGCATCCGCGATATGACTTACCTGTTTATTGTTATTGGCATGGCGCTAATGTGCTCGGTTGCCGAATTACTGCACTGGGAATTAGGCCTATTAGTCGCGTTGGTTAACGTCTTGGCAGGGGTTGGTGAATCGCGTTTTATATCGCCGCCGGTCACCGAATACCGCATGACATACGACAAAGTGCAACTTATTGCACCACAGCATCGGGCAGAGCTTATACAGGATTTAGAATCGCGCTTAGGCGTTAAAGTCAAAAATGTAAGCGTGGGCCGTATTGATTACTTAAGCGACAGCGCCCAGCTGATCGTATTTTGTGAAGACAGTAAAGCTTAACTTATTGCTCTACCCTAACGTTGCATTAGGTTTTCTGTCCAGGAGCTTTTAGAGTGGTATTTATAGCTTTGAACGGAGATTTTTTTGGGTTGATACTAGTCACTCTAGGTGAGATCCAGAAAAATTGAGTACGACGCTAGAAATGCTGCTATAGAAGCAGCGAAGCGATCCTGGGCCAAAAGTTAATGCAACGTTAGGGGCTACTGTTAGGCATAAAAAAACGGCGTGTTTTTTACACGCCGTTTTTTTATGCCTACTACTAAAGGGTATTTTTTTAATCCTGCTCAGAATGCACATGTGGCTCGACTTTTTTGTAACCCAAGCTGGTGTGGTGTTGGCCATCTTTAGTATCGCCAGCCAAGATAGCACCCCAAGCGCGAAGCTTCTCGAAGAACAATAGCATAACGCCCACCGCTGCCAGCGCGACAAACAAGCCCAGCTCTTGCAGCCGATGGTATTCGTTAAAGCAGGTCCAAATAAATTGCCCTACACAAAGTGTCGCGACAAAAAGCAGTGTAGGTTTACGGCCAATTAAACCCACAATAAATACCCCCAGCGGCGCGCCTAAAGCAACGACTGGAGCCGCTGCTAGCCAATTTTCAAATACCCCGGGTTGAATATCGCCAGCGAGCAGTTTGATCAATAAGCCATATACCGAGGCAAATGCCATAATAACCACAGAAGTTGGAATGGCTATTTTAAGGTCTGCACGGCAAAGCAATACCAAGGCCGCATACACGACCATATCAATCCCTACCCCCGTTACCGAAACAATCGCTGCACTAGAAACCGCGCCCAGCAAAATACCTAAGCGAAAATCCCAACCTTCGTTAAAGTCGATCATGCCGCTGTGGCCTGCAATTTCATTAAGCCGGTATAAATGCAATAAACCAAAGCTCGCCCAAACCACAGCAAATACGACTTTAATCCACAGCTCTGGCACAAAAGGGGCAAAGAAGAATATGCCGATAGGAGACCCCACCAAAGTACCCAGCATGGCGCCTTTTAGCATTGCTTGGGCTAATGGTTGCCGGCGTGCCCAAATAAAAATTGCGGCGCTGGTCATGCCAATAGACTGAACGGCGAAGCTAAAGTCACGCCCCAAGCTTGCCGGCATATCAAACAGCAAAACCAATACGGGGAAACCAACGGTGCCACCGCCCATCGGGGTAGAGCCGGCTGCGTAGCTACCCAGCGCCATGGCTAAGGCCATGGGCCAATGCTCTTGCGCCGTAGCCCAATAGTCTAGGCCAACAACCAGCCATAACCACCCGATATAAAACGCCAGCAGCCATAAAGCCCATACCCAAACGTAGGTTTTTGCAGGTGGAATAAGTGACATAGTGATACTCAAGGTTTGTGGCAAGCTAGCTATTGTGATTGAAAATTCTGCGCTGCAATTTAGCGTAGGCTTATGCAGCGATAACCCTAAAAGCCGCAGTTGAACCTAAAAACCGCAGTTGAACCATCAAAGTCTACGCTCCCTTTGGCGCACCTCGCGCGGTAAACATGGTTCATCAGCAATAAAGCGACTGCACGTGTTTACTACACACCATATACACCATGGGAGTAAGCATCTTTTTGACTCTCACTGCGGTTTCTAGCATAGCGATTACTCAAAAAGCACTGGCATAAAAAAACCCCAGCTGCTTTCGCAGCTAGGGCTTTTGTGCGAAGCGTGAAGCGTTTTACTTTTTCTCTTCGCGACGTGCTTTAGCTGCGGCCATAACTTTCTCGGCAACTTGCTGTGGGCAAGGTGCGTAGTGCGAGAATTCCATAGAGAACTGACCGCGGCCAGAAGTCATGGTACGCAAGCTACCGATGTAACCAAACATCTCAGAAAGCGGTACATCCGCTTTAATACGAACGCCAGTTAAGCCTGCTTCTTGGCCAGCAATCATACCGCGACGACGGTTTAAGTCACCAATCACATCACCTACGTGATCTTCTGGTGTGAACACGTCAACTTTCATCACAGGCTCAAGTAATTGAGGGCCCGCTTTAGGCATAGATTGACGGAAAGCGCCTTTAGCAGCGATCTCAAACGCAACAGCCGAGGAGTCAACGGCGTGGAAGCCACCGTCATACAATTCAACTTCTACATCCAATACGGGGAAGTGCGCTAATGGACCTTCGTTCATCATGCCTTTGAAGCCCTTCTCAATCGCTGGGAAGAATTCTTTAGGCACGTTACCGCCCACAACTGTGGAGGTGAAAGTGAAGCCAGTGTTTTGCTCGCCGGGCTTGATGCGGTAATCAATTTTACCGAACTGACCGGAACCACCAGATTGCTTCTTGTGCGTGTAGCTATCTTCAATTTCTTGCGTAATAGTTTCGCGGTAAGCAACTTGCGGCTCACCAACAACCAACTCAACGCCGTAAGTACGCTTAAGGATGTCGACTTTAATGTCTAGGTGAAGCTCACCCATGCCTTTAAGAATGGTTTCGCCTGAATCTTCGTCAGTTTCAACGCGGAACGAAGGATCTTCTGCCACCATTTTACCGATAGCAACGCCCATTTTCTCTGAGCCGCCTTTATCTTTAGGTGCAACGGCAATAGAAATTACAGGCTCAGGGAATACCATCGCTTCAAGCGTACAAGGGTGCTTAGGATCACAAAGCGTGTGACCGGTTTGTACGTTCTTCATGCCCACGATTGCGATAATGTCGCCAGCTTGTGCGGTATCAATTTCGTTGCGGTCGTCCGCTTGCATTTCAACCATGCGGCCAACGCGTTCGGTTTTACCGGTGAAAGAGTTAAGGATGGTGTCACCCTTGTTCAATACACCCGAGTAAATACGTACAAACGTTAGGGCGCCAAAGCGGTCGTCCATAATTTTGAACGCCAGTGCGCGCAATGGCTCATCAGCAGAAACAATCGCTTTTTCGCCTGTTGGGTTACCTTCTTCGTCAGTTAAATCCTGTGGATCAACTTCGGTAGGGCTAGGTAAGTAAGAAACAACAGCATCTAACAACAACTGCATACCTTTGTTTTTAAAGGCAGAACCACAGTAAGTTGGGAAGAAGGCTAGTTCGCGGGTACCTTTACGGATACAACGGTTAATGTCTTCGATAGAAGGCTCTTCACCATCCATGTAAGCCATCATCAAGTCGTCATCCATTTCAACAGCCATTTCAATCAGCTGCTCGCGGTATGCTTCTACGTCGTCAACCATATCCGCAGGGATATCGGTGATTTCGAAGTTTTCGGGCTGACCAGTAGAGTCCCACACGTGAGCTTTGCGGGTAAGCAGGTCAACAACACCTACGAACTCGTCTTCACGGCCAATAGGCAAAACCATGATCAGTGGGTTAGCACCCAATACTTTCTTAACCTGCTCGGTAACACGCAAAAAGTCTGCGCCGATACGGTCAAGCTTGTTCACGAAGATGATACGTGAAACTTCAGATTCGTTCGCATAGCGCCAGTTAGTTTCTGATTGTGGCTCAACACCACCAGAACCACAAAATACACCGATACCGCCATCAAGTACTTTAAGCGAACGGTAAACTTCTACGGTGAAGTCAACGTGCCCAGGGGTATCGATAACGTTAAAGCGGTGATTGTCCCAAAAACAGCTTACCGCTGCCGATTGGATGGTAATTCCGCGCTCTGCTTCCTGCTCCATGAAGTCGGTTGTTGATTCACCTTCGTGAACCTCACCCAATTTATGGATTTTACCAGTTAGCTTCAAAATACGTTCTGTAGTGGTAGTTTTACCTGCGTCAACGTGGGCAAAAATACCGATGTTACGGTAAAGGGATAAGTCAGCCATTACTTTTTACTCGGATTGGAGTTGTCAAAAAATCGCGCGTAAGTATACAGCGTAATTTTGTGGAAATCTCAACCAACCGGCATTAAGTCGCACCAGAATGGACAAATTTTCTCGATATGTTGCCGTTTTATTCATTTTTTAGTGCGCATTAAACATCGCAACTCCGTTAAAACGGGCAACAGCCTAAGCTACTTTGGCACCTAAAATTGCAAGCCGCCATTAAAGTAACACACTGCCATTAGGTAACACTTAATGACAAAAGTGTGACTTTAGTGCTGGATTTATTGGCAAAATTTACCCTAAGTGCTGGATTTATTGGCAAAATTTACCCTAATGGTCTAGCTGAAAACCTACTGCAGGGCCTGAACGGCCTAATATTGGAACTTATTGTCACTGTAACAAAAAGATCACAACTATTTTCTTGCGTATGCGTCATTTTGTGTTACCTTATGTAACGTGAAGTAACACTTCGCACCGTCATGCAGAATTACCTGCATGGAGGTATCAACCAAATATGCGAGAGAAACACTATGAACAAGCTTGCTGTTGTACTACTAGCTCTACTAGCGTCTAAAGGCGTTGTAGCTGGTGAGGTTGATGCCACGAATCCACAAGTCGCTGAGCCAGCAACCCTGGCATACGCAACTGCGGAAACAGGCATCGACAATTCTGAATGGGCTCTTGGCCCTGTTAACCTGCCTGTTACCGCTGCGCAGCACGAAAAAATTACCAACGTTACCGATGCGATGAACTCACAAGTCATCAATAAGCTGTACGTTGAGCTTTACCGAAGCCTAGAAAAAGAACTCTAGGCTTCTTTGAACTCTGAGCATGCTCAGGTAAGTATGGATGCTGGCTCGCCTTTGGCGAGTGGTGGTGACGCTGTTTGGACGAGGCACTACCGACCTAACAATACGGCTCTCCCTTCAATGTATTGTTATTTTTATGCGATGTATCGCACCCTGTACCAGCCAATCTTTCCCTCGTGTTTTGGTACAGGGGCTTTTTTCTTAAGGCGCTTCTACTGATTCTATTTTCTGTGTTATCTCTGCCAGCTGTTTTTGCATGGCGCCATCGACTTCGTGCGGTTTAATGCGCTTGATAATTGAAGTTAAAACCCGAATTTCGTTTTGATCTAACTCACCGTCGCGCTCTGCAATAGCCAAAATTTTAGCCAACTCGCTTGCATCTAGTTTGCCGTCGTTGGTAAACACTCAATAGAGCGAAAAGACATCTCCAAGTAATCCCGTGACTCTGACATAAAAAACTCCTATTTCCTGTGGTTGTATTGGGTAATGATCCTAACTTATCCTTTATAACGCTCTGCCAATATGGCGACGCGTTCTACATAAGCTTGTGTTTCAGCATAAGGAGGGATGCCGCCGTGGCGTCGTACTGCCCCGGGGCCAGCATTGTAAGCGGCTGTTGCTAAACGAGTATCACCGTCAAATTGTAGCAACATTTGCGACAAGTACCGCACACCGCCGTCGATATTCTGGTAAGGGTCGTACCTATCCTCCACGCCTAAATCGGCAGCTGTGCCTGGCATTAGCTGCATTAAGCCCACTGCACCCACATGGCTTTTAACACCGGGGCGAAAAGCGGATTCGGCATGGATTACAGCCCTTACTAGCGCGGGGTCTACACCGTACTGCTGGGCCGCTTGCTCTATAGTGCTGGCAAATTTTTCGGGGTAAAGGCGAATACTGTACCAGTCGATTTTTGAGTTAACATCGCAGGCAAAGCATTTATAACTGAGTACTTCGTATTCCTGGCCTTTGGGTGGGCGATCGGAAAACGAGGCGGTACCCTCGTCGGAATATTTGTATACCTTGATTTTTTTCTTGTGGGCGCTAGGCGAGCGTTGGTTAGACACCTTCATTTTTTTGCCGCTGGAACCCACTATGGTATTGGTGGGTATGTCGTCAGCCCATGCCAGCGAGGTACTGAGTACAGCAACAATAGTGGCGATGAATAAAGTGTTACGCATGGGCCTATATTCTTAATATTATTTGCGATGAGTTTAGCGCAAGCAGTGCTGTGTTTGCGCTAAACTGTCTCAGTTTTTGCTGTTTTGCGTTAATTTATAGCGTTTGCCACGCATTCTTGCAGTAGTGCTTAAAGCGCGAGCCGCCATAATATAGGCTTGGTACCAGTAATAGCGTCACGGCCGTGGCAAATAACACACCAAACGCCAGTGATACCGCCATTGGTACTAAAAAGCGCGCTTGCGTGCTTTCTTCCAGTAACATCGGTGTTAAACCTGCAAAGGTTGTAATAGAGGTAAGCACAATTGGCCTAAAACGGTCTTGTGCCCCCTGCACCGCCGCTTGCCAAGCTGTTTTGCCCTCGTGGCGTAACTGCTGAATGCGATCGAGCAATACTAAATTATCGTTCACGACAACACCTGCACAGGCCAAAAAGCCCAAGATGCTCATCATGCTGATTTCGAACCCCATGATCACATGGCCAATCACCGCTCCCATAAAACCAAAAGGCACCGCTGTAAGCACCAACGCCGGCACGGTATAAGACTTAAAGGCCACACAAAACAGGCCGTAAATTAGTACTAAAGCGAGTATAAAGTTTACGATAATGTCGTGCACAAACTCATTTTCGCTTTCCATGCTGCCACCTACCGATAAGCTAAAGCCTGGGTATTGCGCTTGCCATTTGGGCTTGCTAAAGGCCATTAAGTCACTGACGATTTTTGTTGCACTCACGTTGTAATCTTTGCGTACCTCGGCCGTAATGGTAAATGTGCGCTTGCGGTCCTCACGCATAATGGTGGTGTAACCGGGTACATACTTTAAGGTGGCCACTTCGGTAATGGGCGCTTCGATTAAGCCATCGGGCGAGGCCTGGCGAATATACATATCTTCTAGGGTGTCCATCGTTTCGCGCTCTGTACGTGGGTAGCGCACCATCACGCGTACATCTTCGCCGTTGCGTGGCACCCGCTGCACCTCATCACCATAAAAAGCTTGGCGCACTTGCTGGGCAATTGTTTGTAGCGAAAACCCCTGCGTAGCGGCGCCAGCTTTTAGATCTAGCTCTAGTTCAGTACGCGCGCTTTGGTAAGTGTCTTTTACATCGTACACCCCCGGGTAACGTGCCAGCTCGTGTCTTACATCGGCCAGTGCACGCTCGACTACGACGGGGTTATCGCTGGCAACACTTAAACGCAAAGCAATCGCTTCGCCGACTTGGTTAATGGTAAACGCTAAGTTGAATTTCTCGGCTTCTGGCACATCGCCAATTAATTCTCGCCAGCGCTGGGTAACCATTTCGGTACTAATATCGCGTTCTTCAGCGGGTTTTAACGCGAGGGTGGCCCTTAGGCTGTTATCGGTTGCCCAGGTTTGTAAGCTTTCCACAAAAGGCTTGTTTTGATTGTCCGTTAATAGCGCGGTGTCCTGCTTTAATGCCTCGGCGGCATTTTCTACCCGCTTGAGCAGTGCTTCTGTACGCGCGAACGCACTGCCTTCGGGCAGCTCTATCGTTAGGCCAATAAATTCACTCGGCACAACCGGCATAAAACTACCGCGCACCCAGCCACTGGTAACAACCGCAACACTTAAAAAGAAAGCACTTAAAAACAATGCCAAGGTAATTGGGCTGTTATTAACTGCCGCCTTTACCCAACGGCCAAACCGGTGATGCGCGAAGTGTTCGAGTTTATCGGCAAAGAATTGTTTGCCTGCAGACAGTGTTCGCACCAGCTTGTAACGGCTGGGTGGTTTATCGCGTAAGTGCGCCAAGTGCGCTGGTAAAATCAGTAGCGATTCAAACAGCGAAAAAATCAAACACAGAATCACCACCACCGGAATCGGCTTAGACATATCCCCCATCATGCCGGGCAAGGTCAGCATGGGCGCAAAAAAGATAATGGTACTGCCCACGGCAAATAGCACCGGCTTGCTCACAGCTTTGGCGCCACCGGCAGCGCAAGCATTCCCCTGTAAACCACGCTGATGCGATGAGTAAACGCTTTCGCCGACAATAATGGCATCGTCCACGAGAATGCCCAGCACCAGTATCATGGCAAACATGCTCACCATATTGATGCTAATACCGGCAAAAGGTAGCAACCAAATAGCGCCCATAAAAGCCACACCAATGCCAGCGGACACCCACAGTGCAAGGCTAGTACGCAAAAACAGCATCAAGACTAAAAACACCAGCAGCAAACCGCTAATGGCATTGGTAATTAGCAGGTTCATGCGGCCCTTAAATAACAGCGACCAATCCCGTGCTACGGCCATTTGCATAGTCGCTGGAATTTGATTGGCGTGGGTGTGCATGTAATCTTTGACGGCGCTGGTGGCTGCTAGAATGTCGGGGTTATCGCTGACAAAAATGTCCAAAAATACCGCGCGCTTGCCATTAAAGTGGGCAATTAAATCCTTCTCGGCCAGGTCATCGCGAATGGTGGCGATGTCGCCTAGGTACAGCTGGCTACCATCGGCTGCCGCCCGCACCACGACAGAGGAAAAATCGTTGGCCGTGTAGTTTTGGCCGCGGGTTTGCACTTGGATATTACCGGTTTGGCTTTTGACGATGCCCGCAGGTACATCTAGCGATTGTGCTGCGATTGCGCGGCTAACGTCGTCAAACGTAAGCTGATATTGCCTTAGAGTGTGCTCTGAGACTTCAATGCTTATCTCGTCGTCGCGTGAAGCGCGCAACGAAACCAAAGACACCGCATTCAATAGCCCTAATTCATCGCGCAGCTGCGTGGCTACCCGCTTTAATTCAATTTCGCCAGCATCGCCATACAACGCAAGGCTCATTACCTCTTTGTTGGCAATTAATTGCTGAACTTGTGGCCGCTCTACATCTGTGGGGAAGGTGGTAATGGCATCCACCCGCGTTTTTACATCGTTTAGTAGCGCTTGAATATCCTGACCTTTGACGGCCTCGACGCTTACGTTGGCGTAACCTTCGCGGGCTTCACTGGTAATGCGGTCTATGCCATCGAGGTTGGCGATGGCCTCTTCTATGCGCACCACAATTTGGGTTTCTACTTCTTTTGGGCCAGCGCCGGGGTACACCACGCCCACTTGAATAATATCGAGCGCTATATCGGGGAAGACTTCTTTGTTCAGTTTAAACAGGCTAGAAAAGCCGCCCAATAAAATCATTACCATGCACAAATTGGCGGCAATGGGGTTTTCCACAAACCATTGAATTAGCCTATTCATGGCTGGCTTTACCCTTAGCGCCACTGGCAGCATTAGCTTCTTGCGGTGCCAATGTTACCGCCATGCCGGCATGCATTAACGCTTGGTCCCGAATAGCATAGCGCGCAGGCTTATCTACGGGCGCTAGCAACCAAACAAAATCCCGGCTACTTTGCAGTACATTCGCAGGGTAAATGCCAATGGTGTTATTCGGTTCGACCACATACACCCAAGCACCGTTATACAACGCCGTGTGCGGCAGCTTCACCACATTTTTTATTGGGCTGCCGGCTATTGTTGCATTAACAAACGTGCCAAACCTAAAGGCCGGATTACCTTCAGCAGATAAATCCGCATAAACGGTATACAGGCGGTTAAGGCTGCCAACATCAGGTGCTATGCGTGTAATTGCCCCTTGCCAAGTTTGGCTAACCCCCATTAACGCGCTGGTAAAACTTGCGCGCGGTTGCTGCGTAGGGCCGAGCGAAATCAAAGCGCGTTCTTTATGGGTAAGGCGTAAAGGCACTACGGCACGGGTATGGTCAATAAGCTCGGCTACTGGCGTCGATACAGAAACCCATTGGCCCACATCGGCCATGCGCTGGCTAATCACCCCACTAAAAGGCGCCTTAATGCGAGTGCGTTCTATGTTTAATTCCGCTTGCGCGACATCGGCTTTAGCCGCCGCCAAGGCCGCCTTGGCTGAGGCAAGCTGGGGCTTGCGTAAAAATAAATCGTTCGCCGCCGCATTACCCAAATCGCGCCATTCTTTTTTCGCCTGAAAGGCCCGCCCAAGCTCCTGCGCTAAGGCTTCTTCGGCTGTTGCCAATTGCGCTTGTGCGCGCGATAACTTGTAGCGGTATTCCCTGCTATCAAGCGCCAGCAGTACTTGCCCTTTCGTAACTTGCTGGCCTACATCAAAGTCAGAGTGAACACTTGCTATCTCGCCAGATACCATAGCGGCAATCTTCACCCGCGCTTTAGGTTCTAAAGTGCCCTGAGTGTGAACGTCAATGGTATGGGTTTGCGGGCTTGCCTGCGTGGTGTAAGCCAACAGCGGTTCGGCTTCTAACTGGGGCCTAGGTTTAGCTTTTGGTGCAAAGGCAAAGACCGCAACAATTAAAGCAATGCCCAAAATCAGCGCACCCCCAGCTAGGGCAAACTTAGACGATGTTTTCATCAGTAAACCTTTATCGGTTAAATTTAAAAAGAAAGGAGTATCTAGCTAGGCCTAAGACGCCTTACCTCGGGAGTTAACCGACCCGAGTATGTCCGGCAAGTTGCATAGGCGGCGCACCGAAGAGGTGAATCCATATAATACATCATGCTCTGCGAGAGCTAACCCTATAGAATACCGGCGCTTTAAAAATGGATATATAAGGAAAAACAAATGAAGAAGTTAACTTTTAGCTGCTGTGATCGGCGGCTTATCAACAGCTGCGGTAGCGGACTACCGCGCAGAACTTACTGCAGATTATCGCAGCATAGAGTCAACCGTAGAGAACACTTACTCGCGTTACATCAATGACGAAACAGCTTACCAGTTTGCTGGGGCATTCTTTTTTGATTCGGTTAGCACCGACTCTGTGCCAGTAGATGAAGCCAGCTTCCTGAGCAAAAGCTCAAGTGTCTCTGTTTATAATAGATGATACTAGAGACTGAGAAGCAACAAGGAACCTCTAGCAGCTTTAATTACAGTCACGAATACCGAGATCATTACCGCCAAACAGGCATTGGCTATAGGGGCGTATTTGGTAAAGGAATTTTCAACGTCGATCTCGTGCAGAGCTATTCAAACGGTGACTCTGGTGTGAGAATGATAAGTATTGGTGGCGGCGCTTACCTTACAGATAGCTCTGCGCTTACCGGTCGAATCATTAAACTTACTAACAGCCGCAATGATGACGCTGGCCTCGGCATTAACTACCGTCATGTATTTAATGCTAAAGGTGATACCTCATACATGCTTGATGCTGATTTTTTTGCCATCGATGACTATACCCACGCTACATTAGAGGGCGCAGTTTTCTTCACCCCAAGCAGTAAGTTGTTTGCTAGCTTTACTCGAGACGCTATATCAGATGACGACTTTGATGCTAATAGTGATGAGCTAGGTATTGGCTACCAGCACTTTTTCATGAATCGTATTGGTCTTACCGCGCGTTATGCCAATGGAGATTACCGTTCGCGTACAGGTGAAAAAGAAAGCTATTTGGACTTCGAATTACAAGTTAACCTTTAGGGCACCTCTAAAAATAGTAATTTTTGTGTGAGAGCAAGGAAGCACCGCCCGGAGAGCCGCAGTTTACGTGGTGTAAATGAGGACTCGAGGACGGAGCTAATGTCCATGGATGGACTGAATACAGGTTTTGCAGGAGCGAGAACCTGTAAGCCGCTATCGCGGAAAAAGTGCATTTTTAGAAATGCCCTTTAGTCTAAATACGGACAATAACTTACACAAAGCTTGTAAGTTATTGTTCACTCATAAAAGAATTAGTGGGACAGCCACTCTAAAAAGGTCCCCATCCTCTCCCCCGCCCTGCGCGAGCGCGAAGGCGATATTGGCTTGCTGGCCATGCATTTTGTTAAGCAGATTAATATTAAACAGGGCGATAATTTTCGCCTACGCCAAGGGGATATCGATGTAATGGAGGCTTACGATTGGCCCGGTAATATTCGCGAGCTTCAAAACGTGATCGAGCGCGCTGCCATTACGTCGAATAAAGGCCCCATGATTTTTGACCTCCCCCTCACCGCCGCGCAAACTCACGATGCCCATAAAAAAGCGGAGCCGCAGAATATTTTAAGTGATGATGAGATGCAGGCGATGGTGAGGAGCAATATGCTCAATGCGCTGAATAGTACGGATTGGAAGTTGTTTGGGGATGATGGGGCAGCGGCGTTGTTGGGAATGAAGCCTACGACCTTGGCTTCTAGGATTAAGCGGATGGGGTTGAAGGCTGGGGAGTAATAAGTTTCGCCTGATGGCGAGTTCATTTTCTTTTACGCCAAAAGAAAACGCAACCAAAAGAGGCCTCCACGGATGGTGGTTATACAGGTAAAGCAGGAGCACTTGCCTGTAAAGGGCGCCCCAATCACCGGCCTTCGGCTACCCTCACTCCACATAGATTTCGATCGTCGGGTTGGGGGCGTGTCCAGCGCCCTCATCCCTTGATTGCTCATCCATGTCCAATCAACCACCCAAATCTACATTACGCTCGGCGGATCAAAGGGTTCTGTAAGTTCACATTTCTGCAAATACCCGCAAACAAAATGAACGTGTGCTACTTGATGTAGCCGGTGCGAATGCAATGCTCAATATCCTTACTATCATCTCCCGATGCTTTATTGAGCGATCACACTAGGCCTTGCTCTGCGCTTGACAGTTAACCACTCTTTCCTTGCTTAAGTTGAGAGGATAATTTACGCCAATAGGGTTTATTTGCTGCCAGTTTTTGGCGTCTGTTAGCTTGTGGGCGTAGACTGGGGGGATGGTTGGGGTAAGGTTTAATTATTGGATATGGAGCGGTAGAATAATAAAAGTTAGTTAGTCACACCTAAACCATGATTAACGTATGCATGAGTTTGAAATTGGCCATCACCCGCTCTCTTTCAATCGCGTGTAAAAACGATTCTTGATAGAGACAAGCAGCCAGATTTTTAATTTATACGCGGCAATTACTGGCATTGGACTGAAAAATCGGGTTGTTGAAGGCTGCGCCGATAAATGCCTAAATGTAGACAACAGCTTGATGTTGGGAGATCGCTGCATTTAGTCATTTAAGTATATTTATAGGCACAATGGTCCATATGTAGGCATATTCCTATATGTGACCGTGAGCGTGGATCAAATGTTAGATGCCCTGATTCATCAAATTCACCTAATCAAGGGAATAAATTATGACGAGTAAAGTAAGAATAAAAGCAGGGTCAGTAGAGGTTGAGTTTGAAGGGTCTGAAGAATACATGAAGGATGAGCTACCAGCGCTGGTTGAGCTCTTATATTCACTATCTCCAGCGGATGATTCCGATGAAGAAGAGGAATCTGTAGAGCTTCAAGCTACAGCTGACACATCAAAACAAAAGCTGCAAATGACAACAAATACGATCGCGGCAAAATTGAACGCTAAAAAAGCCGGAGATTTGATTCTAGCCGCATGCGGCCATTTGGCTTTAGTCAAAGGCGCTACCACCTACTCTAGAAGTAACATACTCGCCGAAATGAAATTGGCTACCAACTATTACAAAGCTACAATGAATAAGAATCTGTCAGGTTCACTGAAAACGCTAGTAAAGCAAAATGAGCTACTAGAAACAGCAACCGATACTTATGCTTTAGATGCAAATACACAAAAAAAAATAGAAAGCACTCTCAATGCAAATTGATTTAACTAACCTTCTTTCAAACCCCGAATTAAGTAGAAAAGATAAGGTTTTACTGGTTCTATTCTGTTCTGAGGGTGAGATGAGAGTTAAAGATATTACAGAAGCTGCGGTTAAGAGAGGCCTTCGTGAGGCCAAGAAATGGAATGTCTCTCAAACTCTTTCTTCATTGAGCGGTTTGGCCGTGAAGCTTCCAGGCGGTTGGTCAATTACAGAGAAAGGGAAAAAATATTTGGGTGAGCTAGGCGCAATTGATTCTGCGCCAACCCAGAATATTAAACCGATTCTCCGCAAGTACGCTAGCCAGATAAATGATGACCATGTAAAGCAGTTCGCTGAAGAAGCCATATCGGCGCTCGAAGCAGGCCTACTGCGCTCAGCTGTTGTTTTGTCATGGGTGGGAGCAGTATCAATGCTATATGCAGAGGTATTGAATAATCACATAGTTTCATTTAATGCGGAGGCTCTCCATAGGCTCCCAAAATGGAAAAATGCTACCAATTCAGATGGTTTAACCAAGATGAAAGAGTATGATTTTCTACAAGTCTTGGCTTCGCTTTCCATTATTGGCAAAAATGTCAAAGACGAATTAGAGCAATGCTTAAAGCTCAGGAACTCTTGCGGCCACCCCAACTCATTAAAGATTGGTGAGCATAAAGTGGCTTCTCATATCGAGATACTAATACTCAATGTTTATAGCAAGTACAGCATCTAACAATGCCAAACACGGCGAGCGCTGACGCGCCGCGTGTTGGCGGTGTTACATGACAGGGGGTTCTAACCAAGGCGAATACCGTTATGTAACCGAAAATTTTTTCGATTACATCGACGGTTGAAAATCAATAGTTCAAAGGGTGTCAATTTTGGGAATTTTTAGAAAACTTTTTAAAGCGGACTCGCGGCTATCTGACATTGGCAAAAAGATCGAAGAGTCTTACAGAAAAGAGAGCCATAAAAATCTAGCTGTAAGCAAGAATTCAATTATTATTGTTATCGATAGTTTTTTCGATCTGAGTCAAGAAAGAGACAATAAAGAAAGTGACTCATACTATCTCGGAAATTTGATTTCAACGGGGCGCATTGAGGGAACTAAAGAAGAAGTTTTTGGCACACTCAAAGACGCTGTGGAAAGGACCAAAGACCTCATAATGAAGTCGGATGAAATATATGCTTCTCAGTGCTCATTTTATTCGCGGAACTTGAAGGTTATCTTAGAAAAAGAAAATTTCGAGAAGGACCCACGACAAGTTCTTGGCGACCGAGTGAAGAGACTGGAAGAAATTGCATCGGGAAAAATAACTTAAAAGTGGTCCTCGGACCAAGCATAGAAAGGCGTGTAACAAGTAAATTCAGGTTACGCCTAGGGCGCACCTGACTTAGACGTTATACAATAGGAGAGTTTGGTGCTATCTGATACAGAAGTAATACAGTTAACAAATCTTATTAGAGATTCATTTCGTATTAGGCCGAACCATAACCCCGACTATGTGGATATTTCAGGCCATTTAACTAGATTCAGCTCTAAACAACATCAAATTGTATTTGGGCGACGCGGCTCAGGAAAATCTTGTCTGTTTGTTCATTTTCTTAATAACTCTGATGCCAGCAATGGAATTTTGCCCATTTATATTGAAGGCGATGAGTTCAAACGCCTTACTTACCCAGATCTCCTTGTTCGTTTACTTCTCAGTATTTTCGAGAAAATGCCTGATGCAGGTATAAAGTGGAGACGCTTGATAAGGCGCCCGAATAAAATCCAAAAAAATATTGACGACTTAAGAGAAATATTATCTAAAGCTGAGGAATCCAGCATAAAGCAAACTGATGGTTCAAGCTCCGAAGGAAATGTGGGACTTTCGAAGGGACCTGTAAAACTAGGCGGAAAAAAAACGAAAAAAAAAGAAAAACAAAGAGAATTCAAAGAGCAAAAGCTAGATCACCTAGAACGGTATTTAAGTGATTACAAAGGTGCTCTCATAAGTTCACTTGCCAATTCTAAATATGACTCTGCTTATATTTTACTCGATGATTTTTACCTTATCCCCAGAGGCCGTCAGCCAGATGTAATTGACTATTTGCATCGCCTTGTAAGAGGTACAGATTTTTATATAAAGATTGGTACGGTTCGCCATAGAACTACAATTTTACGGAACGAAGAGAATACAATAGGTGTTGAGCTTCATCAAGACATTGAAGAGATAAGTCTAGATAGGACTCTCGAAGATATCGACTCAACAAGTGAGTATTTATCCCGGATGCTTGAATCGGTTGCGCATAAGGCGGGGCTAGATCACCCGAAGGAAACCCTTTTTAATCCTGGAGCATTCCATGCACTATCTCTAGCTTCTGGAGGTGTACCGAGAGACTTTTTGAATATCTTTGTAGAGGCAGTTTCTTCTTCATTATCAGATGGAAAAGAAAAGTGGTTAACTCCAACATATATATGGAAAGGCGCTAGCAGACTTTCTTATCGAACAAAATTAAACAACCTTAAAGAAGAAGGTGTTAGCGATTCCTCTCCCTTAGAAAGGTTATATAGGGATATTGTTTCGTTTTGTCTAAAGGAAAAACGAAAAACCGCGTTTCTTCTTTCCCGAGATCAAACACAGTTATACACGGCTGTCCATGAGCTAATACAGCAGTTAATGGATTTTAAGTTAATCCACATTATAGAGCCAGATACTTCAGCTGCTTCAGGAAGAAAAGGACGGTTTGAAGCTTACACACTCGATTTTTCTCTATTTATGGAACCAAGATTGAGGAATGTCGTACATGTAGAGTTTTGGAAAACCGATAATGAGGGTCGGCGAATTGGTGTTCGAGAGGCACCAATCTATGATCTAGAAATGGCACAAAACAGAATTCGTAATATAACGCCAGTTGCGACTATTGAAGACATACTAGGAGAAGTTGACGATGCAAATGTATGACCGGCATTATGCGCGACAGGCACCCCTCAAACGATTTTGCCACTCAGGTATCCAGACCATGGTTAGGGTTCGGCGTATTTTCTGGAATTTGGCTGTGTTATAACAATAAGGCGACATAACCTCTAGCTGATGCCCTGAAGTTATGTTTTATCCCAGCAGGAGTGGCTTTGCTTGAAGATTTTTAGATTTTACTGCTTTGTTAATTACCTGCTTACTAAAGAGATTTGACGCGAAGTGACTCACTAATACCGCGATGGCAGGAGCGGTGGACCTTAATGGACTCATTGATATCGAAAACCAAAAAACGTAATCACGGTGAACAAGCTCCTTACTGGCACTCATACCAACGCATTTTGGCAGATATTCAATAAAAACTTCTTCATGACTGTGTTAGACAGGAAACTAGATACATGAGCAATGAATCGCGTGAGCTAATATCAATATTATTGTCAAATGGTGCAGATCTAGCCACAATAGCAGCAGTATTAATAAGTATGGTCGCACTATTTTTCGCAATTAGAGAGTATATTATTCAAGGTAAACTAAAGAGAGCTGATTATTTTTTACATATGAGAGATCGGATATTTTCTGATCCGGATTTTAATGCCGTGTATGCGTCCCTTTCCGACGAAGGAGGGAACAGTATTGATACGCTTACCCTAGATCAGAAAGAGACCTATCTTGGTTTTATTGAAGAAATTGCAGTTCTAGAAAACTCAAAATTAATCAATACCCAAACTGCATACTATATGTTTGGGTACTGCGCAATATCCTGCTGGAGGTCAGACCTATTCTGGCGTGATGTTAGCAGAGAAGATAAATATTGGAGTCTTTTTAAAGATTTTGCAGAGCGAATGTGCGTCTTTGACACGGAAAGAGAAATAGTCACCAAAAAGGTGAAGCTGTAAGCTAGTTAATTCTGGTAATTGAGGAGGCGAGGATAAGCACCCCTCAAAAGATTTTGCCACTCGAATATGCAGAGGCTATATTTGATGGAAGGAGCTATTTTCCGTTAACGCATAATTGAGAGTGACGAGAGCGGCCTAGGCGAAGCGTATATTTATTGAAACTGATAGCTGATACTCTTAGTTTTTGAAAGTAGTAAAAATTAAGGGACACTCACCCTAAACTTACTCAAATATGCAGACCATGGTTCGGCTTCGCCTTCTTTTCAAGAATTTGGCACTGACATGGAGAAAAGGCAGGGCAACCACAAGCTAATACTCAGGGGATATTTTTTATGGTAGGGGAGAAATGGCCTTTGATAGTGGGACGGCTCCGGGGGCTTCAAAAGAACCTAGAACAGGCATCGCTAAGAATATAGATGTGCCCATCTTATCACACACATTAAGTTGAAGAAAAACCATGAACAGACCGGAAACCACACCTCACAATATAAGCTTTGTTGATGGAATTATTATTTTAATTATAGTTTTCATTATTTTCTCAACTATAAGCGTCTTGGCATTTAACACATATATACAATAGGCAAACTACAATTCAGTTATTCAGGTTTTGATCGATACTGGCCCTACGAATGCCTCGATTTTAAGCTACGCTAGATCCATGGATTTTGCCGTTATTAAAATGGCAACCCTTTGCTTCGGATTTCTACTAGTTTTTGTTGGAGCCCTATTCCTTCTGAAATTGAATCAGGTGTCATACGCTCTAGAGCTTTCTGGACACGAGTCTAAGATATCCATGCAAACTGCATCTCTAGGATTAGTCTTAGCTACTCTAGGCGTAATCTCAATACTGGTGACTATCAACAGAAAATCTTATTTATCAGTGAAATCACGCGTACCTTCTCCCTTGCCAATTGATGATATCTCGATGCATGGGGATATAGGAATATTGTTCGAAGAAAGAGGAACAGACATCTCCCGATTTAGTACGGTGAATATAAAGAGGTTATGCAATTTTTTAAAAAATAATGACTATCCCGTAATCAGTCTAGAGGGCTTCGGTAACAGAGGGTTATCAGCGATTGAATATTCATCAATGGGACAACGAAGATCAAGTGCAATCCGCGACCGACTTCTCATCGAAGTAAATACACCTCTTCTAGCATTGAGGTCGTAAGCTATGGAGAGGAAGTGCCAGTTGGTTTAACTCGAAATAATTCGATGGTAAGAATAAAAATAAACATCTGAGGCTCGAAAGGTAAAAGCTAGAAGTGGAGGGCGCACGGCCGTATCAACAACTAGGCACATCCGCGTGAAACGGTAGGTGATGAATGCCGCCGCCAACGCACTAGTCGATAGATCGGCACCACGAATATAGTTTTCACCTCTATTCATAATAGTGCAGGCCACCACCGTTCGAACGGCACTTTAACAGAAATGGAACCCTTTGTGTCATGGTTACTTGAATAGAGTTTGACTAAACCCTACTTCAAAAACTCTATCGTCAATCTTATCGAATGGTAGGGCTCCAGTGCTATAGGCGACATAAAGTCCTTTCTCGAACTTGATCAAATATGTTGCAAGTTTGTAAGTATCTAGCCCTGTGGCCTCAATTGCATCAGGGGCGTCTTGCTCGGCAAAATATCGATAATTAAACTGCATTGAGGTGATAGATGTTTTAGAGGCGAAATTACCCTCCAGCTTATAAGAAAATGTAAACTCCCCAGAAAGACGGTCAAATTCACTTACATCTGTTAGTACTGCGCGATTCTTGTCATCGCTCGCATCAATCTGTTCGAAGTTAACGCTTATATCTGCGAATGTCCCGTTGTCGTTTTCGGAAAAGCTCGAAAATAAGTAAAGCTCCAACCCGTATAGGTTTTGGCGATTACTAAAATCTTGATCTCCTTCGAAGCCACCAATGCCACTGGCGCCAAATTCATATCCCTTCTGAAATCTACCCCAACCGACTTTTAATTTTGCGTTGGATGTTGCGAGCGGATTCTCGATCTCATCTGGAGTCCAAACTCCATTAACCCTATACTTGGTAAACCAATAGGGGCCATATATAGCTTCATCAATTTGCCGTGGCGTAATTTGGTCGTCGCCCACAGTGGCATCTGAGCCATCAAACTTGTAAGTCCGAGAAAAGTCATATTTAAGGCCGAGCGAAGAGCCGCTGCTGTTTTCACTGTCTAGCATTACTGGGCTGATCGTATACCCTTCTTTCCATTTTTCGGAGTGAGTTCTGCTATCGACACCATTTGGATTATCAGGTGCAGCTTCGTCAGTCGTGAGGGCATCGCTATCTGCATTAGATGGGACATCATCTGCTACGGCCGGCAAACAGAATAGACCTGAGGTCAGGGAGAGTCCTATGAGGCTTTTAACAATCATAATGATTATCCCTCATCTCGCTCGTCAGAAAATATAAGTTTGCTATCAACTATCTCCGCTAAATCGAGCAGTGTCTTGTTTGGGTTCATGAGTACATTGACTATAGCGTTGAACATATCTCTAACCCTCTCTGTGGAAGTTTCCGCATAAACCACATAATCTTGAGCTACAAACTTAAAAAAGGTTGCGCCGAATTGCTTGGCAGCACGTTCTGCTACGTCTGCGCTCGAGGCACTTGGAAAGAATGGAAGGTCGCTAATTTTAAGTGATTTAGCATCGTCAAATGGAATAACAATCGCCTCAAATTGATTCATACGATCGTCACGTTCCATTATTTTGTAAACTGCTGTACAAGCAATATTGTTTTTCCATGTATATGGCATACGTACTCTCCTGAAGTGTGCATTATGAAATTTTATGCTTAGGATGGCGAGAATTGTAGGTCAGTTTTTTTTGAATGGCAAACCATAGTTTAAGCGATAGATTTAGACCACTTATTATCTATATGTGAAATAACCTTTACTATGCAATAACAACACCTAGAGGGACACATATAGACACCTAATTGTGTCAACAAAATCGTGCTGCCCTCAGCCTCGGTGAGGGTAATTAGTTTTGTCTTGTCTAATTCCAGCCCTGATCAACGTGTTTTATGTTGATGTTTGTAAAGTAGTGGTAGTACTGACATATAGCCGGCATCTGCGGGGCGAAGGTTTTCCCTCCGCCGTGCCCTAATGGAATCCGCACCTAGCCATTAAAACACACAGAGTTATAAAAAAGACAGGCGAAAAACGAGGACAGGTACCCCTCAAAAGATTTTGCCACTCATATATGCAGACCATGGCTAGGGGTCGGCGTATTTTCTGGAATTTGGCAGTGTTATAACAATAAGGCAGCATAACCTCCATGCCCTACTGATACCTACACCTGCAATTCAAGCCCAACCTATACCCCAAAACCTGACTGCACGACTCTAGTGCCAATCTGGTTTACATGCACCACCATATAACATGTTTTATGGTTTTCCCACCGAGCGAAACACAACATTAACGCATGCATTAACAGCTTGGTCGATTTATTTTTCACTAATTATGGGAAATATTCCTAATCGTAATGCACAGAGTTACTAACCCTACCCTATCCACGTCATTTTACTGAATAGATCAAAAAAGCTAACTAAGAATGGAATATTTCTTGCTGTTCAAAAAACGATTTTTAATCGAACCTAACTTTTAATAACCTGAAGAAATGTTACAGTTATTTTAAATGCTAAACCGAAATAAGATCTCCCAAATTACGCAGTAGCTCGCTGTCAATTTACTTGCAACCTTCCGAGCGAAATAACCAAGGATACTCCGAGAGCGAATCAGGATACCCCACGCACTGCGATACCGGTACGGTATGAACAATTTGGCTGGGATAGCCTAAGCATTACTACTAGTTACAGATACTGATTATGCTGAAGTGGTGATTTAGATATCACCAAAACTAAATAAGTATATTCTGTAGTCTGCGTAGGTCAGATCATTTTGAAGACAAACAAGCAGATCCGTAGTTCAGAAAAGTCTGTCCGAGCATCGTAGCTTTAAATAGGCCCAAATGATTAGCGCTGGATTAGCGGATATTATCAGGGATTAAGATTAACACCTTGTTACGAATCCGAGTAGATGCCCGAACACCTCAAACCATTGTACCTTTCGCTTGCACAAAACGAAGTATAAGCAACGAGTTTGGAATATGAGTAAGTGCAAACCAGCTCCACTAACTAGCATTACACAACTAAGCAACAATAATAAGCGCAGTAGAAGAGAAGTAGCACCGTGTTCGGTTTAATACAACACAAAACTTTTGCAGGCATACTACATCTCCCTCTTCCTTCGTTCACTACAGAGGGTACGCTGCCAACGAACACGAGCCTAGTGTTTCAAAACCAGTGCCGTCAAACTCATTTTTATCAAAAACATCCAAACTGTGCAGTCCTACATCAGCCACTACGTGCCCTAGGCCTCGCCGCGCTCGGCCAGAGTGCTCTGCGTTAACCGTAAAAGAGGAATTCATGCTTTCAGTTGGAGACCAATGTGAAACTGGACAAGTTGTTACCGAAATACTTGGCCAAGGAAATATTGCGTGCTGTTTCTTTACCGAGGATAAGCATATTCGATGGCAATATTTTGAAAACGGGAAAATTGTTCCAGCTGAAATGATGCCCGCTGTCAATATATTCGATAATATTTTGCGTAATATAGCTGTTAGCATTCCGCAAGATCTTAGGCGACATTACTATGTCCATGCGGCAAAGTCACTATATTCGGCCTTTCATACAAATGACCCAAATAAGATTGATGATGCTTTCGGAGATATACAGAAGTCATTGCGCGATATCAGAAACGCTCCTGTAGTTTACTCCGTTTCAGGCCTTGTCGCTTCCATCGCTTGCATGATAAGCACTTTGCTACTTCTAGAGCAATTTGGAACTCCGAATTCGGAAGTATTTTATTGGGCGGTTTTATGTAGTATCGCTGGTTCCGCATTATCCGTAATGGCTCGGTCTCGGAAACTGTGGAGCGATCCAAATACAAGTACGATTGCGGTTATCCTACAAGGCTCCACTAGGCCAATAGCAGGAGCAATTCTTGGCGTATCGTCAGTTATTCTAATAAGAAGCGAGATTATTTTAGCCTCCCTAGATAATAATATCGATACCATGGCAGCGGTGGCACTATTTTTTGGCCTTTGTGAAAGCGCTATACCAGAGATGTCAAAGAGTGTAGAGCGGAGAGTTTTTGGAGAACAGGCTTAACACCTGGCGGGGCACACACTCTAACTTTTCTGGCACGCCTACCAATAATGCAGGACAGGCACTCTCAAAAAAATAACGACACGTAAAAACTAGTACAAGCACTAGGTTCTCCTTACCTCACGAAAGTTTGTGCGCATAGACCCAAAGTTCACAATAACGCCAAGACTGGCTATGTCGAGAGTGCCTGTTCCGGTCATTATTTGCTGACTGCAACGGCCAATTAAAATTTTAACTCGAGATTTTCGCTTATGTACATATCCAAATTATTTAGGTGCTTTGTATTTTTGGTAGCCTCTCTCGCGCGAAACAAATACTATCTTGCACTCGCGATTTACCTACCCTCAAATGCTGTTCTGGCGTGTAGTTGTGCTATCGGATCTACAGAGGCCTATCAAAACCAAGCGACCTATGTGTATGTTGGCAAGGCGGTTTCGGTTATTAATCTCTGCCAATTAGATCCAACTGTAGAGCACAGAGGGCCGGGCAACTGCATACTTGCGAATAAAATTGCAATAGTTAGCCCCCAAAAGGTGTACAAACATAGCGCAGATGGAATCTCGAAGATGCAACGGTTTGTTGGAGGCGTTGAGGTACCTTATTCCCAGCAGGAATTTGAAGAAAAAATTGCTAAAGAAAAACTTCGGACAGTCTACATCCCACAGGGCCGGAGCAACTGCCAAATGTTTTTTGAAGAGGGCGAAGAGTATCTAATATTTTCCAAATCGATCGATGCCGGAGATTTTCAAATGACTAGCATTTGCGATGGTTCTGGGAGCGTCGAATGGAGGAAAAAGATGATTGAGGAGCTCGAATTAATGAACTCAAAAGTTGTCAAGCGACCTCATACTACCCAATAAAGAGAATCGACGGGTAAATTAAAGGGACAGACGTGGACGTCCAATTGTTGTCAACAAAATCGTGCCGCCCTTAGCCTCGGTGAGGGTAAATAATTTTGTCTTGTACCATTCCAACCCTGATTAACGTCTTTTATGTTGATGTTTGCAAAGTGGTGGTGCTGACAAATATCCGGCACCTACGAGGTCGAAGGTTTTTCCTCCGCCGTGCCCTAATGAGAATTACCACTACGTGTTGTCAGATTGAAGCGCTTGAGCGTTTTAATAAGCGTTTTGATGTCCTCGACGGAATTATAGATTTGCCAGTAGCGAACCTCTAGACTATGAATATCCAGAAACGTTTTTCCCACATCAATACCGACATTACGTTGTTGCTTTATGTTTGCATAGAAAAAACGAGGACAGGCACCCCTCAAAATATTTTGCCACTCATATATGCAAACTATGGTTCGGCTTAATCGTGTTTTTTGAAATTCGGCACTTTTATGAAAAAAAGGCAGCATAACTTCAGGCTGGTACCCTGAAGTTATATTTTGCTGGCCGACGCGACGGGGCGTGTTGTAAGGGAAGATAAACGCGGTGCCATTCCACCCGAGGTGACCCAGTTGGTCAGCCGGTACGGCATAAACCCCGATAAGTGTTTAAAACAAGTTCGCAATTTTGACCGTTGTTTTAGTTACTGCGCGAGCGATAGTGAGGCCATCTTGGATTTTGCTCAGATATTCAATCGAAAATGGGCTAAGGGTTATGGTAGGCGAGCCGCCTGAAGAGGAAGGTGAAAGCTCTATGATATGTGAAATGGCTTTTGTAGCATATCTTTTGGACCCGTCAAAGCTTGGTTGTCCTTAAATTTTCTTAAAACGAAATAAGTGTCTCGTGGTTATTGGTTATACGTAGTAAAGCGAGTTTAGAAAGCCGTCGTACTCTTGTTGAGTGCTTTGGTTCAGAGTGGGATAGTCGAACATATTTATTGTGAACATTTGCGTTTCTCTTATTGAGACGAGGCATCGATTTCTGGCCATAGCACTCATGCTTGTTTGCTCAAAAAGAAACTCCGCGAAGAATTGCACGGACTCGCAATTTGATTGCGTCTGTGTAATTGGCTTGCCGATGACTCGGTAATGGTTAAGCACTCGCTGATAAGTCCGCTCTATGTAGGGAATGCATTCAATTAAGGCCTCACCATCACCTAGATCTGCCGGCTCAACCCATACGGTAATGGCGGGGGTTAAAGCTTGCTGTGCAGGGTCTAGTTTTGAAATCACGACCAGTGGTTCTCCGGCATCTCTCAGCTGCTCAGACAGTTCGTCATCTTTAAGGATCTGCTCATGCCTCAACTCGGAGAACTCGCGCACGGAGGCAAAGTGCCAGCCAGGGGGTTTATGAAAGGCGATGCCTAGCGCTCTGTTGATGTACAGGTCATCTGACAATACAACGGCCTGAAGCGGGTTGCCAAGGCTCGCAATGGATGCGCCAAATGCCTGTAAAAATGCTCTTCTACCTATTCCCATTGCTTACCCCTTATGCCGCCAATTCTGTAACGCGGAGAAGTGCCGCTTAGAAGGACACACACTCCAACTTAATCAAAAAATTCCCGCCGACATTAAATCCCATTACGACTCGACAAAAAACAAGGCCTGAGCTCATCGGCTAGCCTTTTACCTCGCCTTCTGCCGCAATGGCGGTACGCCAAATACCCGTTTATAAGCGCGAGAAAAAGCCGCCTCTGAGGTGTAGCCGAGCTCTTCGGCCAGCTCAATGAGGGAGACTGGTGACTGCATGATTTTCATGCGCGCTAGGTTCATTCGCCATTCGGTAAGATATTGTTTTGCAGAGGTACCGATCACTTCGGTAAAGCGGGCAGAGAAGCCCGAGCGCGACATGCCTGCTTTGGCCGCGAGCCGTTCCACCGTCCAGGTGGATTCTGGGTGTGCGTGCATTACCGCCAGTGCCTTGCCAATTTTGGGGTCTTTAAGGGCCCCTAGCCAGCCGCAGCTCGCTTCGGGGGCGGTCTCCACCCAATAGCGCATGGCTTTGATCACGATAATGTCGGCGAGGTGGGCAATTAGGGTTTCACCCCCAGCCCCCAGCGCAGACGCTTCTTCGCCCATCATTTGAATAAGTGGTTGCAAAGCACCGGGAAGCTGCCCGTTGTCACTTTGCATATGGATAACGGGCGGCAATTGATCGATGAGTTTCTTGCCTGCAACATGATCAAAACTCAATACCCCACACGTAAGCTGGGTGGGTTCGCCACCGCCGCCATAACGCATCCATTCAAAACGCTCAGAGACACGCGTAACGGGGATATCAAAAAAGGGCGCGCACTTAAGGCCCAAATCCGACGCAATGCAATGCCCTTCCCCTTTCGGTACTAATGCCAACTCGCCAGGCTTGAGTAACACGTCTTCATGATCGGGAAAGCGCAGCCAGCATGCACCTTGGGTCACGATGTGAAACATCATTTTGCCTTCCAGTGGTGGCATTTCGATACCCCAGGGCGCGCTCAAATCCGAATTCGCATACACCATGCCATTCAGCCTAAGCGAATACAGGGTTTCGCCCAGCGTATCGGTGGGTTCGGGTATATCTCTTTGGTGGGAGCCGTGCATTTGTGAGCCTCCATGTCGAAACTAGACGTTTAGCAAAGAAATATAGAGTTATAAGTATTAAAGATCAATTATTTTGCCACTACACTGCTCCCCGCTCTTAAAGAACTTTACGCAACCCGCTAACTAACCCACTGAGGTGAATCATGACAAATTCAACTATTGCCATAGTCGGTGCTAACGGTAAAACCGGCGCACGTGTTTTAAATCAACTTTCTGCCCTCGGCTACAACACCCGCGCGCTTTCGCGCTCATCGGATTATGCATTTGATTGGGCTGACAAAAATGGCTGGCAGCAAGCGCTGCAAGGCGCACAAACCGCTTACGTGACCTATTACCCCGACTTGGCCGTGCCCCAAGCCGAAGCCGATATTCGCGACTTTGTGGCAACAGCCAAAGCCGCGGGCCTACAACACATTGTGTTGCTCTCTGGTCGCGGAGAAGACGGCGCACAACGCGCAGAGGCGGTGGTTCAGAACAGCGGATTAACGTGGAATATAGTGCGCGCCAGCTGGTTTATGCAGAACTTTAGCGAGAGCTTTATGCTAGATGGCATCGCTGCCGGTGAGCTGGTACTGCCACAACCCAAAGCCCTAGAGCCTTTTATAGATGTTGACGATATTGCGGAGGTCGCCGTGGCGGCGCTCACACGCAGCGATCTTGCTAATCAGCTATTAGAGGTCACCGGGCCAGAGCTGCTGTCGTTTGACCATTGCGTGCAAGCCATCGCGAAAGCGACCGGTCGGGATATTGGTTTTAAAACGGCGCCAATTGACGCCTATCTAGCGGGCGCTAAAGCTCAAGGTTTACCAGAGGATATCGCTTGGTTGATCAATGAGCTTTTTGTGAACGTGCTGGATGGTCGCAACGAGAACACCACAAATACCATAGAGGCTGTGTTGGGCCGACCCGCTCGAAGCATTCAAGAGTATATAGCGGCCACAGTAAAAACCGGTGTTTGGGCGCCTCAGCCCACCAGCACCAGCACAGAGGTCGCCTAGTCGTGTTGGTGTTATTGATAGTGATGACCGGCCTGATGGCCGGCGTCTATTTCGTGTTTTCTGTGGTCATTATGAAATCCTTGGGTGAACTGCCGCCGGTGCAAGGCGCGCAGGCGATGAACAAAATTAATGATGTGATTATTAACACCCTATTTTTGCCAATTTTTTTCGGCTCCACGCTTTGGTTTTTGGGCTTGATTGTTTGGGCCTTTGCCGATTGGCAAACCGGTCAATCACTACGGGTCGTCACTGCGGCGCTGGTTTATATCGTTGGGATGTTCTTGGTGACCGCCTTTGGCAATGTGCCCTTGAATAATCGATTAAAACAGAGTGAGGCAGACGAGGTCGCGCTGGCCAAGTATTGGGCTTACTACCAAAACCATTGGACGCGGCTTAACCACCTACGAACCCCAAGCTGCATGGCGGCATGCGCCCTACTGACTTTATCGCTAGGCGCTTATTAACGTTATCGCTAGGCACTCATTAACGCTATCGCTTGGCGCTCAGTCAATGCGGCGCAGAGGCGTTATTCATACTATTAAATTAAGGAGGCTCTCATGAAAAACCTTTCGAGCAAAAGCTATCTTTTAGTATCGGGACTTGTCATGGTGCTTGTTGGCAGTTACATCGCACTTAGTCCAGTGCACTACCTCAACGCAATGCAACTTGAGAAAATCGAGGTACCCGTCGGCCTACTCAACTTACAGGGACAGTCACTCTAAATTACATCGGCATCTGGAAGCCCGACCCCGGCATTTATATCCATGCAGCAAAAGATATGGGATTTTTGCCTGAAAACTGCATTGTTATTGAGGATGGCGAAGTGGCCGCTGAAACCGGATATTTAGCGGGGAAGGCTTACTTTTAAATCGGCTTAACGTACCCAGCCCCCTTTCTGGTGCTGTAAGCTTCACTTCCATGTTTAACCTGCCGGTAATGATAAACTCCGGGCAAGCTAAAGAGCCACCGCAATAGCACTGCCCGTGAAGGGTGTTAGATAACAAGGGAGCAAACTATGGAGGTTAGTGAAATTCGTTCATTTATCCCCTGTAGGGATTACGAAAAATCAAAGGCATTTTAAATCGCGCTGGGCTTTGAAGCCGATGCTGCTGGGCAAGCGATGAGAATCCTCACCAAAAACGGGTGCACCTTTTTTCTCCAGAATAATTTTTTCAGCGAGGAGTTTGCCAAAAAATTGATGTTGCAGCTGATTGTAAAAAATATAGACGAGGCCTACGTTACTGCATCAAACTTGGCTAACAATGATACTAATTGCAGAAGTAATATAAAGTTCAGTGATGTTAAGGAAGAGAGCTGGGGAAGCGTGTTTTATTTATGGGGGGCTTCAGGTGAACTTTGGCATATTACAGAGCTTAGGGGAGAATAATTTCACCTACTCATCCGACTTTATTGAGTACAAAGTACAAGCCCGCCGGTTATTATATTGCCCGCTAAGTAGTCGGGAAATCATCCGAGATGTCATAACAAAAATCTATTTAATCAATAGGTTACTGTTCTCTAGGATGCCGCCCCCAAAAGCTTCACGGCCTTAGCGGCTTTATTATCGCTCGCTCCCAGCAATCTGTTTGGCCCCATACTTAAAATATAATTTAGCCGGCGCTTAATTAATCATTAGGTAAACCCCCAGCTCTGCTGGGGTGACTCCCATAGGTTCTACCTATACCGCGGTACAGGTAGTCTCTGATCTCGACCAAAAGATAAGAGATAAACCTATGCGAGACCCGAAGAGTTTGGCCCATACGAGATGGGATTGTAAGTACCATGTGGTGTTTATTCCGAAGAAGAGACGCAAGCTGTTATTTGGATCGTTACGACACCACTTGGGAGATATTTTTCATGAATTGGCGCGCCAGAAGGGTGTGGTTATCGAGGAGGGTCATGTGATGCCTGACCATGTCCACATGTGCTTGAGTATTCCGCCGAAAATGTCAGTATCAAGTGCCGTTGGTTTTATAAAAGGAAAAAGCGCAATTTCAATAGCGAGGCGCTTTAAGGGTAAGCAGCGTAACTTTAATGGAGAGGCATTTTGGGCTAGAGGCTATTATGTGTCGACGGTAGGTCTTGATGAAATGATGGTGCGGGAATACATAAGAAACCAAGAGAAAAATGATATCCATCGGGATCAATTGAATCTCGAGGTATAGCGCCTTGGGCGCTTAATTTGAGCCCTTCGAGGGCGTCATCCAATAAGCCTCCGGCTTTGCCGGAGGTCAGTTAACTGCTGCATACGACAGTGCTGATAGGGTAGCCCCCATCTCGGAGATCCAAGCTTTAAGCACACAAGCTAAACGCTCTAGTCTCGGAAGTAATGCCATTTTAAGCGAGGCGCGTGATGCATAGGGCTTCAATAGTTGGGGTCATCGAGTGGCATTCCACTCTGTCTCTCTCTGAATCTCTCTCTGATTTTTTAATGTGCCTAAATGCAACCCCCTCCTTCCTTACCCGAAAACCCTTCCGAACTTGATCCTGCACCCAAAACGGCAGTTGTTGCCGGCTGGCAGTTTACGCATAATGCCTGCCACGAAAAAGCACACGAAGAGCCACTATGACTAACACCATCTACGCCAAAATAGCCGACGAACTCAATGCCGGCCTTAACCAAGTACAAGCCGCTGTAGGGCTATTAGACGAAGGTGCAACGGTGCCTTTTATCTCGCGCTACCGTAAAGAAGTGACAGGTGGCTTGGATGATAACCAGCTGCGTACACTAGAAGAACGCTTAACCTACTTGCGCGAAATGGAAGATCGCCGCGAAACCATTCTTAAATCGATTTCGGAGCAAGAAAAGCTCACACCAGAGCTAGAGCGCGCCATTCGCGGGGCCGATACTAAAACAACCCTCGAAGATTTATACCTGCCCTATAAACCCAAGCGCCGCACCAAAGCCCAAATAGCGCGCGAAGCTGGCCTAGCGCCGCTGGCAGAGCAGTTACTTGCCGACCCAAACCTAGAGCCAGAAGCACTCGCAGCGCAGTTCCTCAATAACGAGCACAAGATAGAGTCCAGCAAAGATGCGCTCGATGGCGCCAAGCAAATTTTGATGGAGCAGTTCAGTGAAGACGCCAAGCTGCTTGAAAAAACACGTACGTTTATGCGTAGCGAAGGCTACCTAGCGGCGGGCGTTGTAGCCGGTAAAGAGGCCGAAGGCGAGAAGTTTCGCGATTATTTCGAGCACAAAGAAGCCTTTAGCACCATGCCAAGCCACCGCGCTTTGGCGATGTTTCGCGGTCGCAACGAAGGCATACTGAATATGACTTTCACGCTGGAGACCGACCTAGAGCCAGGGCAAATGCACCCTTGCGAAGTGATGATCGCCAAGCACAACAATATAGAAAACAAAGAGCGCCCTGCCGATAAGTGGTTAGCGGAAGTTGTGCGCTGGAGCTGGCGAGTTAAAATTCTTACCCACTTAGAAACCGATTTGCTGGGTGATTTGCGCGAGCGCGCCGAGCAAGGGGCTATTGATGTTTTTGCCCGTAATTTAAAAGACTTACTACTCGCTGCGCCAGCCGGCCAGAAAGCCACCATCGGCTTAGATCCAGGCTTGCGTACCGGTGTAAAAATGGCAGTAGTCGACCCAACAGGCCGCGTGCTGGACCACGGTGCAATATTCCCCACTCCGCCGCAAAAACGCATTGCCGAAGCGGAAGCTGTGCTGTTAAAAATGTGCCAAAAGCATAACGTCAATTTGATTGCTATTGGTAATGGCACAGCCAGCCGCGAAACCGATAAATTCGTGGGCGACTTCTTAAAGCAGCACCCCGAATTCAACATCCAAAAAGTGATTGTGAACGAGTCTGGCGCGTCTATTTATTCGGCCAGTGAATTTGCCGCTAAGGAATTCCCCGATTTAGATGTGACGATTCGTGGTGCTATTTCTATTGCTCGCCGTTTGCAAGATCCACTCGCCGAGTTAGTAAAAATCGACCCTAAATCCATTGGTGTAGGCCAATACCAGCACGATGTCTCGCAAACCCGTTTGGCTAAATCGCTGGATGCCGTGGTGGAAGATTGTGTAAACGGCGTGGGGGTGGAAGTTAACACGGCATCGGCCCCACTATTGGCGCGCGTGGCGGGGTTAAACTCGACCATTGCCAATAATATTATTGAATTTCGCAACGAAAACGGCCCTCTTAAAAACCGCAAGCAGCTATTAAAAGTGTCCCGCTTAGGGCCAAAAGCCTTTGAACAAGCAGCAGGTTTTTTACGTATAGCCGGTGGCGAAAACCCACTGGATGCCTCGGCGGTGCACCCCGAGTCGTATGAAGTGGTGGAGCATATTGCAAAAACCAACAGCCGCGATATCAAAGGCTTGGTTGGCGACAGCAGCTTTGTGCGCAATTTAAAGCCTAGCGACTACATCTCCGATAAATTCGGTTTACCCACGGTTACCGATATTATTAAGGAGCTCGACAAACCCGGCCGTGACCCACGCCCCGAATTTAAAACGGCGCAATTGAAAGACGGCATCGAAAAGCTAAGCGACCTAGAGCTAGGTATGACGCTAGAGGGTACCGTTACCAATGTGACGAATTTTGGTGCTTTTGTTGATGTGGGCGTTCACCAAGATGGTTTGGTGCATATTTCTGCGTTAAGCCACACCTTTGTAAAAGACCCACACTCCGTTGTAAAAGCCGGTGATATCGTCAAAGTGAAAGTGATGGAAGTGGATGTGCAGCGCAAGCGTATTGCATTAAGTATGCGACTTGATGACACCCCCGGTGAAAAAACCAGCGGCGGGGGAAATAGTCAAAATAACAACCGCAATAACGCCAATAAAGCACAGCGTAGTGGCCGGCAAAACAGCAACTTTAAAGACAACGTTCAGCAAGGCACTATGGCAGCTTTATTCGAGCAAGCCCTCAAGAAAAAGTAACATGAAAGCGGGCTAAGCCCGCTTTTTTTATTTCCCCTTTCCCTGTCATTGTTTTCACTTTTATTACCATATCTGTCATTATTTTGTGCATATGACACAAAAATCCCATTTTTTCTTGTCTCTAAAACCGTCATAATTTAAAAAATTGATAATTATTTAACCCAAAGCAAATTCATTTGTAACCGGTTTTTTTTATTCAATTCGTTTTTTGACGCCGTTCAATTTTTACTCACATCCTAAGCCATTTTTGGTCATTGACACCGTGCTACTTTCGTCGTGTGTGATTGCACATGCTCACTCTCCAAAGCCATAAAAACGCTCTGAATTGTGTTTTTCAAAACTACAAAAACTTACCGCTTTTATTGCTCAGCAATAAAAAGGGGACAAACTGATGGGACAACAAAATGATGATTGCAGCGAATAAACAAAAGCTCTTATTTTATAGCGCAGGCGCATTACTGACTTTAGCGCTAAGCGCGTGTACCGGAACAGAAATAACTTCAAGCTCCAGCGAAGCCGCTGTATCAAGTCAGGCTGTCTCCAGCTCTGTGCCTGTGAGCGTCTCGAGTGCAGTGGTTAGCTCTAGCTCGGCAGCCGCCACTATTGGCAGCGTAGCGAATGGCCAATCGTTAATGAGCGACAGCCTGTGTTCGGGCTGCCACACCGATAATGGTGATGGCACCTTTGGCGGTTTGGTGCCCTTTAACGCCATAACTATGAACCGCGGTGCGACAGCTGCGCAATTGGCGACGTACATCAGCCAATCTATGCCTTCTACTAGCCCAGGCCTGTGTACAACCAGTTGTGCAAACGACACCGCCGCTTATTTGTGGTCGTTTAGAAGCGGCGGCACGCCTACTACAAGCTCTGCACCAACCTCGGGAACTAGCTCATCAGCTGATAACGGCGTAGGCACAGGGCTCGGTTACAAGGTTCTGCCCAATGGGCGCGGCGGTGTTAACTATGAGCCAGGTGCGCTGGACGAAAGCGTAGGTTTTGATAGAGCCGTATCACTCACCGCATTTGAAGAGACGCTGTACCCCCACTTGAAAAACTCTGGCTGTGGCTCTTGCCATAACTCGGCCATTGCCCCAGAGCTTGGCGGTAATCAAGCCCCTATGCATTCGGATAATGACGTTAACCTTGCACACGAATACGCCTTAACGCGCGTTAACTTCAAGAGCCCACGCGAATCGAAGTTTGTTGTTCGTTTAGAAATCGAAAGGCACCAATGCCCTTCTGGCGCAAGCTGTGCCAGTGCTGGCCGTGACATGCTAGCGGCTGTAGAAGCCTGGAAAGCTAAAATAGAACACATGCTGCCAGAAACGCCACGCGGGGTACCAGCAGGTACCAGAATTAGCGAAAGTGAAATGGAGCAATGGATCGCAGAGGATAAAGCCACCCTTTCTGCAGATGACCGCAAATACACCGTCTATACCTCTATGCACGAGCTGCACAACGAAGGCTTAACGGCCGACGAGCTTGATATTGTAAGGGTTGGATTGTCGAAAGCATTGAACTCGGTAGCGCGCTGGGCCCCTGAAATTGTTAACCCAACAGACGTTAATGGTAAGGGCATCCTTTATCGCTTTGATATTCGTGATTACTGGGGTTACAACCAAGGCGTTAAAGAGATCTTATTTGGTGGCTCGGATGACGACCTTGCTTTTACCAACACACCAAAAGTGAATTACAAAGGCGAAGTGGTAGATAGCTCTATCCAGCAGCGTAAATACAACTTTACCAACCAAACCGTGCGCGACGACGATCACGCGTGGGCTGTTTGGGAGCGTATTCTGCACGGCAACGTAGAAGGCGCTAACGTAAACGGTGCCAATATCGACCCGTACATCGATGGCTTTAAAGGCGCACGAAGAACAAACCAAGCGGGTGAATATGTTGATATTAATGGCTTTGAATGGGTAGAGACGGCGCAACTTATTTACACCGTTACCCGCCCAGACGTTTATAACGCCATGATGACCAACCCCTTCTACGCCGATGAAATGGAGCGCAATCTTGAAGTGGATATCAGCAAAGGCATGGACTCTTACGATTACATGATTACCTTTGATGCCATTACCGTGGACTCACGTTTAACTTGGCGCGCCAAACGCCCGAATAAGGGCTGGTATTGGAAAACTTGGGATATCTTTACCGGGCAACTTGCAAGCGGCCGCGACCGCAACATCTTTGATGTGTATGCCGACCCTACCGGCCAAGATATCCGCTTCCCATGGTGGGCAAACCCCATTCCAAAGTTTGTTAAATCGTTATCTGTACAAGACGACAATACCGACTTCACCTTTATTGCCAGCTTGAACCAAACATTTGGCGAAGGAACTGGCGATAACTTTGGCTTCCTCGGTGGTGGTACACAGGGTTGTGATAATCAAAGTGGTGCAGTGCAAGGCTTTGGTAACTGCCGGCATTACACCGGTGAAGGCGGAGCCATGCAGGCAGCATCTGAGATTATTTACAGCTTAGATAACGGTTTGCAAGGTTACTACTTAACGGGCGGCTTTAACCAACGTCGACTCGACGCCTTCACTAATATTGTGCGCGACCCACGCATATTGACAGAGGCCGGCGACGATATCGGTACTGCCACTGGCTATTCCTATTCCAACCCTGGCGGCAGCGGATTTTTCCGCGGCTCTGACCCACGCCTTAACTTGGGTAGCTCGTGTATTGGTTGTCACACCGACGGCATGAACCGCGCCAGTAACGACCTGCGTTTATGGTTAGACAAAGCCCCCGACCGCCTACCCAAAGGCCCTTACGGTGTAGATGGTTGGATTAACGACCCACAAACCGTTGCTAGGGTTAAAGAGTTGTACAAGGAAGATGCCTACATGAAGGACCAGATCGAAAGTGATCGCCAAGGCTTCTTAGCTACAATGGCAGACATTAAAGATGCCATGATGTTTGGGCAGGACAAAAACGTCTATGTAGAACCCATTATCTGGGCGGTGGAGTACGTACAACGCGAGAAGTACCAATACCCACAAACTACATCTAACTAATGTTTATTTTGTAAACAAAACACTAAGGGCCTACGGGCCCTTTTTTGTTTGGATTTTTCGACTAAGCGAAACTTTTTAGAGTGTTACTAGCTCAGTAGATACGAATACAGTTAAAATAGTCTCCGTTAAACATTTGTTTCAATCAATACACCCATAAACATAAGGATATGACGCTTGAAAATACTGTCGTTTCTACTCGTTACGCTTTCTCTTATCGCCAGCAATAGCTGGGCCTCCTCTTCTATAACCATCAAACCCTCGCCAGCCGATTTTGCCAAGCTCCCGCAAGCCAGTTACTTTCAGCTATCCCCTGATGGTAAAAGCATTGCTTATGAAATGGTGTACGAGGGTAAGCCGGCATTAATAACGAAAGCTTTAGCGGCGGATTCAGATATTAAGTTAGGCGCTTTACCCTTAAATGGCGCCCACTTACAGTGGTTTCGCTGGGTGAATAATGAGCGATTGTTAGTGGCTATCCGCATGACGGCTGAGGGTTATACTCTAAGGAAACCGACCTATAAAGTTACCGTGCCTAAACGTAGTTTTATCCGTGTTTTTAGTGTGGATCGCAGTGGTTTAAACCCTGTTTATTTCGATATGGAGGCCAATAAGTACGGTTATACCTTAAACTACCCACGCTTAATTAGCTTACTAGATGATGATCCTGAGCATGTATTATTAAGTTTGGATCTGCTAGAAGATAAATTTGACAAAGCGCAAATACATAAGGTCAATATTTATACCGGTAAAAAAACTCTCGTAGAGCGTAACCGAAGTGGATACTCCTATTTTATGGCTGATAATCAGGGTAAATTACGTGTCGCTTTTAGATTTGGTGTTGGCGCTGGTACAGATGTCGCCATCTATACAAGGCCGAGTGAAGACGCATCATTTAAGCTGCTTGAAAAAAAGTCGTTTATGGACAAAAGTGCTTTAAAGCCTGTGCGTTTTGATTACGCCAGAGACAACGTTCTTATTCTTACGTCAGGTGAACTGGAAGATGATAATTATGACCAAGATGACGAGGACTTATTCGAGTTAGATATTGTTACTGGTAAATGGTTGGGTCCGCACGCTGATAAAATTAGGGACAATACAAAAGCCGTTCTTGAAAAAACGTTTAAAGGTAAGCGCGTAAGACTTCGATCTTGGGTGGACGATGTGACTTTAGAAAAAGCCATCTATGAAGTTTACAGCGATACCTCTCCACCTCAATATTTCTTGTTAAATTTAAAAGAAAGGCGCATGGACTTTCTGGCGGCAGCTTATCCCCAGTTAGAGGGTGTGGCACTGGCAAAAATGCAAGCAGTTGAGTATGAAGCACGTGATGGGCTAAAAATACCGGCCTATTTATCGTTACCGGCCTCGGCCGAAGGCAAGGGTAAACCTAAACTTCCGGCCATTATTTTCCCTCATGGCGGCCCTTGGGCGCGAGATTACTGGGGTTTCAATAACTATGTTCAATTCTTTGCCAGCAAAGGGTATGCGGTTTTTCAGCCGCAGTTTCGAGGCTCGAAAGGCTTTGGGTTTGAGCATTTACGCGCGGGTGATCAGCAGTGGGGGTTGGGTATTCAGAATGATATTACCGATGGTGTTAACTGGTTAGTTAAAGAAGAAATTATTGACCCTAAAAAGGTCTGCATTGTTGGCGCTAGTTTTGGTGGTTATGCTGCAGGAATGGGGTTGGCGTCGACGCCGGAGCTTTACCAATGTGGTATCAGTATTAATGGGGTTTTAGATATGAAATTTTTCAACCGTGATACGCTTTGGCACAATGAATATAACCAAGAGCTGACTAATCCAGAGTGGGGCCTAGCGAAAGTATCGCCTTATCATCTAATCAAAAAAATTGATGACCCAATGTTAATTATTTACGGCGAAGACGATAGCGTAGTCGACCCCGAACACTCAACCAAAATGCACAAAAGGTTGAAGAAAAAAGGAAAATCGACAGAGATAGTCAAACTCCCCAAAGGCGAGCATTGGCGGACGATTGAAGCAAACGAAATTAAAATGTTCGAAGCCATGGACCGCTTCTTGAGTACCTATTTAAACTAAAAGCCGTCATGGGGTATAGTGTAGCGGCATTCATTATTTGGAGTTTACGCACTATGTCCCTTGACGCGTTTATGCACATCTTAGGTTGGAGCGCTGTTATAAACATAGCAGTACTCGGCCTGTCTACAGTTGCACTTATCTTCCTTAATGGCCCAGTCGCATCGCTACAAGCTAAGCTGTTTGGTTTAACGCCAGAGCAGTGCCGGCTAGAGGCATACCGCTACTTGGCCACCTACAAAGCGCTGTTTTTGGTATTTAACCTTGTCCCTTATTTGGCGCTTCGGCTAGTCATCAGCGCATAACATCGATAACCCCATTGATGCGCTAAGCCATTTCCCTTATGTTGGCCGCCCCCTATTAGGCTTTTCCATACACGCTACTTTGAGGAAACTCATGGCCCTTTTGTCTTTTTTATCTAAGCCATACCATAAAATTAACGCTCTAATTTTTAGCCGTCGCAGCCAATTTGAAATGGGCGACAGCACCAGCAAAGAAGGCATGGAAGGCTTGCCCTTTCACCCCGCCAATGTGCTGGAGGGCGACCCGCAAATGCGCGCTAAAACACTGTGCCTTTCTGGCGATGGTGGCTTTATGACGGGGCTATGGGATTGTACCCAAGGGCGGTTTATGTGGTATTTCAAGTGCGACGAAGTTGTTCACATTCTAGAGGGCGAAGTGATTGTGACGGTTGGCGATAAAACCGAGCGCTTGGTAAAGGGCAGTGTGGCCTTCTTCCCTATTGGCACTGCCAGCGAATGGCATGTACCTAATTACGTATTTAAGTTGTTTTCGCATCGCAACCCCACCCCAACGGCTAAGCGCTTATTCGGTTAAAAGGCTAAGGCTCATTACTGTTTTCTATAACGCACAACGCAGATGTAGGCTACAGTTTAAGAGCGGATCAATGAATATTGATGGAGGCCGCCATGAACGCACAAAGCACTATTCACGACCCTACCTTGTTTGCTGGCCTAACAGCGCTGGCAAAATCCTCGTTTCCAAAGCGCTGTAATAATTGCGGTCGCTGCTACCCCGATGTAGACAGCTTTATCGCCGAAACCAAAGCTATGCAAGGCCATAGTGGGTTAAAGGAGGCGACTGGGGACGATGGCGATTCTATGGTCGAGTTGTTTCGCAACTGCGTATGCGGCTCCACCTTGCTAGACTTTTTTAACGACCGCCGCGATCTTACCGACGAGGGCGCACGCCGGCGCGCCAACTTTGGCGAAGTACTGAGCTACCTTGAAGCGCGGGGCATTCCGCATCACCAAGCGCGGTTAGAGCTCCTCAAGGTGATGCAAGGCGAAAGCAGCCAAGTGCTCAGCGAATTACCGCCAGACGACTAACACAAATACTCCCCTTCACTAGATTCTAGGCACGCCTTCCCAAAGCGCGCTATATTGCCCGACCGTGTCCCAAGGCCTTCGTTTATATGCCCCTATTGCAACGCACCTTTCAAGAGTGGCGCACATTATTGCGCTTAGGTGCCCCCATTTTAGTCGCACAATTGGCCCAAATGGCCAACGCCTTTGTCGATACTGTTATGGCGGGCAATGCCAGCGCTTACGACCTTGCCGCGGTGGGTATTGGCGTTAGCTTTTGGGTGCCGCTATCGCTCTTTTTTGTTGGCCTACTCGGCGCTTTACAGCCTATTATTTCCCAGCACATGGGGGCCAAGCAGCATAGCCAAATTCACCCAGTTGCTTGGCAAGGCATTTACATCGGCTTAGTTGGCAGCGTCGCCATGATGGCGTTACTGTGGAACGCCATGCCGGTGGTCGACCTATTTAATACCGACGCCAAAACAGGCGCCATTGTGGCCGGCTACCTACAAGCATTTGTCTGGGGGGTACCGGCGTTACTGCTACTAACGGCACTGCGCGGTTTTACCGATGGTATGGGTCACACGTGGATTTTTATGGCTTTTTCGCTGTTTGGTACCGCTTGTAATATCCCGCTGAACTATGTGCTTATTTACGGCAAGCTTGGCCTACCGGCTATGGGTGGCATTGGCTGTGGCTGGGCCACCACCGGCGCGAATATGTGCGCACTTGTGGCTATGCTAGGTTATTTAGCGTGGGGCAAACAGTTTCGAGGGTACCGGCTTTTTAAGCATGTAAGCCTACCTAATGCCGCACTCATAATGTCTATTTTGCGCTTGGGCATCCCCATTGGCATTACCTTGTTTGTCGAAGTCAGTATGTTTTGCGCGATTGCGCTTTTCCTTGCGCCATTGGGGGCGCAAACGGTGGCCGGGCATCAAATCGTGCTTAATGCCACATCCATTGCCTTTATGGTGCCATTAAGCTTAGGTATGGCAGTACTGCTGCGCGTTAGCTATTTAGTGGGCGAACAGTCTCACGCTCAGGCGCGCTTAGTGGCTTACTCTTCGATTGCGTTAGCCTTGATGATAGCCTGCATCAATGCGCCCATTCTGTTTTGGGGTCGCAGTATTATTGCCCATGTTTACACGCAAGAGCCTGCCGTTATTACCGTTGCCACCCAGCTATTTATGCTGGCCGCTATTTTTCAAATTGTGGATGTTATCCAAGTTGTGGCAGTAAACGCTTTGCGCGGGTATAAAGACACAACCTTGCCGATGTTAATTATTGTGCTGGCTTTTTGGGCTGTGTGCTTGCCCTTGGGTTATGTTTTGGCGTATACCGACTACGTTGTTCCTGCGATGGGCGCTGCGGGTTATTGGGTTGCCCTAACTGCAGGTTTGGCTATCGCTGCAGTCTTACTGACATGGCGACTTTTTGTTTTTAAACCTCAATACACTTAGGTGAACCCTGCAATGCAGACCGTTTATTTTGTGAATGCTTTTACCACACAAACACCCCATTCGGGCAACCCTGCCGCGGTGTGTGTACTGGATGAATGGTTAGCTGAAAGCACCATGCAAACCATGGCCGCACAGCACAATTTAGCCGAAACAGCGTTTGTCGTTGAAACGGGGCCAGGGGAATTTACCATTCGCTGGTTTACCCCCACAGTAGAAATCGACCTGTGCGGCCATGCTACTTTAGCCGCAGCACATGTACTGATCGAGCACTTTGGTATGCGCAACGAGCGCCTTGCGTTTGAATCGGCCAGTGGTACTTTATTTGTTTCCCGCAAACCTCAGTTAACGCTCGACTTTCCCGTGCGGCAACTGCAAAACAGTGAAGATGCCGATCGTTACCGACGGGCATTCGCTTTACCTCAAGCTACGGTTTTGTATAACGACCTTGCCGCCCTTATTGAATGCGAAAACGAACAGGCCATCAGAGATTTTCAGCCTAATTATTCTGCAATTGAAGCATTGCCCGCGCGCATTCATTACTTAACGGCCCCGGGTGATGCGTGTGATTTTGTTTGCCGAGTTTTCGCCCCCAAATTGGGCATACCCGAAGACCCAGTGACAGGCTCGGCCTATACCAGTTTAATGCCGTATTGGAGCAAAAAACTGCAACGCACGACCCTAGGCGCCCAGCAGTTATCGGCACGCGGCGGCCACATTCGTTTAGAGCTTTGCAACGATAGGGTACTGATTGGCGGTCAAGCGCAAACCGTGATTGTGGGCAAGTGGGCAATTGAGGTTGATCATGCATATTAAGCGCTATATTCAGCAGCTCAGTGAATTGGTTGCCCTGCCATCAGTTAGTTGCGCTAGCCCTAACTTGGATATGTCCAATAAAGCCGTGGTGGATACTCTTGCCAGCTGGTTCGAACCCTTAGGTTTTGATTGCCGCATAGAGCCTGTAAAAGACCACCCCGGTAAATACAACCTGATTGCAGTAAGGGGCCAAGGCGATGGCGGCGTTGTGTTCGCTGGCCATACCGATACGGTGCCCTATAACGCCGAGCGCTGGCAACAAGACCCATTTAAACTCACAGAAAAAAACGAGCGCCTATACGGGCTTGGCGCCACCGATATGAAAGGCTTTTTTCCCGCCGTGTGGGCCGCGCTACAAGCCTTCGAAAATACCGAGTTTAACGAGCCTGTCATTATTATTGCCACCGCCGATGAAGAATCCAGCATGAGCGGCGCCCGCGCGTTGGCCGAGCAATTGATGCCCAAAGCACGCTACGCGATTATTGGCGAACCCACCGAAATGCGACCTGTGAATATGCACAAGGGCATTTTAATGGAAGCCATTAAAATTCAAGGCAAAGCAGGGCACTCATCGAACCCGGCACTGGGGGTGAATGCCATGGAAAGCATGCATTCAGTTATGGGGGAGCTTTTACGTTACCGGCACGAGCTACAACAAAAATACCAAAACTCACATTTTGAAGTTACTGTGCCCACATTAAATTTAGGTTGCATTCACGGTGGCGATAGCCCAAACCGCATTTGCAGTGCCTGCGAATTACATTTTGATTTACGCATGCTGCCGGGTATGAATATCGACGAGCTGCGCGCCGAATTTGAACAACGCTTACAACCTGTAGCCGAACAGCACGGTACCGATATTATTTTTAGCACACTGTTTGCGGGTGTTCCCGCGTTCGAGCAGCCGGCAGAAAGTGAGTTAATACAAACCGTTAGCCAGCTAACACAATTCGAGCCCAAAGCCGTGGCCTTCGCCACCGAGGCGCCTTATTTACAATCGCTAGGTATGCAAACAGTCGTAATGGGGCCAGGCTCCATCGACCAAGCACATCAAGCTAACGAATTTATCGCACTTAGCGAAATAGCACCGGCTGTAAAAGTGCTTGAAGGTATCATTCGGCGCTTTTGCGTTTAGCGTGTTAATAAATGTGCAAATAACATAAGAGTCATTATGAAAACTCAACATATATCACTTATAGCAGCCTTGGTTTTGGTCAGTTTTTTAACCGCGTGTGCCGAGTTTAAAGATGCCGGCAAAACCATTGGCCACACCACCAAAGACGTTACCACAGCAGTAGGGCATGCCTCCCGCGATGCCGCCAAATCGATTGGCGAAACGACAAAAGAAGTTGTCTCCGATATTAAAGAAGGTAGCGAAGACTAATACACGTAAAGGACTCTCATGGATTACGATGCCTATAACGATTTTTGCCGCGCACTACCTGCAACAACACATGTTGTTCAATGGGGTGGGGCGCATGTTTGGAAAGTGGGCGGTAAAGTATTTGCCGTTGGCAGCCGGAATAAAGAAAACATGCCGGCTTATTCCTTTAAAACATCAGACTTAAATTTTCATATACTATCGGATGAACCCGGTTATAGGCCTGCGCCATACCTTGCTTCGCGCGGTATGAAGTGGATACAAAAGGATGGCCTCCCCAATATTGTTGACAACGCCCTTAAGCAATGTTTAATCGATTCGCACCGAATAGTTTCTTTAGGTTTAACGAAGAAAAAACAAAAGGAATTAGGTTTAAATCAAAATCCAAACGCAGATTAAACGCTTAATATTGCATTTGGGGCATCTCTAAAAATGCACTTTTTCCGCGATAGTGGCTTATAAGTTTTCGTCCCTCGACATTCTGCTCCTGCGTTATTCTAATCAGCCACTTCCATGTGGCGAGACAATATCTAATAAGGTGCTCCCTGCACCCATGCAAAATCTGTATTCAGTCCATTCAGGGATTTTCCGTGACAATCAAATGACATGCATGTTAAATATTTTCGATTTTTTAATGAGGTTGTTCGTCACGCATGCAGTGACTCAATACTAACGAGAATGAAAATCCACTATACATCTGGCATAGTGAATCGCCATTTTATGTAAGTAAACTTATCGCAGATTAGGGAGGGATTAGGCGCTCAAGGGATCACTTAATTCTACAGAGAAAAGCTCGCGCGCCTATGCCACGTGCGACCCTGTTGATGTTGAAGATAACTAATCTTGGTGAGCGTAAAACGCTGTGTGACGACAAAGAATTTGTTCCCTGAATGAAGGGTTAACGCTTTTAGGTTGCTGGTAAAAAATATAGAACATTCAATATTAAATGATCGGTAAGACAATTCTTTCACTCATCAGTTATACCCTTATAAGGTGGAGCGAATGATTGAAGGGTTTTTTATGGTTCAAGCCCGCAGAACGCTGATACCTGTAGATCAACCAAGTTGGTTTCATTTGTGTTCCCGATGTATTAAAAGATCCTTTCTGATGGGTGAAGACAAATACAGCGGTAAAAACTATGAGCATCGTCGCGAGTGGATATCGGATAAATGAGTAGGGCTTGGGGATATCTTTGTACTGGATATTGCAGTGTACGCTGTAATGTCAAATCACTAAAATGACAGGATCTTTTTAGTTCTACTTTAGCAGACCCGAAAGGCCGGATGCCTGAAGTATTACAACCTTGTCATATAATTGATACTGGCAAAGCGGAACAGTGGAGTGATAAAACGGCTATTCGCCGGTGGATAATGCTATTTAAAGGGAATTCGCTAACCCTTAAAGTACTAAAAAGCAGCCTATAAGTTAGGCTGAGTAATATCTTGTCGATGACATCGTTTATGAGTGGCGTAAACGTTTCAGCAGTATCAGTTGGCCATTCTATGGCATCCTTCCGTCGTATTACTAATGCATCCGTGCATGTCGTTTATGCTTAAGTCGTGTTAGCTAAAAGCCTAAAGAGATTTATGTCATACTTATTGTTCAGAAGAAAAAATCAATGTGTCGTACATGCTCCGCGTTTTTTTAGTTATTAGATACCACTTCGTTGTAGCGATGACACACCCCCACTATGTTAGTGGATTTATATTTGATGTCTAATAGGCATCACCCCACGTGAAACCATCTATTTTTCGAAAGAAAATTATATTATTACCCAATCGTGACACCTACAGTTTGGAGATTTTCGTAGGAGGGTATTACGCTTAGAGTAAATTAGTTCTAGATGCCCTGTAAATTTTTTTGTTCGGAAATCGTTAGATTGTGATGGCTAATTCAAACCTTCAGCAATGATTTTATCGAATACTGCAGAAAAGGATTTTAAATCATGGCGTAATTCTAATTGCCACTCATTGCCGATTAATTTTATCGGCATGACCTCAAGGGAGTCGAGCGAACTATCACCCATTACTATAACGGTTTTTGTAAGTACATAGGCCATATTATCTCCGTAAAAGATATGCCCCATAACTTCGGTTTTGCCAGTGCTTGTGTCAGGTAAGGACTGCTTTACATTGATGAAATATTCGAGGATGGCTGATAGCACTTCTTCATCGCTCATTAGCTTGAGGTGATACGGTTTACGTCCTGCGCCAAAAAATTCCTTGACTAATGGGTCACGCTCTACCTCATTGATCTCCAAAATTTTATCAGCAAGCGTTCGAAATTCTGACTTTGCATGACCACTATAAAACTTGCCAAGACTGTAGATGTTGCCTTTTTCAATTTCCTCGTAATACTTAGCAACAACATCTGTAGGCGACAGTGCGCTATTACTTTTATGGGCTGTTGGTAATGGTTCGTTGGCCGCCAATAAAGGAAGTGTCCAAGTCAGTAGTGCTAATAGTATGAGTAATTTTTTCATAGGAAGTCCTTTTATAAATATTTGGATTTTTATCGACATGCTCTTTGGTGGAGAGAATCAACGCCGAATTGTATCATGCAAATAAATAACGTGAGCACTTTGTATGGCTGTTGCGCCTGTAATGGCAGGCTAAAACCTATCAGAGCAAACGCTGAGCGCCTAAATTTTCTAGAATTTATATTATCGAGCTACTTCTCGACAGGAATGGCTTTGAGTAGCGCTATAATATCCGCGTTGCCGTTTAATTCGGCTAGGTCAATAAGGTAAGACTTTTCTAGCTCTACAATAGATTCGTTGAGTAATAAATCTTTCACTGACTGCACATCACCAATGGCTATAGCTGTTTTTAATGCTGCAAATGTGTTGATATTTCTCATCTTTTATTCCTCACCTGTGTTTGCCTACATAGCTTTAGTATCGAGAGTAAATTAGTACAAGAGTTCCCTATTATTACCGGCGATATGGCTGCTGTTAGTGTGCGCCAAATACTTTAGTTTTAAGAATATTCGCATATTCTTCTAACGCCTCAGGGGACGATATATTGGTATAACTCATCAACAGCCCTTGCTGTGGTTGTGCCGTATACCAAGTAGACAGCGCATTCGCATAAAGACCATTTTTAATACATCGCTGGGCTAACTTGCAATCATCAATACTTGCTTGGCCAATAAATCTTGGGCGCGCGATAATATGCATACCGCCGGGCTGGGGGTCGATGGTCAAATAATCTCCCAATACAGCCAGCAAGCCACTAACTGTTTGTTCACGGCGCTGTTTGTAGAGCCTGCGCGTAGCTTCAATATGTCGAGCAAAACGCCCTTCGGCCATAAATTCGGCCACTTGTTTTTGTGCAAGCGTAGGTTGGCTATCGTATAGACTTAAAAAAACACGGTTAAAATGCGTAATTTGCGCACGTGGGACGACCAAATAAGCAAGTCGCAAACTTGGAATTAAAACTTTACTAAATGTGCCCATGTATAAAACGCGGTCGTCTTGATCAAGGTGCTTAAGTGCTGGCAAGGGCCTGCTGGCCATTCGGTATTCACCGTCGTAGTCGTCCTCCACGACAAATGCATTTGCTTCACGTGCCCAAGCCAATAAAGCTTGCCTGCGCTTAAGCGATAACGTGCAACACAGCGGGCTTTGGTGCGCAGGTGTGACTACCGCCATTTTGGCATCGCCGGCTTGCCTATAGGCGGCGTCAATATCCATGCCTTGCTCGTCCACAGGAATGGCCACAGGGGTAAAGCCCAAAGCTTGTAATAACTGCCGTGTTGGCGGATAACCTGGGTCTTCTACCCATGCTTTACCTTCACCACCCAATGCTTGTGCGACTAGCGATAGTGTATGGCGGTATCCTCCCGTAATAATTACTTGGTCGGGTAAGCAATCAAACCCTCTAGACACGGATAAATACTGAGCAATGCTCGCCTTTAATTCTGTAAGCCCTGTGCGCGGTGCGTTGCGATATGCGGCCTGTAACATTTCACGCAATAATCGTTGCGTCATCCGTTGCCAAGGCCCTCTAGGAAACGCATCTAACGCTGGCAACCCCATCTGAAAAGGCAATAATTCAGCCTGGTCCCGGTTCGCTTTTTGGTCACTACTGAGCAAAGGTAAGGGTTTATTGGCAGCAGGGTCTCGCGGTTTAACGTGTGGGTGAATAAAGCAACCTAGCGGGCCTTTAGCAAGAACATAACCTTCGTCCTTTAGCAGCTGATAAGCTTCCTCTGCCGTTCCCCGTGCAACACCCCACTCTTTTGCTAGCGCGCGGGCCGAGGGTAAGCGATCATCTGCCTTCAGCACGCCGTCGTAAATGGCGTTTTTAATGCGTGTGTATATTTGTCGATAGCGAGGCGTTCCGGTAGCAAAGTCAGCGCGGTGGTCAAAAAACGTTACTGTCGAAGTCATGGTCTAGTAAAAATGTTAATTTTTGGCTCTGTTAATGGGGCATAAGGCTCATTAGAATCGCTAGCCACATTATTTTCAATCTTAAAGAGTTGGTTATGACTAAATTAGCCGTACATTTTGCCAATACCGTTAGCGCATTATTAATTGCCGCAACCCTTATTAGCTCTCCTGGCTATGCTGAAGAGGAGTTCGATTGGGCTGCCGAGGCAGAGCGCCGAGCCCATGTTGCAGGCACCGGCATTATAGGCAAACCCCTTGCACCTATTACATTGGAAGGAATTAACGGCCAAGCTCTAGCGCTAAGTCAACACTTAGGTAAGCGCCCCATTTACTTAAAATTTTGGGCAACTTGGTGCGGCACCTGCCGCGCGCAAATGCCGCACTTTGAAAAAATTTCAAAAGAGTATGGCGATAAAATGGCCGTAATAGCCGTAAACACGGGCATTAATGATGATATAGACGATGTAAAAGCTTACTTAAAAACCATAGAGCTGACCATGCCCATGGTGCGGGATGATGGCACCTTAGCTGATGCACTGGAGTTAACCGTAACGCCACAACATGTGTTGATCGACCAGAACGGTCACGTTGTTTGGCTGGGCCACAAAGATGATGCACAATTTTTATCGGTGTTGGATCGCGTCGCTAATAATCGCTACACACCTAAACTAATTACCCAATCACAACCTACACCAGAAAAAACCATTGATATTGTGGTAAAAGATGGGCACTTGGAAAAATCTTTGTTGCTTACATCGGTACAGGGGCAAACGATAAACCTGCCAGCGAAAGGGAATAAGAACACCTATGTTTGGTTTAACTCGCCATGGTGTGAATGGTATTTAGCCGATAGTAAGCCGGCAATTTCAGAAGCTTGTACAGCGCTGCGAAAAGTAGCAAGCAGCCGCGATGATTTAGGTCACTGGGCGGCGGTTTCTTTGGATGTGTGGGCGAATGAAAGTGACGTGACGGGATACCTCGAACAACATCAATTAAAAATCCCCACTGTGCTAGACAATACCAAGGCCATCTTTAAAAGCTTTGGCATACGGAGTTTACCCAGCTTAGTCGTGCTAAAACCCGATGGAACTGTGGTACAGACCAAAACCTTTGCGTCGGCCAAGGATGTTAAAGCGTTTTTTAGCCGCAATAAAGATTAAGTAAGTGTGCTTTTGCTTCTTTGGCGGATAAAGCTAGCCAAAGTCCATTTTGATTTTTGGCTAAGCCTAAACGCTCTAATTTATTTAGGGCGTCATCTATCTCAAAATCTGTTTTGACATTTGCATTTAACGTTATAAACCATTGCTCTATTTCATAGTCTAATTCCGAAGGTTCCATCGGAGTCGCTCGTTGTTGCAAAAAGTACCAAGCTAAGAATGCTTCTTTAAATTCCTCATCTTCGGCATCGGCCATTAGGCGATAAAAAACACCAGCGTTGTTATCTAGTGATTTAAAATACAAATTTTGTGTAAGCGCTTGGGCAAAACGCAGCTTTCTATTTTTAAAGGTAGAAAATTGCTTCCAGCAGTAACCTGCCAAAGTGCCTAGGCCTGCGCCTAGTGCCAATAGCGTTGCAACATTTAATTCTACCGGTTTATGGTGCAGGCCCAGCCAAAAACCTAAAAGGCCACCCAGTAGCACTAAAGTAGCCCCAAGTTTAGTCGTAAGTACAACCACGCCACTCACTAAGGCAGGCACGCCGATTAGTAGCTTATCTATTGTGCGCATGCCAATACGCGTATTAGGAAATAACATTTCCAAGTCTGCTTTAGGCACATTGCGAAATAGCTTAAGCATTGTTCTGCCGGAACGCCCCAATAATTGGGTATTATCACCTAAAGAATTCACCGTTTTAAAACGTAAATACAATACGACACGATCATAGTTTGTAAAGCTTATCACCTTTTTTCGCAAGCCAAACCATTGGGTTAGCGTTTCTGTTTTTTGGTTAACACCCCGGCAATACAGTAACACATCGTCAAAATCATCAAAATTAATATCCAACCGTATATTAAACAACGACGATTCTTTAAGTGCAGCTTGTAAATCGTGCCGGCTTAATCGTATAAAGTTGGCTTGCTTAAGCACCTTCTCGAATAACATTTTAAAATGCCCGCCGTCGAAACTGGCTGTATTGTGATGCGCAATATTTACCGTATCTAAATCTGGATCGATAGGTGTGTAGGCTTCTATCAATTCGGTTTGAGTACGATAAGCTTCTTGGTGTAATACAGCGCGCAAGCGTTGCGCTACCAGTGCAACACTAGGTTTATCGGCATTTTCACGCTGTAAGCAGGCGTTTACTAAATCTTGGCTATTTAGCGGAATAAAATGATGCGACTGGAGCATTGTTATACACCTTACAATAATTTACATTAAGACTTTTTAAAGGGGTATAAAAATTGCCCGATTAGCGTTCGCGGCAAACGCCTGGTCGTTCCATAATGAGCCGGCCAATGAGCTATGGGCATATGGTAGGTACCAAATAGGCGATCAAACAATACCGTATGCGCCGCATAATTGGTATCGATTGCAGGCGCTTCAGAGCTATGGTGCCAATGGTGGTATTGCGGAGTTACAACAATAAACTTTAGTGGCCCCCATGGAATATTTAAATTACTGTGAATAATAATAGCTTGTAACGCTGCAATGGTAACGTAAATATCTAAGGCTGCTTTATCTACACCCAATAAATACAGCGCCACCATAACTAAACTTCGCTCGATAATTGTTGCCACAATATGTGAGCGCGAGCCGGCCAACCAGTCCATGGTTTCTACTGAATGATGCACAGCATGAAATGGCCACAAGTGCTTAACTTCATGAAATGTACGATGCTCCCAATACAAAATAAAATCGGCGACTATCAACACCAATAATACCTGTACTGCTAAAGGTAGGGCTTGTAATGTTGCCTGTAAATCACTATTCATGGCCCAATGCAATTGGCTAACAATATAATTCCCAACTAATAGCAATACCGATATTAATAAATGGTTAATACAAAAATAGATAAAATCTAAATTCCATTCATCACGCAAAATGACTTGATCGCGATACTTTGGAAAAAGTTTTTCCAGCGAAGTAAATATAATCGTCGACCCTAAAAATGCCAGTATCAACCAATCAACCCCCAACGACAAAGGCTGAGCTGGCACGTCATTTAACGGGATGCTATAGCCACCCAGAGCAAAGGCGACAAGTGTGGCACTAAGGCCAAAAAAGCCTAGCCATTTATGGCTGTTCAGCACAAACGTTAGCACACCAAAAAATAACGAGAACCACATGCCATATTTAAGGACCTGCTGCAAAACCTGTGGGTCGTAAACGCTGCGCAGTTCGGCGGTAGTGAGGTAGGCAGGGAATAAATAAGCCAATACCGCTAACAGGCTAAGACCACCTAAAAAAGCAGAGCAATAACCGCTGATGCGCCCTTTACCTAGAATGAATTCTTTTTCGGGTTGTTTTGGCACTTCGCGTTGTTGGTATTGGTAGCTCATACCGGTATCCCTCCGTAAGGGGCCGCTTAATCGCTGCCCGCAAAATCTAAAAACGCCGATTATACCGCAACAGGCTTAGCTTTTACGTTAACGGCAGCTGTGCAGTAGAGTGCTTAGGATGGCAAGGAGGCAAGAAAGGTTTTAGCTTCGCAACCACTTTTTGGGCTGTAGCACGGTACGCCGTAAGCTTACCGCCGTAAATGGCTAAATATTGATGCTGCGTGCTTAGTTGATGTACCAAGCGAGTATCGCGGGCTTTTTTATTCATTGCTGCTGACTGGCTTTCTTTTGGTAATACCCGCAGCCCAGAAAAAGCGTCTAATACGGTGAGTTCTTCAAGGTTTACATCGCACAATGCATGCGCAACCACCCGTAATAGATACGCACGCTCCTGTTCGGTTACGGCATTTAAATCGGGATTACTGCCGCGGCTTAACTCGGTGGTGCCCACCATCAACTTGCCATACCAAGGTAATAAAAATACTGCGCGGCCATCATCTGGCGATTCGGTATAAATACAACCTGCCGGTGCGGGGTAGTCCAAAATAAGGTGGGAACCTTGTACAAGATCTATTGCTACTGTGGGCCAGCTGCTATCAAATTGCGCAACACGATTAATTGCAGCGCCAGCAGCATTAATAATGGCTCCGGCTTGCAGCCTTCTTCCATCGGCGGCCTTTACACAATAGCCTGCAGCCAAACGCTGGCACGCGACTACATCAAAATTAAAGGCGATTGTAGCGCCTAACTTTTCGGCCGATTTAACCACCGCGCAGGTTAATTTTACATCGTCTGTTTGCGCATCTTGGTATTCAAATAAGGCCTGAAGGTTTCGCGTGTTTAGGCCCAGCTGTGCAGCCTTAGCCAGTGTGTGTTTGCGACAAGCGCCCCCGCCCAAAAAACGGTATAGCAATAAACCTGCGTGAACCCAAAAAGCAGATCGCTTCTGGCCGCGATACACGGGAATATAAAAGGGTTTTAAGCTAACAAGCGAAGGGGCTATGCGCGTTAAAGTTTGGCGTTCGTGTAAACACTCGCGGACTAAACTTAGCTCTGCCGTTTCTAAATAACGCAACCCACCATGAATCAGCTTTGAGCTTTTGCTAGAGGTTTGCGCAGCTGCGTGCCCGGCTTGCTCCACTAGCGCAACGTTAAAACCCTCGGCAGCTAAAGCTTGCGCAACCCCCGCACCTTGAATGCCAGCGCCAATAACAACGGCATCAAACATGGTTGTCGCATCTTGCATTCGCGGTGTTGGCATGGGGCTTAAGCGGGCTCCTGTAACATAGCCACTAAAGATTCCACATCCCAAGACTCCACCCAGCTTACACCACGCTCGCTCAAGGCGTGTGCTATGGCGCCTTCGGTAATGTCGTATACAAACCACTGCCACAAGCCAGACCACAAAGGGATAGGGGCTTCTGGCAGCTTGGTGTAATTGCAAATTAGGTACTGAGGTTGAAATTCAGCAGCTAATTGGTGGCTGTCGCTATTGTATTTTCGCAACACCCACCCCACAGGCCAATCAACGGTATCGCGTACATGGCGCAATATGCTTATGTCGTAGGAAATAATCACAACTTGATCTGCAATAGCCGCTAAGCACTGCGCCACTTTCTCAACAATCGCCTCACGGCTTATGTGATCAAACGATTCTTCTTTAATCTCTACAAACAGTAGGGCCTTTGGAAAGCTTCGCATTACTGAAACAAGATCACTTAACGGTGCAATTGGTGTTGGTAAAAACGCATCGCCAAAACGTTCGGGTTCGTGCGCACTCATTTTCGTGAGTAGCGTTAATTCAAAAGCGCTCACATCACCACTTAAACCAGCAACACGCTTAAGGGCCATGTCGTGTAAAAGTACAGGTTCGCCATCTTTCGAAAATTGAATATCTATTTCGACACCAGCGGCCCCAGCACTTAGCGCAGCTGTTACACCTTCTACCGTGTTTTCGGGGTAGTGTGCAGGTAGGCCACGATGGCCCGCTAGGTACAACATAATGATTCCTACAACGCTTGCATTTTAATCAGTTGAATATAACGCTCGTAGCGCTGGAGTAACACCGGTGATGATTTTTTAGCCGCCACAATGTGACCCTGAATACGTGGTTTATACATAAAATTGCTACCGAGCATAGCTGTGCCGTGTAGTGTAGCTTCGTGGCATTTTGTGACAAAAATAGGAAGGCCACATAAATCAGATACCCGCTCTATTAACCCTGTAACCCTTGATAAACCACCGGTTGCAAGGATGCCGTCGTAACGACTTGCTTCCGGGGCTTGCCGGAACTGCAAAATATTGGCCACTAATAAAAATGCAATGCTATTAATAATAGCAGCAGCTTGTTGTGGAATACTTGGGGTGCAGCGCTCACCTGCGTCATTCACAAATACCTGCGCCGACGATGAAAAACGAGTTAACCAAAAAGGTGAGCCAATACCTGCCGCCGTATTTAAATAAAAGTAAGCCTCGTTGTTTTCACAATGGCTATCGTTCAATAGCCATTGTGGTAATTGGGCAAATAGCGAATGCTCACTTAAAGGTTCGGCTAAGCTCTCTCGCCAATGGCTTAAAGCCGTGCCAGCACTATTCACAGTGCCCTCCATTAGCCACTGTTCGTTATTGTTATCACTAAAGGCTAGGCTGGTTAATAGCCCTAAGGTATCGCTGTTATTGTCTTTATTGCATTGCCCCAAAATAAAAGCCCCGGAGCCAATGTTCATAACTAACGGCTTTTTGAAGGTTACAGCGGCTGGTAGCTGACTATGGCGCATCGCTACATAAGCAGCATTTTGATCACCGAGTACAGCTTGTAAGTGTGCGTTACCACTATAATGTTTATTAAAGTGTTCGCTATTTGGCCATTTTATGTGGCCATAATAATCTGCGCTCTTTTTTAAGTTGGGCAGCTGTGCATGCATTACATTAAACATGCGGCACAATGATTTATCCCAGCGGGCTTGCTTGCGGTTAAATAATAAAGTGCGCGCCGCATTAACGGGGTCGCACGTATTATTATCCGTTAACTGTTTTATAAGCCATGCCGCCAACGGGCCAAAGGTTATAGGGCGCGTTTGTGCTGGGAGGCCATATTCTTTTTGCAACAACGCGAGTTTAGTGGCGCCGTAATGCGGTGAAGGCCTAAGGCCTGTTAAGAGCGTAATATTTTTACGCTCGGTAGCATTTAATTGTTCGATAGCCTTGTAACCACGGGTATCTTGCCAGCTTAATATAGGGCTTAACGCTTGGCCGCTAATACGTTCCCACACTAATACCGATGAGCGCTGAACAGCCATACCCACATGAATATCCTTGGTATAAAGCTGTTTACTCGTTGCTAAATTTAACGCTTGGCTATATACGCTTGTTAACGCTTGCCAAAGTTCGGTAGGGCTTTGTTCAATGTGCCGAGACTGTGGTGAATCGAGACTTATATCACAACTAAAAACTTCACTCACTTGCCATAAAGCGGAATCGCCACCCAAAGAAAATACACAAGCGCGCACAGCATGGGTGCCAACATCAAGGGCAATAAAAACGTATTTTTTAGCCACGAAGAATGCGCTGAAATAAATCGGTTGAGTATTTAAATGCCATAAGGGTAGTCTTTAATGCCATTTATAGTATGAAACAGTACGCTAGCTAACCTAGACCATTGGTTACCACTGTACACATAAAAATAGGGTCTTCTCCGCTTTAGTGAGGTAAAAAGAGATGCTAAGACCCGCCATATCCGTTGAAATGTAAGGTTCTCACGCCACTACACTTAAACGAATATATGAGCCTTAACATCTCCAGCAAAATTTTGAGCCTTCCTGGTCAGCGTGTCAAACAAGTTCAGCATGACTTGGCCCTGCAAAGATTGACTATACACTGCAAGCGAGACCGTCGTTATAGAGCGATTGCCCCGTCAAGTAATGAGGCGGCCAACATCAACCGATACTTGCGCAGAACGATCCGTGATGTCCCTTTGTGTGGCTTCGAATGCTATTTGGAAGTTGAGCTCGCTCAAGTTGTGACGACTTGCGGTAGGCGTCTAATGGAGGCTTGCGAATTTGTCGATACAGGCAATCGCTATACTCAAAGATTTTGCCAGTTGGTGAGCGGATTGTGTCGCCATATGAGTATCAGCACGGTCAGTCGGCACCTAAAGCTACGATGGGAAACGGTGAAAAATATGGATAAATTTCACCTAGAGAAAACGTTGCCTGCACTTAATCCTGAAAAATTAATTGACTTAAAATATCTTGGGGTCGATGAAGTCGCTAGAGCCAAAGGCCATGATTATATGACGGTGATTTATGACATGGAATCCGGTCATTTAATTGGCGTTGAGACAGGCCGTAAAGCCGAGGTGTTGACAGCGTTTCTAAAGCGCTTACCAGCACAAACCGCTGAAAACATAGAGGCGGTAGCCATGGATATGGGGCCAGCCTATCAAAAATCGGTACGCGAATGCTTGCCTAATGCTGACATTGTTTTCGATCGGTTTCATGTGATGCAAAACTACAGTAAAGCCATGAGCAATCAGCGTAGGATCGAGTTCAGAAAGGCGGATCGCGCAGGCAAAGAGCAGCTTAAAGGTACCCACTACCTGTTGTTAAAAAATGCCGACAAGTTAAATGATAAACAAGCCAATAAACTCCAGACATTGCTCGAAAATAATTCCAATATCAATACACTTTATATACTCAAAGAGCAGCTCCAAGCTTTGTGGAATGCAGGGAATTATGACGCCATGATGAATGCATTGGAGCAGTGGTGCGACATCGCGGAACAGACGAATATGCTCTATCTCAAGAAATTTGCAAAGTCACTAAGGAAGCATAGCGTAGGCATTTGTAACTACGGAAAACACGGGCTGACTAGCGCCAGAATTGAAGCCGGCAATGTCAGCATTGGCATGATTCGCAAGCGAGCAAGAGGCATCAAGGATACCGAGTACTTCAAGCTAAAAATAAGGCAATCATCGATGCCTGACGAGCAATCCATGTTCTATGGAAGCCACTAGATCACCTCACTAAAGCGGAGAAGAGCCTAAAAATACTCTAATGCGCTGAGTTTTTACGTATTTAAGATTTGGCGTATTTGTTTGTATTTAACATTTGTAAGCGTACAAGTGCCAGCCGCAATCTGCCTATAATGAGCCGTGCAAGACATCACGCATTAATTGGTGATATTCCTCTCATCCGAAGTTATTTTAGGACACTCTATGAAGCTGCCACTAGCTACATTAGCGCTTACCGCTTTACCGCTAGTTGCGTTTTCAAAAACGCAACTCACCTTAAACGAGCAAGAATACTTTTCTATGCCGGGTTTAGATGTAACGGCGTTTGCTGATATTTACCCTGATGGCCATCAAACTGGTGTGACTGTTATTCAGCACGGTAAGCGTGTAGCGGCCAATGGTGATTTACGCTTAGAGGCGTCGCCAGGGCAATGGTCGCCTGTGCCCAAAAGCACCAAGCGCGACGTGAATAAAACGCAGCAACGCATTAGCCAAGCATTAGCTTATCCCGACGAAAGCAAAGATAGGAAAGGCTTTAACCCGATTATTTATCCAGATTTAGAACTTGCGTATCAGGTTCATGTGCAGCCTTTAGAGGGCAGTAGCTTCGAAGTTATTGTAGATCTCGAAAAACCACTGCCAGCGCAATGGGTCGGTAAGGTCGGTTTTAATTTTGAATTATTTCCTGGCGAATATTTTGGTAAATCCTATGCTTTTGGCGGTGACCAAGAAGCAAACAATGTAGGGCAGACAGGCATTTTCACCCAACAGCCCAACGGCCCTGTGACCCTTGTTGAAGGTGAAGTTTTGGCGCAGCCATTAGGGGCTGGCAAAACGTTATTAATTGCACCGGAGGACGATCTTAAGCGTATGAGTATCACCAGTAATAGTGGTGAACTTACCTTATGGGATGGCCGCACTAACCACAATAACGGCTGGTTTATTGTGCGCAGTAAAATAGCCGCTGGTGCAACCAAAAATGCCATACGCTGGACAATTACCCCCCATGCCGACCCAAGCTGGCGTTACACACCGGTAGTACAAGTTTCGCAAGTAGGCTATACGCCAGCACAAGCTAAAAAAATTGTTATCGAACAAGACAAGCGCGATAAAAAAATTAGCAAAGTCAAGCTTTACGAAATGACGAGCAGTGGAAAAAAAGAGGTCTATAGCGCAAAACCTAAAGCTTGGGGTAAATTCTTACGATACGAGTATTTAACGCTAGATTTTAGTCAGATCAAAAAGCCCGGTATTTATGTAGCGCAATACCGTGACCAAAGTACACACCCTTTTCGCATTGCTAACGATGTATACGACCGCCACGTTTGGCAGCCGACATTAGAATATTTTTTACCGGTACAAATGTGCCACATGCGCGTTAACGAAAAATACCGCGTTTGGCACGACCTCTGCCACGAAGACGACGCCTTGATGTCTCCTATTAATCACAACCACTTTGATGGCTACATCGCTGGCGAATCTACACTCACATCTTTTAAACCCAAAGACCGTGTACCACACTTAAATAGAGGCGGCTGGCACGACGCTGGCGACTACGATTTACGAGTGGAATCGCAAGCTGGAACCATTTGGCTACTAGCCACCATGATCGAAGAATTTAACCTTCAATTAGATACCACAACAATTGATCAAAAAAATAAGCTGGTGGAAATTCATCAACCTGATGGCATTTCCGATGCATTGCAACAAGTTGAGCATGGCTTATTAAGTGTGCTGGGCGGCTATAAAGCGATGGGGCGTTTATACCGTGGCATAATCGTTCCCACTAACCGGCAGTATGTAATGCTCGGCGATGCCGCTTCGCAAACCGATGGCTTACCTTACAACCCAAAACTGGCAGACAACGAACGGAAAAACGACAGCAGTGGCGCCTTTGACGACCGCTGGGTATTTACCGAAGAAAATCCCAACCGCGTATTAGATGCCATAGGCGCCATTGCCGCCGGTGCCCGCGCGATGAAAACGCACAATCCAGAATTAGCTGCACTGGCCACTCGCGCGGCATTGCAACTGTACAAAGACAACCACAAAGCTGCTGATTCCGCCGGCGCCAAAACTTATGCTTTGGTTGAGTTGTATTTATTAACCGGTAAGCAACAATACCTTGAGGAAATTACAACCATGCAAGACGCGGTGCTCGGCGCCATAGCCAACACCGGCTGGCGTTTGGCGCGTGTGCGCAATGCCTTTAACAATCAAGCCTTTTCCAAAGCGCTGGATAAAGCTATTGCCGAGCACCAAAAAACCGTGGAAGCACAAGCGGCCGAAACCCCTTACGGTGTACCCTACAAGCCTAATATTTGGGGCGCAGGTTGGGGCATTCAGGAATTTGGGGTACGGCAATACTTTTTCCATAAAGGCTGGCCGGAATATGCCGATGCCAATATTTACCTTAATGCGCTTAATTTTGTATTAGGTGTACACCCTGGCGAAAATACCATGTCGTTTGCCTCTGGTGTGGGTTCTTACTCCGCCACTGTTGCCTACGGCGTGAATCGGGCCGATTGGTCTTATATTCCCGGCGGCGTAATTTCGGGCACCGCACTAATCCGCCCAGACTTACCGGAACTCAAAGTATGGCCCTTCTTTTGGCAGCAAACAGAGTACGTGATGGGTGGCGGTGCGAGTAACTTTATGTTTTTAGCGCTAGCGGCGCAGCAGCATCTTGCAGGGCAGAAGTAGCAGGGCAAACGCATGAAATATTCACAGGCTAAAAACCAATTTCTCTAGGTGGGTTGAGTCACAGCCCGCTCGTTTACGTATATTATTAACACCACGCTTTCTTGTGGGGTCGTTTTTAGTGAAGTGAGTGGGAGCTGGCAAATGACCGCTAAGTTTTCGGTTGAAACACCGCTCTTGATCGGCCGTATATCACTGGACTTATCATCGGCTTTTAGCTCGCCTAAAACCAACTGTGCTTGCGTGCAGCATACATTACCATGTGTATGGTAGGACCAACACTAGCCTTATCCGCCTAACAGCGAGGCGTGTTTCGATCAACAGCTGCCATCGAAATATCGTCGGCTTCAATCGCATTTTTTAAATCACTTTGAGCAATATCTTTAGGGCACCTCTAAAAATAGTAATTTTTGTGTGAGAGCAAGGAAGCACCGCCCGGAGAGCCGCAGTTTACGTGGTGTAAATGAGGATTCGAGGACGGAGTTGACGCCGCTATCGCGGAAAAAGTGCATTTTTAGAGATGCCCTTTAATTAAAGCGATAAAACAGCTTCGCAAAGGTTCCTGGTTAAGCAATGAAAATAGGCGCGTAAAGGCGCCATGTGAGGTAAATCAATTGGTGAGGTCTGAGATCTAGGCTGCCACGTTTTTGTGCATACCCATATACCTCAACAGCCTCCCAATCATCCGCGTGGCACAATGTCGCACATAGCGTAATCGTGAAAATATTAAGGAGTGGATACTTGCTTTCCCCTCTTGTCGAAAGTCATCTAGAGATGCCCTTATGCTCAAAAGTAATAATTTTGCCGGCTCTTATATTGTGGCGATTAGCTTGGCGCCGCTTGTCAGAAAATTGATCATCATATTCTCGTCATCTAAACTTTAGAGACGCTCCTTACATATTGAGTTATCCATTGGGTTGGTGCAGCTAGAATTCAGACGTGATATTGCCCTGGGTGACTAGCGCTAAACACCGAGTTAAGTGTGCTTAGCTCCATTCAAGTGGGATCAATAAAGTATGACCTCTCGGCTGCAATCTATTTCTAGAGAGAATGTTCTGATTAAGGGTAAATTATATTTAATTTTATTTAAACAGAACATATCGTTCGTGGTGCGGGCTATTTGCTTGTCGCTGACGGCGCTGGCAATCTTGGTTTACTACATCCTACCGGATAAAAAGCTAAATTTATTAAATGAATACAGTGAAATTACACTCTATGATGATTCAAAAGCACCTTTTGAGGGGTCTGTAGTCACTTGGGTTGATAACGAGAACTTGAGCTTTCGGTGCATTGTTATAGATGTGGGTCAAGAGCGATTCTGCGGCCTGACAGTAAAGCAAAAAAAGTCTTCAGGTGAATATTTAAGCTTGGATCTTACTCGGTATACCGATCTAAATATTCGCGTAAATTATAAGGGCCATCAATCAAAAATTATATTGTTCTATCGAAATACTGATAATGCCTTCAATAAAATTTCAACGCAAGATTATAACTACGAGCTTGATCAATTTATTTATACTTACCTAGAGCAAGAAGATTTAAATACGTATAGAAAAATTGGTTTGGATTCATTTGATTTGGCCGACTGGTGGTTGGAGAAAAATTATAAAGGGCGTAGTCAGATAAGACGGGGTAGGGAAAGAATTACTGAAGTAGGCATCGCGACCTATTTGGACCCGCCGCCGGGAATTTATGATTTTCAACTGGTCGAGCTTCAGGCATCTGGGAAATGGTTAACCACGACTAACCTCTACTTATACATAATCATTATTTGGGTTGTCGGTGTTTTATTTGAAGGGATTATAAGATTCACTAATCTTTTTATAGAGAAGGCGAAATTAAATGAAGAGTTTAAAAAACTAGAAGAATCGTCAGTCTGTGATCCCTTAACTTGCGTATACAATCGCGCGGGGCTTCTTAAGGTTGTCGCTTCTCTCGATGCTGGCCTAAGTAATAAACGCTATTACATTTTTATATTTGATATCGATAATTTCAAATTAATTAATGACACCTACGGCCACCCTGCTGGCGATGAGGTGCTCCGTACCTTCGCGAGTGTGATGACTTCTAATATTCGTGAAGACGATTATTTTGCCCGCTGGGGCGGTGAAGAGTTTATTTTATTGTCTAGCCATAAAAGTGCAGACTCCGCCTACAGGCTCGGCGAAAAGCTTCGGCTCGCTATTGCTTCTACTGTATTTAAAGCAGAAGAACGGCCGATAACCGTAACCACCAGCATAGGTATTGCGAAGTTTGAATCACCGGAAAAGTTCGACCATAGCCTAGTATTGGCTGATCAGCAGCTATATCGAGCTAAGAACACAGGGAAAAATAAAGTGTGTTTTTATAGTGGTGCATAATTGTTTGAGCGATATAAAACAGTGGTATTTGTGACGGTGTTATAGCGAAAAAAATCCCGCTAAAGATTGGTTGAACCTAAAGCGGGCAAATGGTGGCCCTAAGAATATTTATTGGGGGCATCTCTAAATATGTACTTTTCCCGCGATGAAGGAGTACAGAAAGTTGCCAGAAGCAACTTCTGTCCTTAACCTCACAAAAAAATTACTATTTTTAGAGGTGCCCTACGGTTTTAGGTTAACAATCCTGTGAAGGGGTTTCTTGAGTTGCCAAAATGATCAAGGTTGACACCCAGTGCTCGAGATATACCCAGAAAGAAGTCTGCAGCATCTCGGAAATTGCCATTTTGGCGGCAATCTAAATATTGCCCTGTATTTACGGTTCCACCTAGGCCGCCTGCAACAATGTAAGGCATATCGTGGGAGCGGTGGTTGTACATTGAAAACTCTGAGCATGTTACAACTAATGTGCTATCAAATAGGCTGCCGCTGCCATCGGGCGTTGCTTTTAATTTGTCGATTAATTGCGCTAATTTGCCGTAGTACCAGCGGTACACTCGTGCTTGGTTACGTCTACGTACTTGGTTTGGGTCGTGACCTAGAAAGTGGTCGTTCACAGCGCCAGGCTCTAGGCCTGGAATACCTTTACCCGAACCATCGGTACGATCAAAAACACGGTAGTGGTCTTTGGCAACGGGGCCAATATCAGTGCCGCTTCCGCTAAACTGCATCATCGATACGCGCGTGCGATCCAGTGCCATAGCAGCAACGGTAGTATTGATTGAAATATCAACCAGTCGCTCGAAATTTGCAGCTTTATTCCAGTATTTGGATAAATCCGTTCGGCTGCCAGCGGTATTGTTCCAGCCGTTGGGAATATCAAAACGCACATCGGGGCCGTTATTTTTTGCTTCTTCTTCAGCCTTTTGTAATAGGGCTGCGGTTTGCGTTTCCAATTGTTTATAAGAGGCGAGTAGGGTTTCGTATTTATCCCGTGCGGCTAAACCGCCCACGCATTTTACTTGCTCGAGCCGCGCTTCCATCGCTTTTAGCATATCGAGTTGGGCGTGTTCGTTGCCATAAGGAACAACGCCATCACCACCGCTGGGTGCGGGTATGCCGTTATTGCCAAATACTACTTTATAGGTGTCCATTGGGTTCCAGTTGGAGCTACCAGTGGTGCCGCCACCGATGGTTCTTACTGGCGACATGTAATCATCGTTGGCGCCTTTGTTGTGAACGTGGTGCCCCCACATTGCGCTGTAAATGGATGCAATTGGTGAGCTACCTTGCATGCGCTTACCCAGTATTTGATCGATACTGCCTTCGTTGGGCTTACTCCCGGTAAGCGCCGAAGCGACTACCGTTTTATGCGGTTCTGTTATGCCTGATACACCTTGGTTTTTAAAGCCACTATAAAGGGAGATATCACCCTGATGAGCTTTTAGCGGCTGTAAGCAAAAGCCTGCTTGACTTGCATCGATATAATTACGAATTGAGCCGTTGTTGCTTTTGGTATTTTTGCCATTAACCGATGCATCCATATTAATATTTAGGTTGCCTGTGTTAGCAGGCCAAAAGGCTTGTTGTGCACAGCCCTCGGGTACGTACCAAAAAATTACGCGCTTAATATTGCTGTCAGCCGCTAGCGCCCGCTCGATCATTGCGGTTGAAATACTGGCTGCTCCTGTCATAGCGGCCGTGTGTTTGATAAGTGCGCGCCGGTTCATTTTATTAAAATTATTCATGATTATTCTCCAACGTTACATGCTTGTGGCGCAGCTTCAGCGTACACGTTTTTAAACGCATCACTTGTTACAAGTGCGCGCATACTGGCTTTAATGGATCCGGTATTTTCTAATGCATCGCGAATACTAAGAAAGCTCGCGCTTTCGCTTTCGTTTGCATCGCGGCCCATGGCAAAGCGGAATAATTGGCGGCTAGCGCAGTGATTAAATGCTCGGCTGTGGGGTAGTGCTTGCGCAAATTCGACAACACTGTCGTAGTCATCTGCAATATCCACGTCCATATATAAACCGCCGAACAAATTCGCTTTATCGAATTTTTTACCGTAGTCGTCATATAAATCGAACATGCGGCCGATGGGGTCGACGACTTGGTGGCAGCCTTTACAAGCAGGGTGGGTTCCTCGGTCCGCGATCTCGCCGGCTAAATTGACCGATTGCTCTGCTGGCGGTGGCGGCGGCATTTGCTCGCAGAATAAACGCTCGAACACGATCTTGCCGCGGAAGATGGTATTCACGTCTCGGCCGTGTTTGCCGTTGGCGGTTAAGAAGTTGGCGTGCGTTAAAATTCCTAGGCGGCTAGCGCCTGCAGGGAAATCGTAACGCGCCCAATCGGTAACGGGTGCCGGCACGCCATAGTGTTCGGCAAGTGTGCTGTTAATAAAGCTGTAATCGGCGGTAAACAATTCTGAAATTGGTAGATCGTTATCAATAATATGCTCAACCATGCGACGGGTTTCTTCATGCATGGAAGCTTCCGTGGATAAGCCGCCTAAGCTGTCACAGCGCACACCATCGCAACTGCACCAACTGGTGTTACTGGCGCTATTTTTACAATCATAACTCTGCGCGAGCCCTTCAAACTGCGTTTGGCACTGAGCAGTTGAATTGCATTGGTCACCTTGTATTGGGCTGGGGATAATACTTGCGCTTTCAGGTGTGATCACAGGCATACCTAACCACTCAGCAAAAAACTGCCAAACAGTTTCTTTATATGCAGCATCTGACATTAGCCGGTCTGCATGGGCAGCAATTTTATTATCGTCCTGCACAATGTCGGTATGGTCGTTTACGAGTGCTTGATCTGGCGCTGTGTTAATTAGCAAGTAAGACATGCGATTAATAAATTCACGCGCTGTGAGTTTTTGTGCGCCGCTTGCGGTTTTATTCACGCCGTTTTCCATTTGGTAAACCGCGCGGTCATCAATTAACGCAAAAGCAATACCCGCCGCTAATGCTTGTTCTACCGAGGCGCCTCGGCTTGCGGCGCCCTGTATTACAGCGGCAACCGCCGTTGCATCGGCATCGCTTAGGCTGCCTTCTCGCCACAAGTACGCTAGGGCATTGCTCAAATGCTGGTTAATGCACTGTTTGGCGTTTGTATTCCAATTGCATTGGCCGGCAAACTGCTGGGCGAGCGATGCTGACAAGGGATGGCTTGAATTGACTAAAGTGACAAAATCAGCGGTTTTGTCAGAGGCATTATTAGTAAAGATTTTAAATGGACCAAAATTGTCCGCCAAGAAAGTGGTTGCAGGTAAAGTATTTACCGCAAATGCTTTTTTAACCGTGTTGGTGTATTCCATCTCAGTTAAGCGCATTTGTGGCGAAGCCACGGCACCGGAGGGCAGGCTAAAGTTGCCGGCGCAACCGGTGGCACCAACGCGAGTACCCGTTAGTGTATTGGGGCAGTTATCAATCACATCGGCAATGCCGTCAGCATCGGCATCAGCATTTTTGGCGGTCATGCCGCAGCCCGCAAGCGCGCCGGCCGCGTCTACGCTCGCCACTTCACTGGCGGGAGTATTAGGGCAAATATCGGTGGGGGCTAACACGCCGTCGCCATCGAGGTCGCGTTGGGCGTCGGAGCAACCTTCTGCATTTACGCTGGCGTTTGGCGCTGTGCCGGCGCAGCCTTTGCCTTCGTTGCTATCAATAACACCATCGTTGTCGGCATCATTATTAATAATACCGAATACGCGAATGGCCACTACGCTGCCATTATTGGTGGTGCCAGCAAATTGAATATCGAGCGTGTTATCGGTGACGCTAATATCTTTAAGCGTTTCGACTTTGGCCACGTTTTTGCCGCCGGCTTTCGCGAAAATATCATAGCCCGAAAGCACTTTTTGGCCTTCGATGTGAATGTCCATTAAGCGGCTGCCTGGCTCGGTGAAATACACTTCGGCAAAGTGCAGCTCTACATCGTAGCGGCCGTTGGCAAGTGGAATGTTGTAGTTTAAAGGCTTGCCCCAACGCTCTTTGCGGTACAACGTATCGTCTTCAGTATTGGCAACTTCATGAGTTGGTGCGCCCATCGATGCGCCCAGCGAGCCATCGTAGTATTTCGCATCGTCGGCGATAAACAGTGTGCCGTCTTGAGCGGTATAGGCCTCGCCACCGGCGTTGATAGCAAACACGGTACTTTTTGTGGCTGTGATGTTGGTGCAGCCTAGGTGGTTAATGCTGCTCAGCTCTTCTTTGGGCGTATTGAGGCATTGGTCGTTCGCGCCGGTAATGCCGTCGCCGTCGCTGTCGGTTTCATCCACAAAAGGCGCAAATGCTTGGGTAATGTAGGTGGCAACATCGGTCGCACAGCTGCTGCCATTAAGGTCTGTACACTTGCCTGGTTGCGGCATGGCGCTGGCAACGTAACCCGCCAACGAAGCCACATCGCGGCACGCATCGGGTGCAATCTTGCAGTCACCGACAAGTACTGAAGGGAACACCCCTGAAACACCGCTACCGTCGTCTTGGTGGCAGGCCGCGCACTGTGCGTCGTAGACTTCTTGCCCGCGCAAAAAGGCTTCCGATACTGGTGTGGCACTGCTTGAGCTGGCTTGGGCGGCACTCGAAATAGCCGCCAATGATGAAGACGCTGGCACGGAAGCAACACTCGAAGGCGCCATGCCCATACTCGAAGTGGCTTCACTGGAACTGATGACGGTTTCTCCGGTGCAGGCGGCCAAAAAGCTCAAGGTACTTAGCCCTAGCCATTTAAAGCCCGCGGCCCTAATAATTGTAAATGGGTGGGTTTTCATTGGAGTGCCCTTTTAAGTTTGCGATTTGTTTATTGTTGTTTTTGGGGATGAAGCTAACGCTTGTTGCTTTGATGCAATGCGCGCATTGCACTCGCAACCAAGATATCGACTAACGCGCAAGGGGGGAAGATCTTGAAGTGTGATGTGGTACTGCTTATTCCGATGTGGGAAATTCACCGTATTAGGCGCACCGCGAAAGCCTAGGTATGGCGGGCTTTGCAGCTTGATGTCCCATATGACACCGGCGTCAAAATAGGCGTCCCATTCTTAAAGTGGGACGCCATAAGTTATATATATTGTGTAAAATGCACCATATAAGAATTATATTGATTGAAGACGCTCGGTGAGCATCTTGATGCTTTTGGTATTTGCACGGGGGTAAACCACCTTTAAGATGCACGAATATGTTTTAAGTAAATGCATTATCGCCACTGTAATTTGTTCGGCGTATGGGGTTGGTGCGCCTTTGTTGGGGCCTTGGTGAGTTGCTGTGTTAGCTTGAGAAAGGCAGTGGACTACGGCTGGGGTTAGGACCAGCACGATGCCTAGGCGTTGGCATTGGGCTTGATCAAATACGTGCATTAGCTCTGGCAAGCGCACTTCTTTTAGCTGTAAATGCAGCAAGCTGACGGTTGGCTGCGTTATCCATATTTGGGCTTGTTGCGTGGTCAAGGCAATGTGCCCAAAACTTCGGACTAACCCTTGGTGCGCCACGGCTGCCAACTGTGATTCTATCTCTTTAATATTGTTAATGCGGTCGGCGGCCAAAAACATAATATCAATATGCTTACAGGCAAGTAATTCGCATTGCCTTGTAGCTACATCTCGAATGTAGTTGCGGAGGCCGCGGTTAATATCACTTTTAGAAATAAAAATGTGTGTTGCAATAATCCATTGCCCTGCGTTAAACCGCTGCCAAGTGCCAGCTCCTTTCAAGTGGGTGGCAGAGGTGTATAGCTGCGCGGCATCCCAATAATTTATGCCGGCGAGGTCTGCAGCGCCCAGTAGCTCGAAAGAGCGCATGTTGCGCTCGACATTACGGCCCACTTGTACAGCGCCGATATCTAAACCTAAGCGTATGCTTGTTGCCGAGTGACGCAATAATAAAAAACTCGCATTTTCCCCAATCGCTACTGCGTTGTGAGCCGGCGCTGTAATAACCGCTTCCATTGGTGACCCTCGTTATTATTCTTATGGACGCGCTTACTTGGGCTAATAAAACTGGCATTAGGGCGTCTGGGTCTAAGAGCTTACCTGTGTGGAAGGGTGCGCAGGCGTACCAGATTCGGCTGCGCCTAAATTGGCACAAAATTTAGTACTAAAAATAATCGAAATACCCTGTCGGTATTCCTTATTAGAGGTTTCGAGTCACTTCAGTAGTACTTAGCTAGACTGAAGTGATACATCGAGGTGGCAGAAAATTTCGTCATAGTTGGCGGAAATTCCTTGGGTTATACTCTGCCGTAATGTTGCGTGACAATAAAAGTAATAAACATCATGCCTGATATTCGTTTTTCCATGCCAGACCTGTTTTTAATCGTCACGATTATAGAATGCGTGCTCACGTTTTGCTTAGTTGTGATTGCCCGTGCGGTGCCTGCGCCATCACGATTATGCCGCAATGTATTGGGCGCGCTATTTATTGCCATTGCGCTGGATGCTTTGTCTATGTTGCTTATTTGGCACGGCGGCATTCGCCAAGCGCTTGCTGATTTTTCGGGAGTGAGCATTGTAGTGGCAACATTGGCTATGGCCAGCAAAGGGCCGCTGCTGTATTTGTTTATGTGCACTTTAACGCGGCCGAATTACGCGTTACAAAAACACCATTTATGGCACTTGGCTCCGCTGGTTAGTGCGCTAGTATTGGTGGCGATTTACCAGCTAGACACCTCTAAATTGACTCTACCTATAGAAGCTAATGTAGACAATTGGGGCACCTATTACTGGTGGACCATACTCCGCTTAGCGCCAACCATTTATGCCATTTTTGCCTTAATGGCTTTGCACGCAATGGCGGCACTTTACGATTCGCATTACGCTGGCGGCGAATATGGCTACAGCTATTGGATCAAGCTGCTTGCCTTTGGCTTTTTGATTCAATGGTGCATGGCTTTAACAACGCATATTTTAGGGCAGCACTTTCCAAGCGGCATGACTAACATAATGGGTAAGGTCAACGACTTTTTAGGCTTGTTACTTGTTAACGGTTTGTTGGTCTATGCTTTTACATTGATGCGTACGCTGACGCCAATATTAGGCGACGATGCACCCGAGCTTAGCGAGCAAGACAGCCCAATTAATAGCGATAGTGCACAGCCGGTAACAACCACTGATTTGCAAGCTAGTACAGCTTTACCCGACAGCGCCTACAGGCCGAAAGTGCAAAGTGCGCAGGTTAATACTGGCGAGCACGCCGTTCTGGCCGCGATTAGCACGGGTATTTACGAGCGAAAATTGTACTTACACCCAACACTAAATCTCGATAAGTTTGCCAGTGCATTAGAGCTAAGCAGCAAAGAAGTTTCGCGGGTAATAAATACCTACTACCACTGTAGTTTTTCAGAATTCATAAACGCCTACCGCACCTTGGAGGCCGAGCAATTACTGAGTGACCCAGCGCATCAAGATACGCCCGTGGTAGATATTATTCGGTTGTCTGGCTTTAATAGTAAATCGGCGTTTCACCGATTTTTTAAGCGTTTTACTGGGGTTTCCCCCAGCGAATACAGAGCTCGTACTGGAGTTGAGGTGTAATAACCCTGTTCTGCCTCATAACGTTATTTTAAACGCCGCTTACTGAGATAATAGATACCCCATGCAGAGCATTCATTTTTCAATGATCGACATTGTTTTGATCGTGGCCACATTGCAATGTGCTTTGGTATTTGGGTTGGTCGTTATTGCGCGGGCGCTGCCAACGCCAAGCCCTATTTGTAGGCATTTACTGGGTTTGCTGTTTATTGCCATCGGGATGGATGCCGCCGCAATATTACTTGTGTGGCAAGCCGATGTGCGTGCTGCGCTAGCGCCTGTTGCTGGGTTGGTTATTGCCTTTGCCTCCTTTGCTTTTACGGCCAAGGGGCCGCTCTTGCTTTTGTTTGTGCAAACCCTAACTACGCCGCAGTTTCAGCTTCGTCCCGTTCATATATTGCATTTGTCGGCTTTTGCTATGGCCTTGGCTGTTGCGTTTACGAATGGTCTAGATATTGAACGCATTACTTATAGTGTTGAGTCCGACCTTCCTAACCCAGGCACTAATACCTGGTGGACATTAATGCGCTTAGTGCCCTGTATTTATGCACTAGCGGCAATTTATACCTTGCGTAAAGCGCCGGCTGTGTACAGCACGCATTCCACCAATGACCAATACCCTTATCATTATTGGATAAAAGCGCTTGTGTGGGGCTTTTTCGCGCAGTGGAGTTTAAATTTAGGGGTACATATCGCGGGCAACCATATTTCGTTTGAGCTAGCAAATACGCTAGGTATTATTAATGATTTTGCGATATTAGTATGGGTAAATGCGCTGCTGTTTTACAGTTTTAAAGTGATACGTACATTGTCGCCGCTTCAGCAGCATCAAATACAAGTGGCGCCAGCAGAGCCTGCCAAGCCTGTGGCCGATGTGGTGGCAGTAGTGGGTGTCGCTGTGCCAGAAGAACCTGCTTCGGAAGTATTTGTACCGGAAGTGCCCGCGCCCTATGTAATAAAAACCGGCATGCAAAGCCAGCCTTCTTATTTACCCCGCCAGCAAAGGCCTGCCAATAATTTCGAGGAGCATGAAGCATTAGGTATGATCGTTAGCGGCATTGATGATAAACAACTACACCTTCAGCATACGCTCAATGTGGACAAATTTTCCGATGCCGTTGAATTGCCATCACGGGAGGTTTCCCGTTTGATAAACGCCTATTTCGATTGCTCGTTTGCTGAGTTTATTAATGCTTTTCGCACCTACGAAGCCGAGCAGTTATTATCTTGTGCTGACCATGCCGATGCGGCAATTAACGATATTATTGGTCGCGCAGGATTTAATAGTAAGTCGGCTTTCCATCGGTTCTTTAAGCGCTTTACTGGACTTTCGCCCAGTGAATATCGTAAGCATAAGAGCTCCAATAAAGATTAATTCCTTCAATCCCTAATTTGCCAGTTGCATTGTTAATGCAAAGGGTAGAAAACTAAATCTTGCATTTAATTAGATGGCTAACTAATATGTGTGCAAGGTTGGTTGGGCGCTATGGCGTGATAAGTAAATCGGTAGCGACTGGGGCTGCATAAAACTCTCTATTACCGTGGTATAAAAATTATAGTTATGACAAAAGACGAAGAAAATAAAACCAGACCGGCTGATCCGATTTTTGAATTCTTTCGTGATGTGCATATTATCCAGCATTTATCTCAGGCACGAATGGAAAAAGCTTTGCCTGGTGGAATGCTGCAATCTCACTTTGGGGTATTGAGTCATTTGGTGCGTAGTAATGAAAGTAAAAGCCCCGCAACTCTAGCGGATATTTTTCAAGTAAGCCGCCCGAGTATGACCAATACGCTTAATAAGCTTGAGAAAATGCGGTTTGTTAAAATATTGCCAGATGCCAGTGACGGGCGTGCAAAGCGGGTGGTGATCACATCGGCAGGCATCGCTGCGCAACAACAAGCGATACAGGCAATCGCACCGCTATTCGCCGATATTGTAAAAGCGGTAGGTGTTGAGGCTTTTCAAAAGCTATTACCTGAAATGAATAGAATTCGTCAATTTTTAGATGAGCACCGCTAAAGGTTGCCATCAATTCACCTTCACGAGTACGGTAAAACTATGATTTATATCGGTATATTTGTGCTATGTATTATTCTTTCTACGCTAAGCGTTGTGGGAATATTTTTTTCGATTTGTCGTAGGCAGGCGGTATGGTTATTAGCTATTTCCATGCTATGTGCTTGCCTTGTTGTTGCGTGGGTATATTATCCGCGCAGTTACGAGCGAAATTATTTAACCCAGAATACTGCTTCTGATAATAGTTATTTATCTACTCTGGTGCGAAGTAAAGGCTTTGAGTTAGGGGCCGCTGTACGTACTCTTACACAGTTAAATGAACATAATTATTCAAAAATATTTACCTCGGTAACACCCGAAAATTTATTAAAATTAGAAGGTGTGCTTGAGAACATTGATCAGCAAAAATATAATTTTAACTCTGCCGATGCCATGGTTGATCAAGCTTTAAATAAAGGCTTTCGAGTAAGAGGGCATGCACTGGTTTTTGGTAAAGCTTCCGATATGTTTAAGGCTCCAGATTTAGATGCATGGCTAGAGCAGTTTCCTGAGCACAAGCGTGCAAGTATTTTAACGGATTTTATGCTGAAGCATATTGAAATTATGCTAGACCACTATCGTGGCCGTATTCACGAGTGGGATGTGGTGAATGAGGTTCTCGATTTATTTGGTAATGGCGATATAGAAGAGAATGTTTTCTACCGCTATGTGGGGCCAGATTATATTAAGCTTGCGCTAAAGGCTGCTAGGCAAGCAGACCCCACAATAAAAATATACATTAACGAACAATTTAACAATTATACCGATAAGCGTGCCGAATCTTTTTATCAACTTATTAAATCTTTAGTGGATGAAGGCTTGCCATTAGATGGCATCGGCATACAAGGACATAGCCTTTATAACTTAGCGCCTCCGGTAACGCTAAAAGCTTACATGCAACGTTTTGAAGCTTTAGGTTTAACTGTAGAAATAACAGAGCTAGAGGCACGGTTGCGATTATTTAACAGCGCCAAAGACCCTTATCTAGCGCAAGGTGAATATTATCGCGATATTGCGCAGCAATGCTTAGAGGTGGCGGCATGTAAAGGTATTACATTTTGGGGGTACAACGATGCGACCAGCTGGATGGATGACTTGTACTTTTTATTCCCTAAACCTAACCAGCCGTACTTATTAGATCATAATAATCAGGTCAAGCCTGCGGTGGGCTTGTTGTCTGAGTTATTATCTAGCTTTTGAGGTGGCTAGCGTTTTACCTAAATAAATGTAGGTGCTGTATTGCGCATAAAGGTTGATAATAGTATTTTGCAATAAATAGTATTTATGTAAGGTCGTTATGAAAAATAAAAGTATTGTTATTTACCTGCTTGCTACGCTTTTTTTGTTGGGCTGCAATAAGGCTCCTGTATCTTTTGAAATGACGGTCGATAGCGTTAACGAGCTAAAGGGCTTAGTTTTAAAGGGTGTTGCGTTATCGGGTACGGTTGCGGTTGGTTGTATTGCCGAAGGGACTCCGTTTGTGATTTATCGCAACGATAAAAAAGTTCTTGAGCAAACGGCAAGGATATTGTCAGTTTCAAAAGATGGGCATAACAAACCGCCCAATGGCGAGGCGCTCAAGAAGGAATTTGTGACGCTCTATGTGCCGGATGTAGAGGTACAGAAGATTGTAGCTGGCGACGTTATCAAAAGCTCGGTGGTATCGTGCAGAAAAACATCTCTGGCTAAGTTTAAATAGTCTATTGAGTATTACCGACTATTACGTGCTTATCTCAGTTATTCAATAAGACTATTATTGAGTATTAATTATTAAATTAACTTTAGCAATATTGAAATCCTCCTTTTTGCGATATTTTTTTAACTCCGGCCTTGTGCTTTCTTGGCATGCTTACAAAAGTGTGGATTGCATCCTCTTCCTCGTGGTGGTTGCCCGTTTACTAAGTGCTTCTGCAGGTTATGCTTGCGACTCAATAATTTTGTTTGTGCATTTATTGGGCGAAGCGGTCAATACTCCTAACGGTGTTAGCTTCGTTTAATGGCTTTAAAGTCGCTATCACTGTCTTCATGGAGGCAAATAATTATGAAACTACAAAAAACATTACTAGCAAGCGTCGCTCTCGGTTGTGCTTCGGCTTTTTTGGCTCCCGGAGCGAATGCTTGTAACGGGGTGCTTAACAGTGCTACAAACGCTGTTGGTACGCATAACGGTTACTATTACTCTTTCTGGCGGCAGACTAGCCAAAGTAATGTGCAGATCGGCTGTGGCGAGGGCGGTGATTACTCTACAGACTGGAGCAACGTCTTTAACTGGGTAGGCGGTAAGGGCTGGAACCCCGGTGGTCCGCGGATAGTCAGTTATGAGGGTACCTTCCAAGGTAAGAACGCGAATAATCAACGGGGCCAGAATTCATACCTTGCCCTCTATGGGTGGACTCGGGTCCCGACAGAAGTTGAGTATTACGTGGTCGAGAGTTACGGTTCCTACAACCCCGCATCATGTGGCACTGGCAATACCGGTGGTGTTGCTGGCGGTGGCGGTCAAGGCGATGGCCGGAAAGGATCCTATCAGGCCGACGGCGCGACTTACGATATGGTGCAGTGCACACGAACGAACCAACCCTCTATCTCTGGCACATCTACATTTAAGCAGTTTTTCAGCGTGCGCAATCCACCCAAGCCTTGGGGTGAAATCAGCGGCACTATCAATGTGCAGGAGCACTGGGATCAATGGGCGGCAGCTGGCATGCGGCTCGGTAATGATCATGACTACATGGTGCTCGCCACTGAAGGTTACGGCGGCGACGGTCGAAACTCCTCGGGTGACTCAAACTTAAGGATTAGCGAAGGACCTGGTAGTGTACAGAGCTGCGGCGACCAAAATGGAACGCCGGTGTGCTGTTCAATTACAGCGGACCCAAATCGCGATGGCATGGGTGAGCAGGGTGGTAATGCATGCGTGGTTACTCCGGACACCGAGGGTTGGCACCAGCCAAACCCAGACAATGTATTAGCTGCTATTAATGTGGGCGGTAATGGGTTAGATGTTCAAATGGATAACATCTGGTACGAGCCCAATCGATTTGTAACCGGCGCAGAGCCCTATTCGACTACTGATAGCGTAGCTGGCGCTAATAGTTCGGTGATTACTACAGAAGGCTACGGCGAAGACATTACTATTGATATCCCACTGTCAAACCAGTGGGTTTCGGTGGACCTAAGCTTTGCCGAAATGTACCAAACAGAGCTTGGACAACGTGCATTTAGTGTATCGATCGAGGGTGACGAAGTCCTTACCAATGTTGATGTATTTGGCGAAGTTGGCCATGACGTTTTGTGGCAGCCAGGCCCATATGTTGTGCGTGTTACTGATGGAAGTTTAAATATTAGGCTTACATCTACAATTGATAATGCAACCATTAGCGCTGTATTAGTAACCAAAGCCGACGAGCCGGTTGCATCGAGTTCTGCTCCTGTAAGCTCATCGTCTGTTGCTGTATCTTCAAGCTCGGTTGCACCTGTGGTGAGTTCATCGTCGGTAGCGGTTTCTTCGAGTTCAGCAGCGGTGAGTTCTACACCGGCGGCATCGTCTAGCAGCTCTGCAGGTAATAGTGTTGCGTTAGGCAGCTTTAATGGTTGGTTCTTAATGTTATTAGGTTCGCTATTATTGGTATTACGCCGCGTTAGCGTTAAATCATAACGTTGCTGGCAACATAATAATTTAAAGGCTCCTTCGGGAGCCTTTTTTGTTTCAGTGGGTAAGGCTTTACGATTACGCCCTAGTGTAGAAAGGGACTTGTTGTTTCTACCTTATTTTTATTGTTCTTTCGCATCATTTAACGCTTTTGTATTAATGCCGCTAAGCATTGTCGTGATACCCCCTTCAATTTAACCTAGCAATCGTAGTTGATAGTCAAAAAAGTGCGCCAAGGGGCTGCGTAGACTATGATGATTTAACTGCGGTTTCTAGGTTTAATCTCTCGTGTGTAAAGCTTACAAAAATTCGCGCGCTACGCTGTAAAAACTGCAGCTTTGTGTCAAATTTCAACGTGAGCAATGGGCTTGGGCGAAGGTTTATTACTTTGGCTTAAACATTGCTCTGCCTGATGTAATGTTTTTTTATTTATATTTAAATATTTACGCTGCACGTGGGTTGTAGTGTTTGCGAGGTATATCGGGCAATTATGTTGATAAGCACTCCAGCTTTGTGTAGCCAAGGTAACGAGCAATTGCAAGCGCGTTCCAAAACTTTACGTTTAGCGCGCTTGCTCGATAGTAGTATTCGATTACCCGGCGGCTATCGCGTCGGAATTGATGGTGTGGTTGGTTTAATTCCTGGTGTAGGTGATGTCGTTGGCGGGGCGTTATCGTCTTTGATTCTATATAAAGCTTATAGAATGGGGTTGCCTAAACGTGCATTGCTGCTCATGGGGGGGAATATTTTGATAGAGGGCATCTCTAAAAATGCACTTTTTCCGCGATAGCGGCTTACAGGTTTTCGCTCCTGCAAAACCTGTATTCAGTCCATCCATGCACATTAGCTCCGTCCTCGAGTCCTCACAAATTGGAGGATCAATTTGCACAGCTTGCTGCCCGAAGGGTGAAGCGCAAGGATGCGCTGAATGATTTACACCACGTAAACTGCGGCTCTCGGCTTTGGCCTCCTGCGTCGCTCTACCTCCTGAATCCATTCAGTCGTCCGGGCGGTGCTTGACCTCCACGGACGGAGGAAATGCAGAAAGTTGCCGGGAGCAACTTCTGCCCTTGCTCTCACACAAAAATTACTATTTTTAGAGGTGCCCTAGATTCTATTATGGGGTCTATTCCTTTGGTGGGCGATTTATTCGATTTTATGTGGAAATCGAATAGTAAGAATATGAAAATTTTAGATATGTATTATCACAAGAAGACACACTAATTTTGGTAAGTCGATTTTATCTTTCGGGGTTATTATTAAAAACAAGGGGAATTTTATGGATTTTATTAGAGTGTTATTTTCAATTTTATTGCCGCCTGTAGGGGTATTTTTGCAGGTAGGTATAGGCTTACATTTTTGGTTAAATATTGTGTTGACGCTATTGGGGTATATTCCGGGTATTGTGCATGCTATATGGATTATTGCCCGGCGTTAGTGGTTTGGCACATTAAAAAATAGATTTTTTTAATGTGCCAATATTATTATGCTCGGAAATTATTACACCATAAAGGTTAAGGGCGCGAGAAGCAGGGTTAAATGCTGTTATTTTTCACGCAGGCTAAAATGACATTGCCCATATTTTTTTGCCACAGTTTTAGCCGTGAATAATCGCGCTCAAATACCGTAACCTCAAAACCTATGCTTTGTAGTTTAGTGACGACTTGTTCTGTATTAAGTGCAAGCATTGCGTGCTGGTCCTGCCATTGCTCTTTTATCCCCCCGCTTTGTTTCGTAATGGTGATGACTAAGTCGAGTTTGTCGTCGGTTTTTTTGTCGTACCAGCGCGACTGAAAGGAAAAATCGCCTTCGCTATTGTTGAGGTAGTGGGTATAGCCACTATCGTTAGCAATATAGTCTCGGTCCACCATGTCAAAAATAAAAATTCCGCCTGGCTCTAGCGCGTTATAGGTTTGCTGTAATGTTTGCCAAAAATTTTCTGCGGGGTAGTTGTAATGCATGGAGTACAAAAAGCAGGTAATTAAAGACAGCGGCTCAGGGGTGACAAAGCCGCACATATCCTGCAGCGTGAAAGCAGCCGTAGGGCAGCGTTCTTGGGCGAGGCTGAGCATGGGCGCGTTAATATCTAAGCCACTGGCATTATAACCTAGCGATAAAAAGTGCTCGACATGGGGGCCGGTGCCACAGGCTAAATCTAAGCTGCGTACTGGCGTTGTTGTCGCGGATGTGGTCAAGCATTGAAAAAGCCGATGGCTAAAATCGCATTGTTCTTGGTAATCGATATTGCAACACATCAGGTTGTAATAATGCGATAAGTCTGAATACAAGGTGTTGCTCGGCATAGCGGTGCACTCAAAAAAGGTGCGGCATCATAGCGACCTAAGAGGTATTGGTACATAATTTTGATAGCTTATGGCGGGCTTTTTAAGCAGAAGTTATCTGGCATATTTTGTCTGGTTCGTTACTATGTTTGGCTAACAAAAATAACGAGATGCATTGTTAATGAGGGTAATTTTGGTACGTTTTGGTATTCATCTTTTACTGCTTTTTTGGCCGCTTTTTTGCTGTGCGCAAAGTATGCAGGGTAACTCGTTGGCGGGGTTATTATTTTCGCCGGTGAATCAGCCTGCGCTTGCAGGTATTGGCGGGGTGGCTGCGATACTGGAAGATAGCGAGGGGTTTTTATGGCTTGGTGGTGAATCGGGCTTGGCCCGTTTTGATGGTTATCAGCTCAAAGAGTATCGGCACGATGCCGAGCGAGCCGGTTCATTAAGCAACCATTTTATTACTGGGTTATTGCTCGATGCGCAAAAACAATTGTGGGTTGCGACAGGCAAAGGGCTAAATCGGTATAACCCAGTAACGCAAACCTTTACGCACTTTAATACGCAAAGCAGCATTAATTTTATTTACCAAGATTCCAACAGCACCCTTTGGGCGGGTTTTGTTGGGGGTGGGCTTTATCGCTATGTAAGCGCAGAGCAACGCTTTGAGCGGTTTAACTTTGCTGGCGGCGCTAACGAGTACAGTAATGATTCTTTCTTTACCGCCTTTGAAGATAGCAATGGCGATTTGTGGTTGGGTGGCCAGCAAGGTGCACTGCGCGTTAATCGGAACTCCGCTGTTGCTCGGTATTACAGCCGTGTTAATAAAAGTGCTAGCCAGCCCATTAAAGTAATTTACCAAGATAGTAGCGGTGTGCTGTGGTTTGGGAGTACTGCTGGTTTACTGCGCTTTGATCCAACAAGTAAAACACTTGAGAATTACAGCACGGCGGCCAAGCCCGCGCAAGCCTTAGCGCAAGTGGCCATTAGCGCCATTACCGAAGATGCAGATGGCCGCCTATGGTTAGCTAGCGACGGTGCGGGTTTATTTTATAAAGATGTTAAAGCGGAGTACTTTTCTGCTTACGCTCCAGCGGGCCTTGTTAATCGGCATACGCGGGCGCTTTTAAAAAGCCGAGCGGGTGATTTGTGGGTGGGGCATTATCCTGCGGGCCTATCGCGTTTACATCGGTCGTCTATTTTCCAGCATTATGTTCAGGGGCCTGACGGCGAAGGTTTAAGCAATCACGATATTTTGTCTGTAGCGGAAGATACTTTAGGGCAGCTTTGGGTAGGGACTGAGGGCGGCTTAAACCGTATAAATATAAACACCGATGTTATTACGCAGTTAAATACTGCGCCGGGTGTAGCGCCGTTACCTAAGCCGGTTATTGCGCTTGCGAGCAATGCATCTCATGTATTTATGGGCACTTGGCCGGCAGGCCTTAGCCGAGCACCCGTGCAAGAAGCGGCGTTTTCGCCCTACACGGGCGAGCATAATATGGCGGCGCCAGCTTTTATTTTTATCGATTCTAAACTGCGAACATGGGTCGGCTTGCAAGCCGGTTTAGTGTTGTTGGCGGCCGGTGAAAAATGGCCGCTAGGGCGCAAGCTTTCGGCGAAGGCGGCATTGTCTATTGTTGAAACCCGCGATGGGAATTTTTGGCTGGGGGAGTACGGCCGTTTAATGCAGCTGAATGCGAATGGCGAGCTAATAAAGAGCTACCATTTTAGCCCTGACAACCCTGCGGGCTTGCCCGACGCTGCCATTTTGGCGATGCTGGAAGACGCCGAGCAAAACCTGTGGCTGGCAACGCGCGCAGGTGCGGTGCTGTTTAACCCTGCAGCGCAAACCTTTACCCGTTACAGCCAAGCCGATGGCCTGCCCAGCGATTCCGTTAATTGTGTTGTAGAGGAAGACGCACAATGGTTATGGTTTGCCACAGAAGCGGGGCTGGCGAGACTGAACCGCGATACCGGCGTGTTTAATTTGTTTACCCGCAAAGACGGCCTGGCCGGCAACCGTTATAAAAGCAAAACCTGTTTGCGCTTGAGTAACGGTGAATTGGTGTTTGGCAGCACCCAAGGCCTTACGCGCTTTAACCCTAAGCGATTATCCAGCGAACAAACATTCCCCGCTGTAACGCTGACTAGCTTTGAAGTACTAAGCCAAGGCCGGCATTTGAATTGGCCATTACAGCAACCGCTGGCACAAGCGCAAAGTGTCACCTTGCCTTACCCGCATTCGGCCTTTGCGCTAACGTTTTCGGCACTTAACTTTGCCCCGCAAGAACAGCAATATGCCTATTACCTTAAAGGGCTAGAGCAAGACTGGACGTTCGTGGGCACTAGCAACCGCGCCACCTATACCAACTTGCCGCCAGGGCAGTATGTTTTTCGCGTGCAAGCGGCTAGTGCTCAAGGCGCATGGGCAGACGACGGGCGTGAGCTTGTGATTATTATTGGCGCGCCTTGGTGGGGCGCCGGTTGGTTGCGCGGCGTGCTATTGGTTTTATTGTGTGTGCTGGGTTATGGCGCGTGGCGGGTACGCAAAAGCGTGCAAAAGGCACCGGAGCAATTATTGGGGGGGCAAAGCGAAGCCCCAGCGCTAGACCCTAAAAAAGTCGCGCAGGCACTGCCGAAAATTATGGCGGGTATGGAGCAAGATCAGCTATTTCTGGATCATAGCTTAAGCCTAAAATCGTTTGCCCAGCATATTGGCGTAAATGCTCGGGATGTTTCTAAGGTGCTAAACAGCCACATGCATTGCACTTTTCTGGAATTTCTCAGCCGTTACCGAGTAGCAGAAGCAAAGCGTTTGCTGCTGGCCGATAGTAATAACAGTGTGACCGATATTATGCTGAAATCTGGTTTTAATACTAAATCGGCTTTTTACAGGGTCTTTAAAGCCGAGTGCGGTATTACCCCTAGCGAATACCGCGCTGGGGCTGCAAAGCCGCCCCGTTAAGGGGAATACTGCGGCGCGTTGTCTGCTGCTGGCACGGACCACTTTCCCCCTTAGCGTGATGTGTGTCACGCTTTTTTGTCCTTTGCTGCGTACGGTAGTACAAAGGACGCTGCAAAACCCCGTTTGAGTTCTGATGCCGACTTACAGATAAAAGTGCGGCCACCTTATTGTTGCGCCGCACAACTTTAGGGGAGCCTCACCATGTCACACCATCTAACCTTCACGCGCCGGTCGCCAGTATTACTGCTTGCGGCGGTACCGTTGCTTTTTGCTTGTACGGGCACTGTTGATAAAGGGCAGCCTGCCAGCAGTTTGCCCGTAAGCTCATCGGTTGCGGCGAGCGTTGTCAGTTCTGCTGCTAGTGAGGCGGCCAGCGCTTCTTCTGTAGCGATGGCTGCGGCCTCATTACTGACCAGCAATGGCCTGTTTAATGCTGGCCAGCAAGACTTTGTCGCTTTTGCTGAAAGCGCCAGTGTTAGTTTTGATGGCGAATTTTCGGTAGCTATAGCGCAAGTAAGTGCTAACCCATGGGATGTGCAATTAATGCACCCTGTGGCCATAGAGGCAGGTAAAGAATATACCCTGTGTTACCACGCCAAGGCCGATGCTAAGCGTGATATTAGCGTGAATGTTGATGATGCCGCACCGGATTACGCGAGTTTATCGGGGGGTGCTATTGAGCAAAGCTTGAGCACGCAATACCAGGCTTTTAGCCATAGCTTTTTTGCCGATGCTACCGATGCAACGGCACGGCTGACGTTTAATCTCGGCGCCAGCGCAATAGGCGTTCAGCTCGATAATATTAGCCTTGCTTTGGGCGAAAGCTGTGCGCTGCTGAGCTCGTCGAGCGCTTCATCGGTACCTTCTGAGGCGGCATCTTGCGAGCTTGTACCGCCAGCTGTTGCGGCAGCCAGCCCTGTTGGCTTGAACCTTAACCGGCCAAAAACAGAGCCTATGATTCCCAAATGGGGTTTAGGTTTTATGCAGTCGCAGTGGGGTTATGGCTCGCCCGAGGCGCCCTTTGGTTACGATACCCAAGAAGGCTTTTTAAACCATGCACGTGCGTTGCGCGGTTTAGATAACCCCTACGGCGACCACACGCACCCAGCCGATATTATGGTGCTAGACATGTATTGGTGTGGCGGCACCGTGGGTGATTTTAGCTGTTGGGATTGGCCCAATAACATGCGCTGGGACCACGCTAAGTTTCCAGACCCTAAGGCGATGATGGACGAGCTGCACGCGATGAATTTCAAAGTAATTATGAATTACCATGCGGGCGGTTTTGAAAGCCACAACCAAGAGTGGATGGCCGCGATGCAAAGCCATTTGGATGCTGGCTTAGATGCGCCATGGCTAGATTTTTGGAGTGGTGGCTCTAAAGCCGAGATACAAATTTGGAACAAAATGCGCAGCCATTTTGGCGAAGATAAGCGCTTAATGTTTATGGCGCGGCACTACACATTGCCCAATACCGAAAACGCCGAAGGTGGCGAGTTTAATGCGGCCGGCGTGTACCAAGACGGTATAGGCAAAGAAACACCGCCGAACGAAGACGATATCGAAAAAACCATGCCTGTGCACTGGACGGGTGATGTTGTTGGGAGCTGGCTGGGGTTAGAGCAAAGTATTGAAGGCGTTGTATACGGGCCCGATGGTGCAATGGGGGGCTGGTCTTATTTGCATACCGATACCCCAGGGCACTCGGGCGTGGTTGGCCCGCAAAGCACCGAGTTGGCGCTGCGCTGGATTCAATTCTCCGACTTTACCACCGGTACCCGTAACCACGGCTGGACGCCCAGAGATGTATGGTCGTGGGGTGAGATGGCCGAGGAGTATTCGTACTTTTCACGCATGCTGCGTTACCGCCTATTACCGTATATTTACACGTACACCAACGTTATTTGGGAGCAAGCCATACCGTTAACGCGCCCGATGAAGCTAGCGTACCCGGGGCAGGCGGACCATCTTAAGTTCCAGTATATGTTTGGTGATGAGCTACTTGTGGCGCCTGTGTATAAGTCGGCAGCGGACTTTGGCGGTGCAATGGATGTGTTCTTACCGGCTGGGGAGCAATGGGTCGATTATTGGAATCATAAGGTCTACAACGGCAATCAAACCATTAAAGTGGATGTGCGGGTAGAAAACCTCAAGCATGTGCCTTTGTATGTGAAGCGTGGTTCGATTATTCCAATGGGGCCGGAGATATTGTACATCGACACGGCAGTTCACCCAGATCCACTCACCTTAGATATTTACCCTAAATGCGCGGGCGAATCGCGCTTTACACTGCATGACGACGATGGTGAAAGTTTGGGGTATCAGCGTGGTGAGTATGCCCGTACAGAGTTTGCCGTCGAGAAATTCGCCGATAGCCTGCGTGTGGAAGTGGGAGCTAGTGTTGGAGAATACAGCGGCAAGCCTACCGAGCAAAACTATCTGCTTAAAATTAATTTGATTGACGAAGCCTACCGCAAGGTTAAACACAATAATACCGAGCTTACCTACGTGAATGATTTTAATTCGTTGTTGGAGCCGCAGGCGGCTGCAGGTACTTGGGCATTAGATGCTGCGCGCAAAATTTTATATGTGCGTTTTTCTACCGACAACACTGTAGACAGTTTTATGAAGCAATAAGCCCGTAATCACTCAGCTCCTCGTACACATTACAGACTTTAATCGATTTCAGGTTTACACCTAACCTCTCAAAAACTCTTGAGAGCAGATGCTGGTTGGACTTTCGTCGCTTCCAGCTCGCTATCGATATGACCGTTTTCTCAGCCGTTTGTTTTTTATCTCTATCCTCAATTTTTAATAGATTGAGAGCCGTTAATGACGCATTGACCTGATTATTGATGGCCTCCGAACGGCGTGATTGGCAATGTGTCAAGCCGGTGTATTGTTTAGCATCTCTGAATAAAAATTCTATTTGAAATCGAGCCCTGTAATACGACAATAATGTCAGTGCGTCTAAATTTTTATCTGTCGAGAACAATATCGCTCTTGTCGATACAGCTGAATCCGACGATCGAAGAAGCACTACACGTACCTCACGCTTCAATGAAACGCTATACGCGATGGCGCTGTATATTTCAGTGTTACTTTCATAGGATCCAATGTACTGAAAGCGCGATAGATCATTTTCAAAATTGATTTTCCCTTCGTATTGTTTGGGCCGCCCGCAGCCCGAGTATTCTCCCCGATAAAGCCATTTTAAATTTGCATCGACTCGTAGCTTGCCGACCATGTGCAGCCCTGCATTCACAACGCTGTTCACAAATTTATACTTGCTATAAAATGAATCAGCGGCTAGATACTGAATCTCTAAACGCTTCAATTCATCTGCCATATCGGCAGCATGATCAGCATAAAGATCAGTGCGTGTTTTACCTTCTGTATCGATGGTTTGCCGCGCATCAATCGAGTAAGCCGTATGACTTTTAATATTCACTGCGCTAATGAGTGACGTTTCTAGTCCTCGTTCACTAGCCCCTTGAGCACCGTTATAAAACCAGCCTAGCCCCTCTGTCTTTTTACCTGACTTTTTCATGAAGCTAGCGTCAATGGCTGCAATATTTTCCTGCGACCGCCCCAATGAATGCAAGAGAAGCTCTGTGTTGAATTGCGCAAACGGAAAACCACGTCGATACCAACGCGCGAATCGCTTCTCACTCATGTCGCTATAGCGACTCATATTTCTGAAAGTCGCTCGACCGTGAAATACAACCAATGTGGCAAGCAGGCCAGTCATAAATACACGTTGAGGCTTATTGATGCTAGGCATTAAACTGAAAATAGTGTTTACTAGGTCTGTCATGGGTAAATCTTGTGGGTTGTTTGATGTCAGAAACCAAATTATCTCAAAATTTATCCATGACACCTAATAACATAGCGAAACTCTATTCCCTTCCTGCCGACACGACATGACTACTTTGGGCCTATTGTGGTGCTTAAAACTGTCCGAAGTGTTGCTACCGAGGTAAGCCAAAATAATACAGTGGTTATTGAAAAATAACGCTAGGCAAAAAGCATTAAAGGGCGCTATGGCGCCCTTTTTTATTGGGGCAAGATAATAAAAAAGGGAGTAATCGGTATAAAAAACCAGTTTTCGTAGGGCCTGCCTTAACAGAAAGCACAGTGATTTAGGCAGCTAAACCCTCAATTAAAGCTCGTCAAAAATAATGCCAAAACAGCTCGTGCAGAAAAAATAATAGGTAATTTAATGAACTTTAGGGGGTAGGGAGGGTGTGGAATTTTGGGTAGTCTTAAAATTCCATAGCGCGAGTTTGTGTTACTTAGCAGTCTAGTTGATGATTTTGCGCTTGTCTGCAAAAAAATAAATTTTTTTAAAAATTAAGCTTGGCAAGTTTTTAAATTTGTTTCATAGTCAGTTTAAGGCTGCAGCAACAAGTACTTAAACGCCAGCCAGTGTTGTTAGATGCATACGCTAGCAGGGCGCATTAAGTGGGAGTCATTAGTGCTTTCATGTATTTGTCATTTAAACGTGCTAGTGCTAGTTGGCAGTAATGCTAAAAGTGTAAGCCTGTTAATACAATTACTTTGAGGTTACGTACACAGTCAGAAGATAGAAAGTTTCAGATTAATTGGTAATTACATATTTTTTTCGGAGAATACAATCTATGGCCAAGCGAGCAAGCGCGAAACGAAATGCAACCTATCAAGCACAAAATTCACATCATGGTTCGGGGCGAAGTAACCAACGCAAGAAGGGCAATAAACACCAAAACCTTCCGGGCTTAGAAAGCGCCGAAATCTTTGAACTTAATGCTCGACAGCAAGTCTCTACCGCTTACGCTCCGCAACAAGATCTAAAACCCCTACGCCCCCGCACCAAAGCCCAAAAAGATTATATTAACGCAATTAAAAATAGCAGCCTGACGTTTGGCATTGGCCCTGCTGGTACCGGCAAAAGTTATTGCGCTGGCGCGCTGGCTGCCGAAGCGATGCAAAATGGCCAAATAGAGCGCATTATTATCACCCGCCCAGCAGTAGAGGCCGGCGAAAACCTCGGCTTTTTACCTGGCGATATCGACGAAAAATTTGCTGCTTATATCGATGCCTTTCGCGATATTTTAAACGAGCGCCTCGGTGCCGGCACTGTTAAATATTTAATGCGCCATGGTCGTATTGTGGCGGCGCCTTTAGCTTATATGCGCGGGCGAACCTTCAAAGAAGATACCTTTGTAATTCTTGATGAAGCACAAAATACTACGCCATCACAAATGAAGATGTTTTTAACCCGCATTGGTGAAAACTGCAAAGTAGTAATTAATGGCGATATTAAACAAAGCGATATTAAAGGCCCTAACGGTTTAGGCGATGCGATAAAACGGCTGGGTGGTTTAAATAATGTGGCGATACATGAATTTGATCGCGATGATATTGTACGCAGCGGCTTAGTGCGCGCTGTTATCGACCGCTACGAAATGGATTAACAAGCAAGCCGTAAACCGCCATAGAAGCTATTACGCTATGGCGGCTTTACGTGCGGCAGCACGTGCCTCACATGCTGCTTGTATGCTTTTGCTGCGCTTTAAACTCCTGCTGTAAATATTGCGTGCGGTATTGCGCTGCACTGCAACCGAAGTTATCAACACCCATTCCCTTTTCTGAATATAAGCAGGCATCTTTGCTATTGGCTATACCATCTTTGTCGTCATCGCGCTCTTGTTCGGAACAACCAATAGCATTAACGCGATTATTAATGGCCGTTGTTGGGCAAGCGTCACGGGTATTGGCAATACCGTCGATATCATCGTCGTGCGTATTAGCGGCAATGGGTTTTGGTAGTACAGCATTTTCGACAATGCACTGTGGCGTAATATTGGGGGTGTCTTGGGCATGGTTAACAATAAAGCCAAAGGCAATGCTCTCGCCAGGTGCTAAATCGCGATCGTCACTATAGCCTTTGGCTAAAAAGTGGGTGGCATCTTGTTGTTGCACAATAGTATCCCAAGCTTCACGGTATACCACCTTGTCGCTAAATAAAATATTTACTGTCCAGTCTTGCATGGTGTTTTCACCGACATTGCTCACAACAATATCTTTTGTAACAAACCCGCCCGTCCAGCGCTGGGTGGAACCAATTACACAGGTAAGTGATTTACCAATAATATTCACCCAGACATCTGGCGAGAGTGAGGCGCTGCCGTTGCGGTGTATGGCCTTGGCGTAAATGCGCTGCCTGCCGGGGGAGTCTGAATGCCACAAGGTATTAAACGGCGGCTGATTAGTGGTAGCAACAGCCTTATCGTTAGCAAAGTAAGTCACTGCGATAATATCTGAAAACGACGATTCAATTCCTAGCGCAATAGCATTGGGGGCGAGGTTTTGATTCGCGTTTAAAGTGCTTAATTTAAATGTGGCTGCGGGTGTATGGCTGTTGTTTTCCAAATCATCAATTTGAAGTAAATAAGCAATTAAGTCTTCTTTTTCGCCGGAACTTAGCTGTTGGCCATTGCCGTGGCTTTTCTGATTAATAACCTCAAGCAAACTATTGGCCGAACCATCGTGAAAATAAGGTGCGCTATGCCAAAGGGCTTTTAGCGTTGGAGTGTCAATACCATTAAGGGTATTACTGCCTAAGCGTTGCCCGCTGGTTATCTTAATGGTGCCAACATCATGGCGTAAACCTTGGGGGCTATCGGTAAATGCTGGGCCGCTGTGACAGCCAGAGCAATTTAATTGTTGATAAATTAATTTTCCGCGCTGCGCTTTATGACTCAGTTGCTGCTGGTTTCGCCAAGGGCTAATCCCAAATTGTGTTAGTGACGCCGTATATGTTGCTATTGCATCTAGGGCGCGAGAGCGTCCAGCTTTATATTGGTCTAAGGTATGAATGGTATCGTCAAAATCTTTATCATTTAATAAACCTCGGCCGCCAAAAGCGTGGCGAATGTCGTGCTCGAAATCTTGTATTTCATCAAAATTAGCACTCCAGTGTAACTTGCCGTGGGCCGTGCCGGCGCGGCCGCGTAAAGCAATGGTATTGCGCAGGCCTTCGCCACGATCAGAAAAATCCCACGTGCGGCCATCGTGTTCACCATCCAGATGGCAAGAGGCACAGCTGATGTAGCCGTCGCGTGAAATGCGTGGGTCGTCGGCATTATTAAATAACTTTTTTCCTTCTAATACTGACGTGTGCAATTTTTCGTTAATGACGGTTTGGGTTTGCCAATGCGTATTGAACGGCCCCAAACTTTTCTGTGGCCCAGTAAATAAATGGGATTTTTGTATGCTGCGCGACAAGTAATTATGTATATAAAGGTGGTTGTCAATACTGGTGATGCCAATTGGCGTTGTATTGGTTGTTAAGCGATCTAGCACTTGCAGTGATTGTGTATCGTAAGCGGTAATGCGATTGTTGCCTCTAAAGCTAATATAGGCGATGGTACCGGTTGGACTAAAGTGGATGGCGCTAGGCAGTTCGTGGTTATCGATATCTATGCGTTTATTAATAATTTCAACATCATGGGTTATATCAATAAAAGAAATTATCGAGCGTACAGAATTCTCGAACGTTAATCCCTTGCCATCATGCATGCCGCCGCGTAATAGGTTGTCTTTTTTCGAGCCTACCCATAGTGTTTTTCCATCCGGCGCTATCGCTAGGCTAATTAAATAATTGGGCAGTCCTCGTCCGTTTCTGTCGGAATCTGGATGTTGATCCATATGCAATGCAATGGTGGAAGCCTTGTTAAACGTTGTTGTATCAATAGCGTAAACCTCGCCTTGGTGATCTGGCGATATAAAACGCGAGGCATATAATTTTTTACCATCATGGGTTAAGGCTAATGCCCGTGGCCACGGCCCTATATATAAACGGTCGATAATGCGTTTATGCAGGGTATCAATACGGTATAAATAGCCTGTGCCCATGGTAGCCACATAAGCGATATTTTGTGCGTTGGCATGCACAATACCTTGCGGCTGGCTGCCTGCTGGCAATGCTATTGTATGTAGTATGGTGCCGGTAGTACTTTTAATGATTGTAATGGCGGCGTCGTCTGCGCTGGTTACCCAAATATTACCTTGCAGATCCAACGTTAATGACCGCGGATTTTTAGCCACCTGAACTTCGTATATTTTTTTTCCGCTGTTCGCGTGTAAGGCGGTTACGCTGTTGTTATCGGGGTTTACATTCCATATTAAATTTTTCGTGCGGTCGGCAATAATTGTACTGGACGATATGCCGCCGGGGTTAGTGGTGCTGCCTATTACAATATTGCGTGTTGCATAATCGTATAGCCCTGCCGAATTTTTAACTTTAAGTTGAAGGTTATAAATACCTGGTTTGCTATAGCGATGGCCTAAGGTGTTGGCTTTACTGAATACAGTTTTACTGCCATCGCCCCAATTAACGCTGTACTGCTGGCTATTATCGGGGGCTATAGCATTTGCCTCTACGCTAACCTGTGGGCAGTTATTGCATTGTTCATGGTTAACGCTAAGGTGTGTTATTTGAGGTGGCCTTTTTGTACTTACGGCTTTGCCGGTAGAAAATACAAAGCGAAAGTCTTCTGTGAGTGCATTGCCGGCAACATCGCTAAGGCCATTAGAAAAAATAATAAATTCGTAGGTGGTATTGTGGTCTAACACAGTTTTGGGCGTAATATTAATCACATCGTGATCGGAGCTAACAATATCGACGGCTAAAGCTTTTTTGTGCAATGGCCGTAAAACGATATTTTTATTATTGGTGGTTTTGATATCTAGCGTCTCGGGGATAACAACGCCAATGCGGCTGGTAACAGGTACTTCCGTGGCATTGGCGGCAGGGCTATGAAATAACACTTTAGGTGCTTGCTTATCGGGTTGGCTTTGGTGGCACCATATTCGGCCGTTGTCTGGCCTATGCATGCCGGCAGTAATTAATAAATTGCCAACAGGTAATGTGTACTCCCCACCGCCTTCTGGAAACGTTGCTACCGTTTCAAAAGTATTCATATCGACTTTGGCATTGCCAATAAACATAAAATGATCTTGAAATTGGGCGTAGCGCGTGCGCCCTTCAAAGTCAAAACGGCCAACATGTTTTAAATTTTTAGGATCACTAAAATCAATAATATCGACACCGCGCTGTGCGGTGGTATCGCCATTTTGCGCCAAAATCACGTAGTGCCCCCATACCGGCACACTATCGTAGGCTTTAATTAAAGGAGTGCCGTCGGGCATTGTTCTTATGCTATCGAGTAATACTGGGTTGCGCGGGTCGCTAAGATCGTAAGTGGCAACGCCTTGGGGTGTTTCGTTATCACCGGTAACAATGAGTAGGTTGCCAATTAAATTCACATGGCCTTCAAATCCGGTATCGTCCAGTACGTTAACGGTACTGAGCTTATCTTGGTCCGGTGTGCGCAAGTCGTGAATAGAAAAGTGCCCAACCTGTTGGTATTGATAGGAATTAGCAACATCTGAAAAGCCAAAAGGGTAATAGCTATTAACCATATCGCTGGCATTAAAAATGGGTTTGGCTTCTTTTAGCGCGGGCAATTGTGATAAATCAACTTGATGCTTGCCAGACCAATGATAAAGCTCGGTTTCACCAATAAACGTGTGAGTGTGCTGGCCTTCCCATAGGTTATTGTCGTAGCTGTTTACTAAAACAGGAGCGGACGGGTCATTTAAATCCCATACCTTCGTCATCGAGCCGCCATGCCTGTTTTGAATCAAATACCCGTTGTGGTACGTGAAGAACATGGTGCGCAAGTCCTCGCCTTTAAGGCGGCTTAACTCTTGCCCTTGCGGGCAGCTAAAGCTTTGTAAATCGAGAGAGAAGGCAGGTGCGGTAACAAGAAAAAGGCCGAGGCTAAACAAAAGCCCCATGATGGGGCTAGGTGTAGGGGAAGTCATATTTACCGCTGTGAATCGATGGAGGGGCTATTGCTGGGCTGCCAGCAATTAGATTAAAAAGCATACAGATGTTTATTCTAGCGCCAAAGCGGTGTTGGAGTAATGCTGCAGCGCTCTTTTCTTTCAAAGTGTGCGCTGGGTCAGAGGCGCAGCGTGTAACTTGGCGCAAAAGGCGCTCATAGAGGGGGGCAACAACAGTATGCGATGTGAGGGTATATTATGGTTGACAGTAATGAATATTCCTCTATGTCCTTTTACCTCAAGCCTATAAGTTATCCCTCCCCCAGATGTCTACACAGTTAATGCGGTAATCGAAGTCAGCTTGTCGTTTAAGTTTATTGGCGTTGCATATTACGTTAGACTTTATACTTTTTTCCCGGATGGATAATAATGCGTTTAGCCCTGATGTTAATTTTGGTACTGTCCCCATTTTCTTATGCCGAACTTCAGCTTGAAAAACTTGCAAAGGACGATTGGATTGAGTTGCGCACAGATAATTTTGTTGTAGTAACTGATATGAAAGCGAAAAAAGCCAAGTCGCTTGTGAGTGACTTGGAAAATTTTCACTACTTTATAACAAATACTCTTGGTAAGCCGCTGGTGACGGCAAAGCCATTAGAAATTCTTGCGATATCATCGAAGTCAAATTTTAAGCGATTAGATTTGCCCGAATTTTGGGCTGGTGTATTCCGAACAGGCCTGGACGGTGACCTTGCGATTGTTAATGTTGCTAATTATTCCAATAAAAAGGCTAAGGGGTGGGGTAATCAGATATTAATGCACGAATATGTGCACTTTGTATCTCGGCGTATTGGCAGTGAATCTTTTCGCCCCCTTTGGTATGACGAGGGGGTTGCTGAATATTTAGCATCGTTTCGTATAGAAAAGAAAGGTAAGTCGGTAAGCGTTGGCAGTATGGATGTTATTGGCGACCGTCTCTATTCAATACAAACGCCATCTCGTATGGGGTACGAAAGTATTGATGTTGAAGATTTATTTAAAACGACCAATATCAATATGAGCTGGCGGCGGGATGAGTCTGGAAAGCAAAAACGTAAAGACGAAAAGAGGTCATTTAAATTTTATGCTCGGGCAATGGTTACATATCATTACTTCCAAAGTGAGAAGAATCTAAGTGATCAACTTGCACGCTATATTACTCTATTAAATCAAGGTCGTTCTATTGACGATGCATTCAGCCTTGCATTTAAAGCTAGCTATGAAACGATCGATAAAAGAATCAATGACTATATTAGTGGCCGATTTGTAAAATTCCTAAGATTTGATACTGGAAAAGCAGGTATTGAATTTCCAACGGTAAACCCGGCTATTAAAGAGTTAGATACCGCCGGCACCTATTCTTACCTTGCACAAGCAATACTCAGGTTTGGTAGCTATTCATTTCCAGAGCGAGACGAGGCACTTATACTCGCGAAAGAAAAGGCGCCTAAGTCTGCTCAAATAAAATTGGCTGAAATAGAGTACCTGCTAGCATCAAATTCTGCTCCTACACCACCAACAGAATCAATACTGGCGACTCTCTCGAAAAAAGAGATTGAGCAATGGGAGAAATCCAAGCGAAAATTAGAGCCACTTTCTTCAATAGATGCTGAAAAGCAGCTGCAGGTGCTGGCTGAAACCTACGTTGATGATGCCGATATTGCTAGTTTATTAGCATACAATAAGTACGATTCAACATTAATGCGACTGCGGGTTGGCCACCCAGATGCGAATACAGATTTTGTTAACCTGCGTAAATTAGCGCGTAAAGCCATACGCATGGATAACCATAATGGTCGCGCATTTTATACTTTAGGCCTTGCCGGTGCCAACGCTACAGAAACCAGGAAAAAATTTCTAGAAGAAGCGACCTCGGCACTTTATAGCGCTCGCTTACTTTTAGGTTTAAAAACGTTATCGCCCCATATTATGGATGAAATCAATGTCAATATGCTAGCGGGTGATGCAAACCGGGTATTGAAACTCTGCCGACAATACAAAATTATGAGTGACAGTAATTGGATTACCAAAGGCTATGGTCGTTTTTTTGTCGAAGCACAAGAATTCCGTGTTATACCGTTAGGTGAAGTAAAAAATATTTCAGAAAATGCTATTGAGTATACAGATGGCTCTATTTATACCGGCGCTATCAAAAACAAACGTCCGCATGGGAAAGGCATACTTAAATCCTATTTCGGCGGCAATATGGAAGGCTTATGGAAGGATGGATTTTTAGAAGGTGAGGGCAGGCTATCGACCAGTAATGGATTTCATTATAAGGGTAATTTTGAAAGCAGCTTAGTGACGGGAATCGGGGAAATGCAGTGGCCGGAGGGGTTCAGTGTTACGCGCTCTAAAGGTGAGTTCCTTATGGGTATGGAGCACAATAATCATCGCTATTATAAAACGGATGGTAGAATTTTCGAGGGGCAGCAATGGCTTGGTGGGCACCACGGGGACGTAACAGTATCTAAAGAAGGTAAGCTATTGCATAAATTTACGGCCTACCGAGGCCATATTCGCACGCAAGTGAGTAACGATTTAATCTTTGCTGGTGGAATGGATAACAACTATCTTGCCACCGGTCGAGGTGCATGTTTTAGTCAATCTGAAAACCACGTTTGGCCTTGCCGATTTAAGAATGGCGAAATGATCGAAGGTCAGCAAGAATTGTAAATTTCAGCCAAGCGATATAGAAAAAATACAGTTAAATAAAACTGTATTTTTTCTATGGAATATTAAGATTCAGTAGTCAGCATTATTAGATCTCACTTACCTTTCGGCGCCTAAGCGAGTCCGCTCGCTCATCAATAGTGCCTGAATCCGCTTTCATCGATTCTTTCTTGAACTCAGCTCTATAGGCTCAATTACGGGTCATATTAACACCTCATTTTATGGAAAGTATCGTCTCTCATTGAAGTCCCTGGCTGGACTAGGCTGCTACATTTTTCGAACCATCAGGACTATTGGTAGTTTTTGTTGCCTAGCGTTATTTTTTGGGGGAGGACTGCTCTTTAAAAAGCTGATTCTATTAATCTGGCATATGGATACTGCAATTGTTATATAAAGCAGTTAGCGCTGTAGATTAAGGGGGCGGATAAAAGAATAAAGCATCGGTCGGTTACCCAAATCTTTCTGTGGCGCCTTTATTAATGCCGTGAACGGTGCGCGCGAAGGGTCATTTAGTGGGTAAAGTACGATTATGTTTTGCTGAGCTTCTTATAGTCACAAAGGGAATATATTTATTTATCTTCGGGGTTTGTAATTTTTACCCCGCTTTAATATTGATTGAATAATTGTGAAGCAGTACAAGGATATGGGCAGTACGGTTTACTCGATAGCTTCTAGAAAATGGTACTTATGGGCAGTAAGTCAGTGTTGGGCTTGAAAAATTCTTAATTTGCCAAATTCACAATAATAATGGTCAATAATACTATGCAATATTTATCAGCTAAACGTATTCCGTTGGTGGCTGCCGTGGCAGCTGCTACGTTGCTTTCGGGTTGTACCGGCGGAGATACATCATCGTCCACGGTTGCGGACAGCAGTGCGGCTGCTGTTGTATCAAGCAGCGTGCCTGCGATTGTCAGCTCTTCATCAGTAGCTCCAGTTTCTTCAAGCTCGCAGCCTGTTAGCAGCTCTAGTATTGCAGTTTCCTCAAGCAGTATGGGCTCATCGGGCACAATGCCGTTTTTAATGGGCATTAATGTTGGCGGTGGAGAAATGACCGTGCAAGGTAACCCGTATATTGCCGACCGTTTCGCGTCGTCGGGTACTCCCAATACAACGTCTGATAGCATTGATGGAACAACGGATGATGCCTTGTATCAGTCTGAGCGCTATGGCGATTTCACTTATCAAGTACCGGTGACCAACGCGACTTATGCTGTTGAATTACATTTTGTGGAAATGTATCAAACTGCCGCGGGTGCACGTACTTTTAATGCGAGCATTGAGGGGCAAACGGTACTTGATAATTTCGATATTTTTGCGAACCATGGCCATGATACTGCGTACACGGTTAGGCAGGATAATGTCGTGGTGGACGATGAAACGCTGACTATCACATTAGAAAAGTTAGAAGATAATGCAACCTTAAGCGGCATTACGGTGTATTCATCTAATGGCGCTTTTGTGGAGCCGCCACCACCGCCGCCACCACCAGTTTCGGCGGAAAACCCAGGTGCCGATTGTGCCGTAGGTTCGCTGCCTAATGGTAGTTCACTGCCTAATAACCCTAATTTACCAGACCCATTTACTAAGCTTGACGGCACACGCATGACCGACAAGAGTGAATGGCGTTGTCGTCGCCAAGAAATATTAAAACAAGCTTACAACTATATTTACGGCGAAAAACCCCCGAAACCTGATAGCGTATCTGGAACTGTCAGCGCTAGCAGCATTTCGGTGAATGTAATGCACGAAGGCAAAAGCCTAAACTTTAGCGCTTCTGTGACTACGCCTTCGGGTTCTGGGCCATTCCCTGCAGTTATTGCATTCTCGGCGGCACCAGAAATGTCTGCATTGTTTAGGCAAAACGGTGTTGCTGTTATTAACTTTAACTCTGCAGATTTAGCTATCGATACTAACTCGCTTAGTGGGCCATTCTTCTCACTCTATCAGGGGCAAACCAATGCGGGCATGTTGACGGCTTGGTCGTGGGGCGTTAGCCGCTTGATTGATGTACTGGAGGCCAACCCTGGCGTCATTAACGCACAGCGATTAGCCGTAACGGGTTGTTCACGCCTGGGTAAGGCGGCCTTTATCGCCGGAGCATTTGATGGCCGTATTGCGCTGACTATCCCAGTAGAATCGGGTGTAGGCGGTTTATCGTCATTGAAGCTTATTCCTGACCTTAATGGCCCAGGCGCAGGTGGTGAGCAGCCCTCCCACGCAACGACAGGCTATCGCCCTTGGTTCTCACCATCGGCATTCACCTTAGTAAATCAAACCGATAGATTGCCTGTTGATACTCACGAGGTGGTAGGTCTTATCGCGCCGCGCGGTTTGCTTGTTATTGATAACCATGGCCGGCTTACCGATTGGCGCGGGCTGAACTTTGAATCTACTTATGCCGCCACCATGGCCGGTAAGCGAATTTATGAGGCTTTGGGTGTTGAAGATGCCGTGACTTTTGTGGCTGAAGGGCAGTCTCACTGCAGCTGGCATAGCGCCTTCAATCAGCCGCTAACGCAAAATATCAACCGCTTCCTATTGGGGCAGAGCGGCAATACTGGTACTGTCGCCACCGATTACGGCGCTATTAGTATTGATGAATGGATTGACTGGACTGTCCCTAACTTAACGGGTGACTTAGACCTTTCAGTGGAATAGCACAAGCTGTAATGGTTAAAAGCCGGCGCCTCGCGCCGGTTTTTTTATGAGCAAGCCCTTCTTATGCCTGTTGCTGGGGATTTGAGTTAGCTTTAGGCGATCTATTTAGCTTTAGCGGCAGGGGGATTGTCAGGCTTTTGTGGTGGCAACTATTCAGCCATCTGCACAATTGAACTCTAATTGATCATTTTCTAGGCCGCTCAAGCCATCTACGACTGTGTGGTCCTGCACAGTCTACCCACACGCACCCTTGCAGGGGCTGGGCGCTATGTACGTGATCTCAGCGCGTAAACAATCAATTAGTCCCGAGTAAGCAATAACTTTTATGGCTGAATAGTTACCTGCGGTACTTAATTTGCCGGTCATGTTGCATATCCGTTTCGATGGAGCCGTTCCGAGCTAGTCGTCATTTGGTGCTGAGACCTTGGGTTCTATGCTGTTTTTTTAAGGGTTTTCTTGCCTTTAAATACCTCCTTCTTATATTTACACGCTTAGTTACTGATCTTGCTAATGTTTTACTAAAAGTGCCAGTTACTATTACCATAATTGCTAACTTCTGTGTAGTTGTCGTAGGTCTCATTTTTGCCGCTAAATCTCCAAAAAATGTGATGTTTAGCAAGCTTAGATTAAAATGTAACCGTTTACATCTGGAGGTTTGGGGTGGTTTTGTAATACATTGAGAGCCAGATTAGTGCTTAAAAAGCGCATATATAGCTTAAAAGCAGTCACATTAACGTTGTTTTTAACAGTACTTTTAATGCTAATCGGTGAATTGTTAAATATTGGTGGTGCTTTTGGCACCAAATGCAAACGTTTACACTTCAATAACAATAAGACTTGAACGCAGATGCCTAATGGTATTTCGCGCAACAAGGGCACAGGTTCAGAAGCAATATAAAAAGTTGCGTATTCAGCTGCGTTAAAGCAAGGAAAAAATAAAACAGAAGTATTGCAGTAGCTGAGCATGCATCGCGGGTTGGGTAGCTTTAGTAAGGAATTAAAAATACACAATAAAACACCACGATAAAAATATCTAAGGTGTTAAAGCTCTCCTTTTGTGGGTCAATGACGGCCCCATTTATTAAAAACATTTAGCTTCAGTTTTATTTTATAGCGGCGGATAAAGGCATTAACGCCAGTTTTATAAAAATGAAGTATTTAGGGTAAAGTCATGACGGTACTAGACAAAGTTAAACCGGTTGTTTCAAAACGTCTTTTGGGTAAAAGTAAAATTCCAGTGTCGGAGATAGGTTTAGCCTGTGATTTGATCGGTCGAGAATTTGGCGTTGAAGAAAATATGCGGGCCTTTTCTGTGTTGGCTGCAGCAGATAATTGCGGTATTAATTTTTGGGATACGGCAGATGTTTATGGCAATGGTTTAAGCGAAAGCCGTCTTGGCGCATGGCAGAAGAAAAACAAAGGTAGCCGATTAGTTGCTACTAAGGCGGGGCGGGCAAAAGAGCTATTTCCAGATCGCCATCAGTATGACCGTATGCGACGCAGCATCGAGGGTTCGCTAGAGCGTTTGCAAGTTGATAGCTTAGATGTTTTGCATTTACACCGTTTACCAGAGCGCATATTACGCAGTGAGCAATTATGGGCTTGGCTGGATGATTTCAAGCGCCAGGGCCTTATTAAACACTTTGGTGCATGCGTAGATACCGTGGATGAAGCCCTAAGTTGCATCGAGCGCACTGGCTTAACCTCTATAGAAGTTGTTATTAATGTGTGTCATCAAAAGCCTGCCGAGCAACTGTTTGCGAGTGCAAGGGCTAACGATGTTGCCATTGTGGCGCGCGAGCCCTTTGCTCATGGTTTGTTTAGCCCGGTTACGGTCACGTCTACACCGGAGCAAAAAAAGGCGTATAGCTATCTTGAGCGCAGCCGGCTTCAGCAGCGCAGCATGCTACAAAAAATTAAAGAATTAGTTCCAGAGGGTATGACGTTAGAGCAAATGGCTCTTCGTTGGCTGTTGGACTTTGATGAGGTTTCCAGCGTATTGATTGGCGCGCTGTCCGTTGAGCAAGTTAACTCGTTTGCCAAGGCAGCAGCAATGCCATCGCTATCTGAAGAATTGCGACAAAAGATTGCCAGCTTTTACGACGAAAATGTTAGGCCTTATGACGAATAGTATTTAGTCTTGAATTTAACCGCGACCGAACGCTAGCACTTACCCTTTGCTGGCGTTTTCTTTTTTGGCTCGTTGAATAAATTGGTTGATGTAATCAATGCTTTTATCGCTTTCACGTATACCTAAATAAATGGATTTTTTTAGGCCGTTAGCCCCCAAGCGTTTACCTACCAGCGGCAGTTGCGCGCCTGTAACCTCTAGCAACCATTGCGGTAAAGGCGTGACTCCTCTGTTGGCTGCGGCCATGTGTAGCAAAATTTCGGTGGTTTCTAGTACTTTATGTTGGCGCGGTGAAATGTTGGCCGGCATCAAAAATTGACTAAAAATATCTAAGCGCTCTGTGGCTACAGGGTAGGTATAAAGTGTTTGGTCGGCTAGGTCTTTCGGTTGAATATAGGCTTGTTGGCTTAGTGTGTGCTGCGTAGCCATGACTAATACAAGCTCGTAGGCAAAAACGGGCGTAAAAATAAAGCCAGCTTTTTGCACTGGGTCGGGGGTTACCAGCAAATCAATATCATGGTGTGCCAGCGCAGCCATACCGCCAAATTGAAAAGCTTGCCGTACATCTATATCCACATCGGGGAAATCCGCTAAAAAATCTGCAACAACGGTTAATAACCACTGGTAACAAGGGTGGCATTCCATGCCTATGCGCAGGCTACCGCGCTGCCCTGCGGCAATTTGGGCAGCGTGCGCTTCGACTTGCTCAAACTGCGGTAATACACGGTTTGCCAGTGATAAAACAGCGTTGCCGGCTGGCGTTAAGCGCAGAAGGCGACCCTCTTTTGTCCATATAGCGGTATCGAGCTGCTGCTCTAGCTTTTTGATGGCGTGGCTAAGCGCGGATTGAGTAAGGTGCAGCGCATCAGCGGCTTTGGTGAGTGTCCCCTTGCGGTCGACTTCTCGCAGAATATTGAGGTGTATACGCTCTATCATATGAATGCATTTAATGGGTTTTTAAGTAATTGCCATTTTTATTCATAAAGTGTGCTGCGTAAAGAGTAGTCTTGATTATTAAGGGTGACACCTGAGTGACCTATGGCCAAATTATCCAGCCTCGGATTTCTTTGCGGGGGGCATGCGTGTATTGAAGTTTTTTCTAGGGCATATATGGACTGCTCGACACTTCATGAGCAATCACTCTGCGGCTAATTAAATCAATCACCACCGCCAAATATACCCAGCCTTGTTGTGTCCACGCATAAGTAATGTCGCCACTCCACCAACGATTAATGGATGTCACATCAAACTGACGCGTGAGTAAGTTTGGGGTAATCAGAGAGGCATCGCACCCTTCGGGTAAGGCTTTTGCTTACTGACTACACCTTCTTCACGCATCATGTAGCGCGTTGTTGATATTTCTTCGGACTACAATAATTCAATAAGCATGCGCTGACCGGCTGAACCATAGCTCAGAGCATGCTTATCCCTAACCTGCAAACGCAATTCTGAGTATTTATCATGTTGGCACTAAACGATTGGCCTACGCTAAGCATACTGCATGTGGCTTTAGCTTTGGCTGACATCATCCCTCGGTGCTATCGTTAAACTTTCAATATCCGCAAGGCTCGACAATATTTTAGAGCACTACGAACCACTCGATTCACAGAGCGCATGGTACTTTGCGAAGCTACTGTCTGTCGGCTTGTTGGTTACAATGGCGATTCACTACCGCTCAACACAAACCCTGCCCAGTCTTTCGGGTTGGGTTTGCTTGTTCTAATGTATTGCTGCGCTAATTGTAAGGCATGGTCTTTGGCTAGGCCTTTGGCTAGGTGCTTATAAAACTCAGCCATAAAATCGCTAGCCACTTGGTCATTAACAGGGAATAAATTAGCCACTACTGCATCAGCGCCAGCGGTTAAAAATGATTCTTGCAAAGAAGAGAACTCATTGCCCAAAGCACTATCGGCATGTGCTGCCGATTCGCAACTGCCTAGTACCAATAATTTCACGCCTGCTAGGGATAACTGTTCCAGCTCAAGAGCATATACCCGCTCATTAAAAAGCGCTAAATACGAAAAATCTGGAAATTCATCATTCACTTTAGAATGCCCCGCAAAGTGCACAACACTATATTCCGGCATTTTCTCCAGCAAATTATTTTTTGTTAACTGGCCAGAGACGAGGTGCGTTGCGCTGTACATTTCTTTAATGACTGCAACCTCTGAAGTGGCTAATACCTCTTCGCCAGGAACAGCTGAGCCATCTAAAACAAGTACTTGCTTAGCGCTTTGTTTACTCGCTTGGGCTAAAAGCTGCCTAGCGGTTGGCACTGTACGTAACAGATATTGATCACCCAACCATCGCCGCCCATTTTGCTCAGCCTTTAATGCTGCCACAGGCGTATTGCGTAAAGGGCCATTAGCGATAGAAATAATACTTGTATAAGGTCGATTTAAATATGGCTCCAGTAATTTTTCGTAAACCAATACTCCATGCTGAGGTTTTAAGGCAACGTTAAATGCTTTTACCAAATGCAATAAGGGTTCACTTGCCACCTGATGTGCACGAATATCGTTTTTATCTAATGCGAGAATATAAGTTGATGTTTGCCCCATCCACACCGATAACAGCAAACTGCCTTGTGCGATTTTTTGCTGAACAGCGGCTGCCAGATCAGCCCCCAATTTTTGCTGCCCAAAGCTGTGAAAATTCAAACTCGCAGAAGAAACTAAGCTTTGCTGCTGATACAAAAAGTCGATGCGCTTTTGATGAAGATTATGGCTTTGGCGGCGCGAAATTTGCTGTACTAATGCATCCACAAACGGTGCAAATACCGCAGGGTCTAACCAAGCAGTTATCGCATTTATGCCCCTAAGCAGCTGATAGTTTTTATCTAACCGGTTACGGTGGCCCGCTTGCTCTGCCAATGTTGCATTGGCCATTGCCGTATTAAGCGCTTCCAAATCACCTTGTTGCTTTGCTTTTTGCTCGGCAAGTTGCGTAAGCTCGGCTAGCTTTTGCTGTAGTGAGCGGTCTTCATTCGCTAGGCCTTCACTGGTTAAACTGCCATAAAGATCGATTTTATCGGAGCCCACATCACGTGCAAGCTCTAGGTAACTAAAGGCTTTTGTTGCATCATTTTGTGAAATTTCAAAACTCGCGGCTCGCTCTAATATTTCTGTGTCATATATTAAAGGGCTCCAAAGTATTTGATATGAAGAGCGAGGCGTAAAATACCAGGCACTAACGGCAGCCATGTAGGCTGTACTGGCTTTCTCAAACTGACGATTATTTTCAAACACTCTTGCTTGCGTGTACTGCAAATACCCTTGTGTACGCCGACCCACCCAAAACGCAAACTCTTGTGTATACGCATTCGCTTTAGCAAACTGCTCTCTTGCCGCATTTTTATTATTGAGATCAAGCTGTATATTAACCAGCTGCAATAAAAGAAGAGCGTGATTATTATAAAACTGATACTCTCGCTCGATATCTAGGCCCAGAACATCTTCCTGCTGTATAGGCGATTGCGACTCCATTTGCTTTTGCAGCTCTAATATTTTCTTATCCATTGCGCCGCTGTTGATCATATTGGCAATTTCACTCAGCTTAGCGCTAGGGCTACCCTTATCACTATTGGCGCTTGCCACTAAACTATCGACCTTTTGCATCATGCTCTTAATGTCTTCACCCTGAAGAAGGCTGCCTGTTAGCTGCTTGGTGTGATCAAGCTGTGCCTGCTGGGCTTGCTCTGGGGTTAGGCTCAGCTGGCGGGCAATATTGTTTTTTAATTGCTCCGCATCTTGCAGCAATACTGCCAACTGGTTTTGCAGTCGCTTAGAAATAGGGCCAGCTGGCTCAGCTAGCGGGGCCATAGACTGCAAAATTTTTGCTCGAAAGATTTGCCCTAAGTAAACCATTTCTGGGGAAGCGATTAATTGAGGTTCGATATTCACCAAAGAAAATGCTTGATCCAATTCAATCATCGCTTGGTCTTTTTGGTTTGACTGAAGATAAAAAGTGCCAAGCACATAATGCTCTATTGCAGCTTCCATAGTCATGCTTGAGTGGCTAAAACGCTGGCTGGCTCTCAATCGGCGGGCAGTATCAATAACTTGCTTGAGGTATTTTTCGCTGCGATGGGGCCTGGCGGGGCGCACTAAAGCCACTAATAAAGCTTGGCTGATGTGCTGCTGCAGCTTTAACCGTTTAAAACAATCGAGTGCCGCCCTCGATATCTTATCGTTATTGCCAATAAATGTTTTTTCTTTTGCTAAAAATTGCTGCTGGGTATCCAAAAAGGTATTTAGGCTTTTTAAGGTTGGCCGCTGTATTATCTTAAAGCTTTGAATACCCTGCCCTTTAAATGCTTCCAATGCGCCAGCGATAAAGCTCAGCTGATTATTGTGTATAGATTGCACACTCATCTCTTCACCATCATCATTGAGGGCTTGGCAACTCATCTTGCTTGCCAGCCTTCGAAAAACCTTATGTTCAGAGGCGGCAATTCGCGCTAATTTTTTATCACTGATTTCTTGGTTTTTTTCTCTCTTGTTATTTGGCATCTGCTGTTTTGCGATCACTTCGGCCATCAGTGATTCTACCAAGGCCTTTTGATTCTCTTGCAATACAGCTTTCATATCGTCTTCTGAAACTTCCATATTATTCGATATTTTATTGAGCATTTGATCTTTCATTTGCTGCTTGATGAGCGCTTGCTTGATTTGGGCTGAGGCTAATTGCTCTGATACCGTCTGGGCATTATCAACATTTTGCGAATTCAGCGCATGCAAACGGTTTTTACTAGGCTGGGCATTCATGCTTTGCAGCAAAGATAGATTCATAAGATCGAGTGCGCGTTGGTATTCGCCTTTGTGCCACTGCATCGCTGCAACGGTAGTTATCGCAGAGTTCACTGCATCAAAGTCGGATTGAGTTTCTGGCTGCCAATATTTTGGCTGAGCGCTCCTGATCTCTTTGCAAACTTTTAGTAGTTGATTCGTTGATTGTAAATGCGCGGCGCTGCATACCAACTCCGTCATTAGTCCCTCAGCCTCTGCTGATTTAGGGTCTTCGGCTAATAAAGTTAATGCCAGCCAAGCTTTGCTGCGCATGACTAAGCTCGGCTGATTTTGGGATTCGCGAATGACGGTGCGAAAGACATCCTCAGCATCGCTATAGCGCTTATCTTTTACATGTTGCACGGCTACATAATACGAGTCACTCACAGCATGTGCTGTAGCACAAACCCATAAAGTAATCATGGCAATAAGAGTTTGTGAAAACAAAGCTATTGGCCCTTTCATGCGAGCACCTCAATATGAATATCAAAACGTGAATATAGAAACATGGCAAAAAAGCATGATCTTAGTGAGCTAATCAAGCGTTTATGTAGTGGGCGCTTCTAAAAATAGTGATTATTTTTTACAAAAACGTGCGTATTCTGGGTTAGCGACAATCTTATTACGTCTCTTTTTTGTCGCGGTGTCGAGCAAACTATTGGCTGGGCTTAACAGGCTTTGGCAGGCGACCAAAGCCGTAGCATAGTCATGCGAAGCCACGGCAACCTCTAAGCTTTTGATAAATTCGCGCACAACAACTGTGCTCGGTGTGCCTGGCTGATAGAGCGCTTTTGTTTTTAGCCATTGCGCTGCGCTTTTATAATGGCTGTTATCGAGCGATGACGCTACTGTATATGCCTGTGCAAAGTAACCTTTCCCGCTTAAATAGCTGGCATAGACTAGTTTGCCCAAATCGGTATCGCGGCCTATTTTTTGATTACCAAGCAAGGCGTATGCTTGCAACGCGATATCTTCCGTAAAAGGCCTTGTGATAGGGTTAATGAGTATTTCGTCGAAGTGAGCGCTAGTTTGGCTGTTGTCGGTATTTTCAATCTCGATTTTGTACGTGAGCGAATGATCCTTGGAAAAATTCAAGGGCAATGCCGGTTCGATGAGTAGCTCATGAAAGCCGCTTTCATGATAAATAGGAGAATCAGCTTCCCATTCATTCACTAAAGACGGCCTGCCTAAATCATCATATTGCATCAGCATAATCAGGTAGTCTGCACCTTTAGGGCCGCTCCAAAGCACGCGACTTAGGGTAGTCAGTGCTTGCTGATTTGGTAATATTAAAAAAGGCACATTATCATCTTCGCGGCCTCGCATTTTACTACTGCTTTGAGCGGGGCACAGTGGTTTATGGTGTTTTACCTCGCGAATATTAACAAGCTCATCAAGCCCTGGGCAAAGCAGCCACAACTGAGACTCTTTACTGGTAAATTGTAGGCTGCTGCTATAGCTATTATTGCCGGCCAAAAGTGTACCCGCTTTTACGTCAATCGCTTTGTTTACGCCGGGTACATTTAATGTCACCTCACCGCTTACTTGTATTACTAAGGCTTGACCAATAGCAACACTTGGCAATAACGCGACCAGCCATATCAACATAGGCACTGCAAAACGATTTAACGGCAACATACTATTGGGCACCAAGCTTAAGCACTTGTAAATAAAGGTCATAACTCACTCCAGATAGGGGGGGGAGCATTTCGTTAGCGCTGATTTGGTTTTTTTGATGTTTTTTAAACCGAGCGATACATTCTTCAGCTGCTTCATCGTTAGGCGCATCAGCTTTAGCGATTAGGGCATGTAAGCAAAAAATCTCTGGGTATTGATCAAGCTTTTGCGCCGAACTAAGAAATTTTTGTGCATTGTTAATAAAAGTCAGCGCCTGCGCATTCGACCCCATTTTCCAGTGTGCCCACGCTCGGTTTTTAAAAATGACCCCCATCTGTGTCCATTGCTCTGAAGGCGTTTGTGCACTGATATTCGCCTCAGCTTGATCAAGCAGTACCAAGGTGTCACTTACTCTGTCTTGCGCCAATAATAAAAGGGCGAGATTATTATAAGCTTGCGGTCGCGTGTGCGAGTCTTTCTCAATACCGGCACGGTAATACTGGATGGCGTTTTCAGTATCGGCTAGGGTGGTGTATATCTCGGCGAGTAGATAGTAGGCATCTACGAATTCGCTATTAGCTTCCAAAACCTGCTTTAGAGCAGAAATAGCATTCGCGTATTTCTTATTATTCACAGCATTTACCGCTTGCTGGTAACCCTGTTCGGCATTCGGTTTGGGGTATAGCCACCAAGCCGCGCTGACGATAAATACCAGTAGCCATGCAACCAAGAGAGCACGCCGCCAATGGTATGACGCCGCTAAACCTCTCGCTATTGAAGGTGATGCTGTTACTGTTGAGCTGCTCGGTAATGGTGCGTTTTCGTTTACCGTGCTTATTTGCTGGGGGGTATTACGCGTAGCAAGAAAATTTTGAATACTTTTAATAGTTTGGTCAAGACCTAGGCCATTGGTGTAATGGGCTACAGCGGGGCTTTCGCATGATAAACCGGCCACACCTTCGCCTGACGGAGTTTCGATGAATTGCTCGACAGGTAGCTGCTGATCTCGGCAAAATTCAAAGTATCCCAGCATACCCATTAGCAATGAGTACCGGCATTCGGCGAGGTCAGTAGCAGAGCACTGCTCGCCATGGTCTTCATCTATGCACCGCGAGTGGTCTCTAAACCCACCAGCCACTTTGAATATACTACTCACACGGTGGGCGGCAATCCCTGTTGTTTTTCCCGAGGTAGGAAAAGACTGAATAGCAGCAAAACCGTTTCGATGGATGTGCTTAACGACGAGCTTAATAAGGCGATCTCTCGCAGAGGCTTCGAGAGTGTTTTTAATATGCGTAATATAATGAAGAAGGTGATAACCCTCCCAATAGTTTTTTAACTTTTGTGTTTGTACACTTTCTCTGTTGTCGCCTGACCAGGCCTGCATAATTTCTATAGCGCTTTTTTTACCTTCAGACCCCATAGCGGCCTGAAGCCGCTCTAACACGGCCCGGTCTTCTGCTCTCAATATTGGCGGCTCTTGAATAGTCATCAATCAGATAAGTCCAATAATTACAATGCAAACCTCCCGACTCCCAGTGCAGTAACAGCAGGTATAACACCTCAATTTATTCGTTTTCTGGTGTATTAATTCAATAGTTACATATTTTTACGCTATTCGGAACACTTCGGAACGTTTTCTGAAGATTTACCCTTAGTTTCAGGATGAATTCTGAGTGCCTTGGGGCCAACAATAAAGCCTGTGTACCGGTACACATCAACTTATTCAATTTATATTTATTGGAGATGTGTGATGAGTAAAAACACAGGCTGTAACAAAAGTGAAATTTCTGTGGTCGTTGATGATCACGTCCGAGAAGAAATAAAGCAGTTTAGAAAAATTAATTTAGGGGGAATTTATCCCCATATGGACCTAGATAATGATGTATTAGATGGCAGCGCACTGACCTTTTATACCCGCGCCAATAACGGCGAGATAAATAGCACCGCTCGCCTTACGGTAGATAACCCTTATGGCTTCCCGCAGGAGGCTTACCTAGCTGAATACCGAGCGCGCGGTGTCAGAATGATGGAATTGGGTCGCTTTATCATCAAAGAACGCCATCAAGGGTTGGAAAAAACATACTACCGGACCTTTTATAACGTGGCCCGCAACCTTCAATGTAATGCCATTGTGATGTCGATGCAGCCGCACCACGTCGCTTTTCACAAGCGCATGGTTGGCTTGCGCGTACTAGCAGAAAATACCGTTAGTTATGGCGGGCCTTTTTCACTGGCGTGTGTGGTTTGGGAGCTGGATGCCACGACCCCTAAATTTTTCAAATGGTTAGGAGAGCAGCTATGAGAGATTGGAACGCTTATGCAGCGCCTTTTCACTCGGTCATGCCCAGTGAGCTGGTCACGGTTAATCGCTCGGTGGCTGAGCAGTTATTTGGGTCGGTGGTAGATTTCGGTTGCGGGCCGGGCAAAGTTATACCTTTCGCGTTAACCACAAACAGAGTTAATGGCTATTTAGGTGTCGATATGTCTCCTGAAATGGTGAAGTGCGCTCGCTGGGTGGCAAGCCATTACCCAGGCAAGCCTTGTAAAATTGTGCAAGCCAAAATCGAGCACTACAGTCTTAGCTCTAAAGCAGACTCAGCCCTTTCAATTAATAGTTATTACACTTGGCCCGACCCTATGCGAATATTGCGCCATATTGCCAGCCAACTGAAAGTTGACGGGAGTTTTGTTCTCGCTACAATCAACGCCAGCTTAGATATGAACGCATTACTAGAAGAAGCTGAAAAAGAGCAATTAGCGAATCCTTATTGGCAGGACTTTAAACGTTATAATCAGGCGATTTTTCGTTGTAATACCTTTAACTTGGCAACCCTTGATGAACTTGTAGGCCAAGTGCGCCAAGTAGGGTTTGTGGTACGCGATGCTCATACCAAGTTCTATGCAGGCGGGTTAAACTACTTAACCCTCACTAAAGGGCACCTTTAAAAGCCAGGCTGCGGTGTGAACTTTAGCGTTACAAAACAAGCTTTTACACTGCGCGCAGGTTTGAGCTTGTTTAATTGTTTGCATCAGGCGAGGGCCTGTTAACCATCGGGGATGGGAGCATGACTTTTAATGTCAAGGATCTAGGGCAGTATGTGGCTAGGCTTTATGCAGCCGATAACTTTGAACAAGCCTTTAATATACTCCACGATCAAGCCCTCAAATTGGGGTATGAAGGTGTACTTTACACTTACATTCCCCAAATTTTATTAGAGTCTCATTTTTCTCGCGCGCCGGTGTACCATGTATCTGATGGCTATAGCCCTGCCTATTTAAAGCATTACACCGAAGCACGCTTTGACCAAAACGACCCTCTCATAAAAGCCGTAATGGGCGGCGTGCAAGAGCCTGTTGAGTGGTGGGGTGAAATCAACAAACAATATATGGCGGGCAATAAAGCCAGCCGAGAAGTCATCGCCACCGCTAACGATTATGGCATTTCAAATGGCATCACATTACCTTTAATGTCTTCTGCCAAAGGCATTGCTGGCGCTAGTTTTATCAGCTCCGAGCGTTGTCATTTTAATACCCTCAATAACGAAAACTTAGCAATGTTGCGCTTATGTACAGAGCTATTCCATAAGTTCATTATTGCTGATGCCTCTTGTGTCGGTTACTTTTTAAAACCGCTGCTCGATTCTTTAAGTAAAACCGAACGCCTATTCCTGATAGGCTTGGCTCAGGGTAAGCAGCCCTCGCAAATTGCCTCTAAGTTAAATAAAAGCGAAAAGTACCTCGAACAGTTAATGTTAAAACTGCGGCGCAAATTTTCTAATTCACCCGTCGACACTACACCTACACTAAACCGCAACCAAATTCTTTACTATGTGGGCCTATCTGGGCTGCTCGAGAATATAGATTAGCGCGCCCATGCCATCAAGGTAGGATTTCCTATCTATCTCACCATTGTCGCTTCGCATACCATTTCCCATGAGCATTCTGTAGAGCGGGGGCTACGGAATTAGCAGGTGCTTGTGGTTAGTCCTATCATTCTTGTCACTCGTGAATAGCTCATTCATCCATCGATTATAAATTATTGGGGTACTGACAATGAATTGTACGGGCTTCTCAACGAGAGTTTCGTCAGCAAAAAGAAATACATTTTTGCTTTTTACAGCATTAAGTCTCGCCGCATGTGGCAGCAGCGGAAGTGACGACGATGTTTCCAAGCCACCTACGCCGAGTTCGAGTAAAAGCTCAGTGCAAAGCACAAGCTCCAGCGTAATATCTAGTTCCAGCTTAAGTGCAATGCCCAGTAGTTCGAGCGCCGTTATCAGTTCGAGCTCAGTAGCCAGCGCTCAGTCAAGCTTGCATGTCAGCAGCTCTAGTGTCGCAAGCGTTATACCCAGCAGCTCACCGGTTAGCTCAAGCAGCCTTACCATGGTACAAAGCAGCCCAAGCGCTGTAATAAGTTCTAGCGCGAATAGCTCATCGCTAAACTCAAGCAGTTCGAGTTTCAACTCCAGTTTATCGAGCTTAAGCTCTAGCGCGAGCGTGCTCTCAAGTTCAAGTAGTTTGAGTAGCTCGAGCAGTTCGCCAGTACCACCGAGCCTCGAAAATTTTACGCTGTCAGACTCCCCGGTTTTTGTTGGCACAACCGTTACTTTTAGTTGGAGCGCCAGCGATGAAAATAATGATAATTTGACGTGTTATTTAGATATCAATAATGACGATAACGTCGATTACACGATTAATAATTGTTCGGCCAATAACTCGCAAGAGCACGTGTTTAATACCGCCGGGCAATACAGTGCACGCCTCATTGTTGATGATGGTGAATTAACACCTATTGAGCGTGTGGTGCAGTTCAGAGTTATCCCTAAATTATCGACGAGCATAACCGCTAGCGGCCCCGTTGTGGCCGGCGAGAGATTGCTCTATACAGTCACTATTGGCAATGCGACAGCCCTACCAATGACTGATGTGAATGTTTCACTGACACTACCCGACGAACTATCGTTTGGATACGCAAACGATACGCAGCCTAATAGCTCACGGTGCGGTAATAATGCCTGTACGCCAGGCGAGGTGGCAACATGGAACTTCGAAAATCTAGCGGCCGGCGAAAGCCGAAGCATACATATTAATGCGCTCGTGGCACAAGCGACGTTAGATAACACTATTATCGACTTACCATTCACATTTAATGCTGCAGGCCTTAGCGAATTCAGCATTATTAAAAGTGTAGAGGTACTTAATAGCCCATCGGCCGATCTTATTTTAAGTGCAAGTGCCGACCCCGTTATGCAAGATGAAAGTTTTGTATATCGCATCGATTTTGGTAATACCCAAGCCACTGCCCTCGAAGGCACGCAATTGAGTGTTATGTTGCCGGCAGGTATTACTGTTGATTCGATTAGTCATAGCGGTACAGAGGTTTCCCCCGGTATCGTTCAGTGGGATGAAAGCGATGTTAGCGTTGGCCAATCACGCCACCGCGAAATTACCGTAACGGCCGAGGGCGACTTCAAGCCAGGTGAATTGCTTCATGCTCGCGCAGCGCTAACTTACGAAGGAATGGCTGTAGAACACTCAGCAGAAATTGCGTTGAGTGTCGTATCGAACCCTTTACCATTAACCATAAATATCAGTAGTTCGGCTGACCCAGTCGTGCATGAAAATCGTGTTACCTATACCTTTACAGTAGGCAATACTTCATTACAACCGGTTGACGATGTTACGGTTTTAATTCGCTTGCCAGCAGAGCTATCGTTTAGCTACAGCAATGATGCAGAACCGAATAGCTCTAGATGTGGTAATAACGATTGTACCGCTAACGAAGAAGCATGGTGGACATTCGAAACTTTAGCCTCAGGCGAAAATCGCACGATTACGGTGAATGCAATCATCGATACTGTACTCAGTGGCAACCTGATTAATTTACCTGTGAGTATGACATCTCCAAATTTAATCGATGATATTGTATTGCTCAAAACGCTTGCCGTATTTAATACATCTTCGGCGGACTTCTCCTTAAGCGCGAGCGCAGATCCAATCGTTGCTGGCGAAACATTCAACTATCAACTGGACTTTGGCAACACCAGCGCCGGCGCACTGAACAATACTGAGCTGCGCGTTGATTTGCCTCAGGGCGTATTTGTCAACTCGATCAGTAATGGCGGTATGGAAGTAACACCGGGCGTTGTGGTGTGGAATGAAAGCAATGTAAGCGTCGGCGCCTCATTGCACCGTGAAATGACAGTAACAGCAGATTCAAACCTTTCCCTCGGCAGTGTATTAAAAGCTCGCGCGCAATTAACTTTTGATGGCGGTCAGGCAATAGATAACACCACAGAATTTGTCTCGAGTGTTACAGCCAATAACTTACCATTGATGGTCGATATTAGCAGCGCTACAAACCCAGTGGTAAGCGAAGAGCACGTGATGTACACCATCACCTTAGGTAATACATCGTCACTGCCTGTTAATGATGTTACGGTCATGGTTCGTTTACCGCAAGAGCTCTCATGGAGCTACAGTGGTGATGCTGCACCAGATAGCTCTAGGTGCGGCAACAATGTGTGTACGGCTAATGAAGAAGCTAGCTGGAGCTTCGATACTTTAGCAGCCGGTGAAAACCGCAGCATTACCGTCAATGCACAGGTTGATAATGTCCTTAGCGGCAATCTTATTCATTTACCTATCCGCATAGTTTCGCCAGATTTTAACGATGATATTGCTTTGGTAAAGACGCTTGCTGTTCACAATGCGCCGTCTGCCGATTTAATAATAAGCGCCAATGCTGACCCAGTAACACGAAACCAGAACTTTGTTTATCAGTTTAATTTTGGCAATACCAGTGCCGATGCATTGAGCGGCACACAATTGCGAGCATTTTTACCCGAAGGCGTTACTATTGATTCGATAAGCGATAACGGTATGGAAATATTACCGGGCATTGTGGTTTGGGACGAAGGTAGCCTCAGCGTTGGAACTACAGCTAGGCGAGAAATACACGTAACGACTAATTCCGACATTAGCGAAGGCGCAATATTAAAAGCCCGTGCGCAATTAACTTACGATGGCGGTCAAGCCATCGATAACCAAAGCGAATTTGCAAGCAGCGTCATTGACGCGCCGCCACCAATAGTTATCGATATCACCAGTTCGGCCAATCCTGTTGAGGGCGATAGCCGCCTTGTTTATACATTTACAGTCAGTAACCACTCATTGCAGCCAGTTAATGATATTAATGTGATGGTGCGCTTACCTAAAGGCATATCGTTTAGCTACAGTAATGATGCAGAACCCAATAGCTCGAACTGCGGTAATAATGTATGTACAGCGACGGAAGAAGCAAACTGGATATTTGCAACCATGGCCGCCGGCGAAAGTCAGACAATAACGGTTAATGCACAAGTGGCAGAAACACTTAATGGGCAATTAATTCATTTACCCATACGAATAACGACAGCCGGTTTGAACGACGATATTCAGTTAATAAAAACGGTGGCGGTTTACAATAATTCACCCGCCGAATTGACAATCAGCGCTAGCGCCGACCCAGTCGTTCCTAACCAAACATTTAGCTACCGCTTAGACTTTGGTAACACTAGCGGCTCGAACTTGAGCGATCTTGTAGCGCGCGCCTATTTGCCCGCTGGCGTCAGCATTGACTCGATCAGTGATGACGGTACCGAAATCGCAAACGGTATTATCGAATGGAGTGCGATAAACCTTGCCTCAGGAGGCGCGGCATATCGAGAAATTACTGTCATAGCAGACTCAGTGATCGCTGGCGAAAACCTCACGTTAATGGCCGAGCTTAAACATGCTGGTGGGCTGCAAATCGATAAACAAAGCGAATATACCGTATCGGTTGCCAAAAGCGGTGGTATTGCTGCGCTACTATCATTTGAGATAGCAGCCTCGCCCGAGCCTGTCGCCTCTGGCGGCGTAATAAGTTACACCCTCACGGTTACCAACAATTATGGTTTACCGGTTAATGATGTTGAGGTATTACTGCGTGTGCCTGAAGAATTATCATTTAATTACTCAAGCAACACCTCACCAGCCAGCTCGCGGTGCGGTAATAATGTGTGTACCGCCAATGAAGAGGCAGTCTGGTCACTCGGCACACTATCCGCAGGCGCGAGCGAAGTTATTACACTTAATGCAAACGTGGCAGAGGGCATGGTTGATGGGCACTTTATTATTGCTCCATTTAGAGTCAGCGCCGAAGGCATGATCGATAGTATTAATATGCAACAGGTAACCGTTTTGAAGAACTAAAAGCTTGCCTAGCGATATAGCAACACTCATCAACTATACGAACCCGCCAAAATAAAAATAAAGGATGGCAAGGACGCTAGTGGTTTTTTATAGAAGTTGGGGACGTGATTATTATACAAAGCTGGGTTACTTAAAATGGACATTCAGGGACGAGTTGTGCAAGGACGCACATCAAAGAGCGGCGCACCAAAGCGATAAGCGGGGCCGCCTACTATCTGCCGAACTATTCACCCTTAACGGATGTTCTATTGGATAAAATTTTTGTGCAAAGTGCTACCCCCAAGATCCATTGGAACGTTTATTGAGTTACTGATTGGAGCAATGCTCACCCCAAGGGGTTTCGTCACCGATGCCTATTAATGCTTGAGATGAAAAACCATTGGAGCAGTTATTACAAGTGGCTGCAAAAGGGGAGGTGGTCGTGGCTTTCCTTAGCAAGGCAATGTCTTCGACTATGCTTAAGTGTTATGAAATGCGACGTTATCAATTTGGCGATAGATGACACGTTCATGCTCTGCCGCAAACACCTTGATTCGTTAATATTCCACAAAATCATCCGCTTTTTCAAATAAATGTCTACTTTGCTCACTCAGCTCTAAGTGTGCTGATGCTGGCTTTTACCGGTTCGTTAGCTTTTTCCATACTAATTTGGTATCCAGCAATTTTTGGGTCTTCTTTTATCGCGCGTAATACCACGGTGCTTCTGGTTTTAATATCCTCAAACTACCAATGGCTTAAATATGAAGTGTTAATCCTGTAGAGGGGGCTGCCGGCTAAGGCGTTAAAGGCGCTTAAAGCTAGAAACCGTAGTTTAATCTGCCACAAAAAAAGCCCTCTAAAAGAGGGCTTTGGTATGAGTTAAAGCGGCGATGTGTATTCGCCAGAGCTTACCTTATAGTTTACCGACACCAGCATTACTCATCACAATGGCTGGAACATCACCGGCTTTATCTAGTGTTACCGAATTTGCACCACTCACATTGCAGTTATCGCCATTAAGGTTACCATCTTGCCAGTTAACCGGTACTTTGTGCGCTTTGCCGTTATCTACTGTACGGGTATAAGTGCCGCCTTCCCACGCATTACCACTAGCAGCCCAGCAGCCTGGTACATCTGAATCGGTTGATGCAATTAAGGGGTTATTCACGTTTTTGAAATAGTTATTTTCTACTAACGCTTTACCTTCTGCACGGGCATTAATGTAGTGAATTTGATTCACCGAGTTGGTATTGCTCCAATAGTTATTAAATGTGTGAATCGTTGCGCGGCGCAGTAAAGGCGTACGTTGCTCGATGTTTTCGTAGTAATTGTGGTGGAACACAATGTAGTTGTTACCATCTGGGCTATCGTTAGCGCCAATAAGACCACCACGGCTAGAGTTGCGGAAATGGTTGTAAGAAACTGTCACGTGGGTTGTATCGTTTTTCATATCGATCAACGAATCGTAACCTTGGCTTTCACCGCCCGAGGCTTCAATAGTGTTGTGATCAATCCAGATACGCGTTTGTGGACCGCCTTGTATTGCAATACCGTCCCCGCCATTGGACGTTGGCGAGACAGATTTTTTAACATTTTTAATCGTTACATTGCGAATAATAATGTTTGAGGCCCGAGAAATTTGAATGCCCACTTGATCAAATACGCCACGCGTACCGACACCCTCAATGGTAATGTTTTCGACTTCTTTAAGTACGATAGTATCGGCCTTAGTCCCATTGCAGCTACCGCTGGCTGATGCGGTGTTGCCATGGTTAATGGTGCCATCTACTTTAATGGTTAGTGGTGTGTTGTCTGAGCCGCGGCCACACAGTGCTTCGTGTAACGCTTTACCTGTGCTTACCGTTACAGTAGAGCCGCCAGCACCACCTGTAGGCGCTGGGCCATAACCCACCCATTGCGTGGCTGCCATTTTGGGTTGGTTAGTGCCATCTGAAGGTATCTCAAGAACTGGAATAGAAGAGTTAGAACCGCTGCTGCTTGATGAGCCTGAAGCAGGTGCGCAGGCTTCGGCGCTAACCGCAGGCCCTGCAATGGAGATTGAATCGGTATTGGCTAAACCTTCTGCGCCGTTGGCGGCTAATACAAGCTTATTAACCCCAGCATTGAGTGATATTTCAACGGTTTCTTCGACCCAAGTCGCCCAAGCACCGGTTGTATCCATATTAACAGTAACGGATGCGCCGGCGTTGCCATTCGCGGTTAAAGTACCCGAGCGAGCAGCATCGCCACCATTAGCGTAGCGGAAGGTGACTTGGTAGGTATTGCTTTCAGAGGCGTTAACTTGCCATTCGATAGATGCGCCAGTGGCGTTTTCCGAATCTACAAAGCCCGCACCCACGTAACCGGAATGCTTGGTATCGATGACGCCCACAGTACCGCAATAGCCGGTTGTGCTTTCTTGTATTGTTAGCAGGGTAACGCTTGCTGGCGTCGAAGATACCGCTGCGCTGCTTGAAGAAGGCACGACTGAGGACACAGCAACAGAAGAACTACTGGATATGACCGGTGCGCTTGACTGTGCGGGGGCGGAAGAGCTTACAGCTGGAGCCGAAGAATTAACAGCCTGATCTTGTGAGCTAGAAGATACGCTCTCACCAGTACAGCCAGCTAAAGTTGCAGTTATTACTGCTGCAAGTGGCATTATTCTAAATTTCATGTGTGCACCTTTGACGAAGTGTCTTCTGTAACGAAGTATTACACCTAGGGGTAATTGTGATTATGGGTTCCAGATACCAACGCGCAGCCTCGCACCTGTAAGCCAAGCAACTTTCTTGCGCTACTAATGTCGTCACGCGAGTTAGTAAAGCCATCATAACCACCACACTGGCCACAAAACAAACTGGTCTTACCAGTTTACCAACCAGTTCACAGAATCCCCTCTGCGACAAGGCCACTTGTATCGTTAAAAATTCTCTAGGCCATAGAGTTGAAGTGACCATTATGTCGAGGTTTGTTGGGCGAGAAGGCAATGAGTAACCAATGAGCTTTGGCATGCGAATACCTAAACCTTAGGCCTTACCAATTATGGTGAGACTGACTCTATATACTGGGTATTTCTTGCCGTTAAGCCAGCTATTGGGTTGCGCTAACCCAAAACTGTGTGTGCATTTACGTGTAATACCGGCTATACATGGCCGTGCGCTTTTTTGTATGCAGTAGTGTGGAAAGCAGTGGCTCTTGTACTGCGCGGTAAGTATGGTTGGTGGCGCTGTGCAGCGTAAAGCTAAGGCTACCGACCACCAAAAGAGGTTACCGTGGAAAAGATAGAAAGCGTTTTAAGTTTTATTGTAGAAATCGAAAAGCTAAAGGGTGTGCTGCGTAAAACACGCCCTTGTGCATTACCCCGTTACGAAAATTCAGCCGAGCACAGCTGGCACGTGTGCTTATGCGCATTAATGCTTAAGGACTTTGCCGACGATACTATTGATATTGACCGTGTTATCCGCATGCTGCTGATTCACGATTTAGGGGAAATTGATGCAGGGGATACCATTATTTATGCCTCGGAAACGGCAGAGAATAAAGCGAAAGAAGAGGCCGGCGTGAAGCGCCTGCTGGGCTTATTACCCGATGGTCAAGGTGACGAATACCTAGTGTTATGGCAAGAATTTGAATTGGGCGAAACCCCCGATGCCATTTATGCCCGTGCGATAGACCGCATTCCGCCGTTGCTGCACAATTTACATGGCGATGGCCATAGCTGGAGGGATAACAACGTGCCTAAAGAAAAGGTTTTCGGCTTAAATAGCCGTATAGAAAAAGGCAGCAAAGATATTTGGCGCGTGTTAAAAGGAAAGCTCGAAGAAGCCGTTGATGCAGGATTATTGAATTAAATAACATTGTAAAAACGATAAAGTTTGCTTTACAAAAAAGGGCTCTAACTATTGAGCCCTTTTTTTATTTCAAGCTATTTAATTCGATAAAAAATCGGCGATTAAGTTGATTTCTTCGCTTGTTAAAGACGAAAGTGATTGCATCAGCGGCACACTGCCAATTTCGCTTGTAATCCTAGCTGCAGATTGGTTGCTGACGTCACCAAAAGTACTTGCGCCAACCCCGTTGCCAGAGTGGCAATCACTGCAATGCAGGGTAAATAGTGTTTTGCCATCCACAACGGGCTCTGGCGCGGGTTGTTCATCAGGATATTTAGTTACATCATTCATGGCTGCAAACAGGTCTTGAATATCATCGATGTCCGAATCTTTTAATATTGGCCCCATAGTGCTGCCCAAATGGCCAAATTTAACCTTGTGCTGGTCCTCGTAGGGCTTATAGCGCATGTGGCGGCCAACAGTATAGGACTCTCCGTCGACTAATATTTTGGTACCATCAACGCCGTGGCACATCGCACAGTTATTGGTGTATATCGCATCCCCCGAGGTTGGGCTGCCATTAACGCCTAAGTTTTGAAAGCTGCGTGGCCTGTTAGGGTATTGGCCATTTTCTAAAACGATATCGTAGATTGCGGTAGTATCCAGTGCTTCCTCTTTGAGGTATTTAACAATATCCCAAATTTGTTCATCCGTTAGAATTTCTCCATATGCAGGCATCTGGTCGCCGGTTGCTGCATTATTGTTGGGGTCATAGTTGCTCAGGTCGACATCAACAGAGCGCGAATTGGCACTGCCTTTAATGCTATCAAAAATAGCGCGTGGTGTTGCGACTTCGCTAACCAAGGCTAAATTAATATCGGCAACGTTAGGCCTAGAGGTCGATGGCGCGCGATTACTGTAGCCACCGTCACGCCCCAAACGATCCCAGCCGTGGCATTGTTTACACCGAAAGAAATCAGACTTGCCGGTCACGGCATCTAGTTGACCTTGGTTATCCAGATTTGAATTCCCTAAAGTAAAGCCCGTTTCACTCGCCCAGAATTTAGAATAGAGCTGACCACCAACTATGCCATCGGCCTCCTCATAAGCTTGACCTCCCGACATGTCCATAGGTGCCTCGCTACTGCTTTGGCTACTTGTGGTAGTTGCATTATTTTTACCGCCACCACAGGCGGCTAACACAGAAATAACAGCCAACAATAACGTTTTGTATAAAGCGTTGTAGCAATACATTTTTGTTAAAAAGTATTGCCGATAAAACTTGTTATAAATTTTCATTTTAATATCGAAGCTCCCAATAATGTTAGTTAAATAACAAGGGTAAGCCGAAAAATAATTTGCAATACGGAAGCTAGATTTAACCTTTTTTTCGGGCGAAAAATCGTGGCAAAATAGGGTGTAAAACTAGCTGCAGGTGAAAGTATTTTTCAGCCTTTACCCAAAGGGGAACATATCAGCATCTACCAATCGGTAATGGTATTCTTGCACAAACTAGATATATTTTATGCATTAAAAAATACTTTAGGGTTTAATTACCATCGACGCTAAAATAACTATGCTAAACATATTCGGTAAATAAATATCATTATTATTAATAGAGCGGCAATGCATGCTAATTGAAATATTAAAACCTCTAGACTTCATGAAAGTGCGGCCAATATCACAAATAGCAATAATGCCTATATATGTATTTTTTAGTACACGTATTGGCTAAAAAGGAAAAGGTAATACGTAAATTTTGGCTCTCTATTTTTACTAGCCAAAACCTTTATTTTCGATAATTGGGCACATCTAAAAATTACCATTTGAAGAAGCATTCCGGCGCTTTAAGATTAGGGTAGACGGAGGTCAGGAGAGGAAATGCAGTAAGTTCTAGCCGGAATTTTAGCCTTCTCGATAGGCTGCAGCTTATAAGTTTGGCTGCAGCCTATGAAGTGTAACTCTAACAATGTTTTTTATTAGTGAGATAAGAAGGATTTAGCTTCTCAGCCCTATGAAATGTTAGGGGGCATTTTGAATAGCCGCTAACAAATAAACGAGTGGCGCATTCCAGTTAATAGTGATTTCGTTGGTGGAATAGCTACACCAAGTATCGCTATAAGATTTTGCCGATAATGAGGAGGGGTAATCGCAGGCTGGCGTTTCGGGTTGTTGACTGTGTGGCCCCCCCACTAAAAACCCTGGAACAGGTTCTGCAATGTTATCAGCGTAAGATGGGCGGTGATGAATATCTACTGGCGGTTTTGCGCCGGCACCAGTGACAAAAGAATAACCCGTTGCATTGCGCCCAAGTAGGTAATCAATAATCGATGTTGTGGCATCAACATAATCCTGCGATGGGTTTAAGCTATTGGCATACATTAAAACAAATGCTTGGTTAGCGGCTGCGCCGTTGCTGCCCCAGTAGAAATCGCCACCCAAGGCATTTTCGTCGAGTGGAACGCCGTAAGCGGTTGCTTTAAATTTAGCAACAGACCCATCGGCAGCACCAATTAAGCCATCGGTCACCATTTGGTAATCTGCCGCTGACATCATCGCTTGGCCGTGTTCGGCTAATGAAATATAGCCCAGTGTACCAACGCCGCCCCACCAAGGCGCAATTACGCCGGCATCAATAGATTTAAAACGCTCCAAATACGAAGATTGCCCTGTTAATAAATACATTTCGGCCGCTGCCCAGGCAAATTCATCGCTAACGTCATTATCGCCATACGTGCCCGTTGCAATGTCTGATGGCTGGCTATAAATAACCGATGGGTTAGCTTCGGCCCAATTCCATGCATTCAGTGCCGCTTGGCGGTAGGCTGCGCTTTTACCAGGGAATGCTTGCTCAAAATTGCTATAAACACGGCTGGCAACGGCCATAACGGCGGCGAAATTTAACGTTGCTGCGGTTGTTCGTTGCACCACATAGCGCTGAGCATTAGTTTGGTTAGGCATTACCGTGCCGACAAAATTCTTGGTGGTTAATTTATGGTAAACGCCACCATCGGGGTCTTGCATATTCTCCATCCATTCGATATTCCACATGGCTTCATTAAGAATATCGGGCACGTTGTCGTTGGATTCTGGAATGTTCACGGCAAGGTTTGCGAAGTGGTCGCTGTAATGCTCGTAAGCGGCTAACAGGGTGTAAACCGAAATACCGCTGTTAACAATATATTTATTGTAATCGCCGGCGTCGTACCAACCTTTAGGGGCAGAAATTACCGTGCCTTCAGAGCGGGTATTCGACACAGCCGAAGCATGGACTAAAACATTGGTGTCTGGGTGGCCTGCCGCACGCGCCCATATACCCGCATACTGGCTGGGTAATTCTGCACTGGCACGGTTGAAGTAATAAGCTTTTAAAGCGGCTTCGCCAAGATCATTAAAAACATTGCTACCAATCTCAAAAGAATAACTTTTACGGCCGCCAACATCGCCGAGGTAATATGTGCCTGGCGTTGTTAGGGCGGTAAACTCTGCCATGCGAACGGTTTCGCCTGAAGGCCCCCAAGTGGCTTCGTTGCTATATTCGCCGCAATACACTTTTACATCATCACTGGCGCGTGCGATATAAAATTGGCTATTGGCAGGCTTTTCGATAACCGCGACTTTTTTGGCATTTGGTAAAAAGCCCACCTGATTAATGCGAATGGGTGTATTACTTGCGCCATTAAGCGTATTGCCGCCGCAGTTAACAATATCTAACCCCGAGCTACTTGCTGCGCTACTTGAGCTAACCACCATACTTGAAATACTACTAGCGGTAATCGCTGAGCTAGTTGATATTGCAGTGCTGGATGTTGTTACAGCACTGCTGCTGTTATTTGGGCTTGCCGTACAAGCGCTCATAGCAATAGCCGCGCTGAGTACTAAAAGTTTTTTTACCATGTTTCTTTCCTTCAAGATAATGTTTTTATGGTTTGATCTTGAGTGATTACTGGTCTGAACCGACAGTGTTATTTTTGGTTTTTTGAGAAGTGTTCGGTAAATTTGAGAAAAGTCGCCGTGTACCGCGCAACAAAGAATACCTTTAACTGCAATATGGAAAATTTTTATTCCACCAATTAATCAACCACAATTCTGCCGTTGCTAACCCCATGGCAAGCATTACACGAGCCATTAGTAACCAACCCTGGCATTGTGCGAATGCCGCCGGGGCCTTCTACTTCTACATCCACACCAGATACCAAACCGTTACCGGTACTTAAACCTTCAACGGCTTGTGTTGTATAAAAATTACCGCTGCCATCGGTATTGGCCGTGAGTGACAACGTATTCGTATTGTGTACATATAATCGCACTGTTGCGTTGGCTTGGGCCACGCCGCTAGATGTATAAATGGTGCCTGCAGCGGTAAATTGCTCGGCGTTATTAGTACCATCGTGGCAACCAGAATTCATACATGCTTGGCCTGGATTATGGCTGCCAGTACTTTGGCTTGAATTTGTTGCGCTAGTGCTGCTGTTCACATCTACCGGTGTTGTTCCAGCATCGCCGCCACTGCCGCAAGCGGCAAGTTGTAGAGCTAAAGCAATTGTAGTGCATTGTGCTATGAACGTTTTTAGCATAGCTTAGCCATATCCTTTATTCGTGTTGGGGTATGGCTAAGTCTATTCCACAATTATGGATTGCGCTGTGTTCTTCGCTAATCACCGAAACAAATAGTGCCCCCGCAATAGCAAAGGGCGCTGGTTTAGCACATGTAGCTACAACGTATTCGCACCGATATGGCTAAAACCTAAAACTGCGATATAAATTTCCATGCTTCGCCGGGAATCCATGATTTAGATTGGCCCCTGTCTTTTTGGGTGGGGTAATGGTCACCGTCGAAAGCGCACCAAGTGACAGGGAAGCCATCATCACAGCCTTGGTATTCGGTACAAATATGCGAGCCACTGCCATTAGCCGGCTCTGGTGCATTAGTCGCGCTGCAATTGTTGTTGGCCGCAAACCGGTCACGCAAGCTGCGCCCTTGTGAAATATTCAGCACAGAATCGGAAAGGCCATGGGCACCAAAGTAGGCGATGGGAGTGGTTCCACCATCGCAGCCACTTAATTGCGCGCCAGCGTAAAGCGCCACACCGCGAAATACATCACCGCGGGCACAGGCAATAGCGTTTGACATGCCAGCACCATAGCTAAACCCTGTGGCAAAAATGCGCGACTTATCAATGCATAGCTCACTTTCAAGCTCTGCCAATATGGCATCGGTAAGGCGAATATCAGCACCGCCGGTATTCGCCCAGCCGCTATTAAGGCCCTCTGGTGCAACAAAAATGGTGCTGTTGTCGGCTAAGTCCCACAGCCCGTAGAAAGGATCATCTGTAGAGCCGCCCATGCCGCCGTTAGCAACTTGTTCGGCATTACCGTTTAGCCAATGGTAAGCCATCACTAAACGATAAGGTGTTTGGTTATTGTAGTTAGCCGGTGTGCGCAAAATGTAGCTACGATTACCGCCGTTAACGCTAATGTTACGGCGCCCGTCTTGTAGGGTTTTTGATGTGCCGCAACCTATGCTGGGTAGTGCTTCGCCCGGCTCTGGCGTTGGCGGCTCTTCAAAAACACCACCATCGTTCGAGTAAATGGCAAAGCCACTAAGGGTGGCATTATCAATGGCTGTATCGAGCTGAAGGGTTAAAGCGTTATCAGCCACCGACACTGCGGGTACTATCACATCGTATGCTGTGTTGCCGCCCACCTCTTGAAATATATCGAGGTTTTGCACCGCAGGCTCGCCTTCAACTGTCGCGCTGAATAGCCGTGAGCCAGTGGTTGTTTGGTACATTTCTACAAAGTGTAATTTAACGCTGTAGGCGGCATTGCTAACGGGAATTTCATAGCTTAGTGTGCCGTAACGTTCGGTTTGATACAGGGTGTCTTCATCGGTGCCAGCAATGGCCGAGGTTGTGGCGTTCTGCGTGCCGCCACGGGCAAAGCGGTCTGCTTGGTATTCAACCCCGCCAAGCGTGGTCTGTGGCCCGCCCACATTTACTGCATAAACCAACGTGGCACCGGCTGGAATAGTTTCGCCAACACTAGAGGCACTGCTACTTGCAAGGCTAGATACCGCAATGGATGAGCTCGCCGGCGGCAAGCTGCTTGACGAAGAGGCCGTGCTAGAAACAATAGGCACAGCTGAAGAGCTTGCAACCACTGCGCCGCCATCGCACCCTGCAGCGGTAAAATTTAACAATAAAGACAATCCGGCCAACCGGTTGAATAGGCTCAGTTTATTCATTTTATGTTACTCGTTATCTAGTGGGGTGAATTAAAATAACGCAAGCTGGCGCACCGAATTTTTAATACACATTTTTAGCACTAAGGTTTCGCCGATGCGGTATTAAGTCACTGGACGTCTCGCTATCAAACTGCAGCCACACACTCGTACCTGCTGTTTAACAAAACACCACTATAGCGTCAGCTAAAAATTCAAATGTGTGGATATTGTGTGCTTGGCGTTTTCTATGCGCAATTTCACAAAATGCATGCCCCATCAAAAATCGTATTAAGGGTATATAAGGTTTTTGATATTTAATTTTTGGGTCATTTTGAGGGTAAGAATGTCCAGCCATGGCCTTTGCATGGCGCCAATAATTGAATTTCATTTATTGAAGCTGCGCATGACGGTGTAAATGTGGATTACACGATACTGGGTTAATAATAGCGTCGATTATGTGATTGATGGCGATGCTGTTCTTGCGCGCGCCGATCCAGCTGCCGGTTTATCTGATCAAAATGGCGATTCATTTGATCGCGTTGGCGATTAATCGAGTCGCGCTCGCGGTTTAATGCATCGCGTCGTTCGTTGGCTATGCGCGCTATATGTTGGTGATCGTGCCAATGGTGGCGTTGCTGCCAGCGATCTATTTCACGATTTTCAAAATCTAGTGCGCGCATTAAGGCATCGAATTCTCGGTGCCCTACCTGCCGCTGCTCGTTTAAAGCGTCTCGTTCGCGCGCAATATTATGCTGCGAGTATTCACGGTCATTCGAATAGTCACGATGCTGCGTACGGTATTGTTCACTACGATGATGGCTATGCTGTTTATGCGCCATACTTGGCAACGCCATTGTAATTAAGGTGCCAAATAGGAATGCGGAAATAATAGCGTTATGGAGAGTTTTCATAGTGCCTCTGTGCGATAGGTAATGGTTATCACCGTGTGATTACTACCATAAGGCGGCGAGGCTGAATAATGGCTTAAAATTACTAATAATGATTAATTTCTACAGTGATATGCACAAGCTCTTTGTGAACGCTTAAAGCCTGCCTAACGGCATCGGCAGTAATATTATTAGTGGTAGCAAGCGCTAGGCTACAGCTGTATTTATGTTGTGCCACACGGGCCACATGAATGTCAGTAACTTTGGCACTAAATTGATTTGCAATAACACTGCTTATTTCTTCGACTATGGGCTTGTCCATTTCGGCATCTAATAAAATACCGCTGGTTTCCCGCAGTAAACCGTAGGCCCAAACGCAAACAACAATAGCCCCGACAATTCCCATTACTGGGTCCAGCCAGCTGGCGCCCCAGAGTTTGCCGCCAATCAGGGCAATAATAGCCAATACGGAAGTTACCGCATCAGTAATCACATGGATATAAGCCGCACGCAAATTTAAATCATGATGACTATGACTATGACTGTGACCGTGATGGTGATGGTCTTCTTTTAACAGCCAAGCACACACTAAATTTACGGTTAAACCCACACAGGCTAGTGCAATTGCTTGGTCGTAATAAATCGGGCTGGGGTTTAACAGGCGTGCAATAGATTGAAACAGCATTAAGCCGGCAATAGCAACCAAAAATAAAGCGCTGGTATAGCCGCCTAAAATTTCAATTTTCCATGTGCCAAGGCTAAAGCGTTGACTTTGAGCAAAGTGCCTTGCAGCGCCATAAGCTAATACAGCTAGGCCCAACGCTAGCGCATGCGAGCTCATATGCCAGCCATCGGCAAGCAATGCCATAGAATTAAATACCCAGCCGCCTGTAATTTCGGCCACCATCATTACCAATGTTAACAATAATGCCCAGCGGGTATTGCGCTCCGCTAAAGGATTGCCTTGATTAAAGTTGTGGTTATGCCGCCACTGGTCGCTTGGGCATGGTTGCGCCCCTGTCGCTGTTGATATCGGCATAAACAATGCTCCGTACTATTAAAGAGGTATACTATACCCCAGTATAGTAAATAGAAAACAGGATGGACCACAATGGCGCATATTGAGCACAATCAAAAGAAGTTACTCAATCGGGTTAGGCGAATTAAAGGGCAGGCGAATGCATTGGAAATAGCGTTAGAGGACGGTAGCGATTGCTTAGGGGTACTTCAGCAAATAGCGGCTATTCGAGGAGCCGTAAATGGTTTAATGAGTGAAATGCTAGAAAGCCACATTCGCGAACATTTAGGGCCAACGGAAATGACAACCGAGCAACGTGGACAAGAGGTTGACGATGTGGTGAAAATATTAAAGTCTTATTTAAAGTAGTGCTTCCTAAGCGCTAACGGTTATTGGCTTGCGGCGCTTTTGAGCGCGAATGCTAGCCATGCTATTGGAAATAATAATGGCATCGTTAAGGGCGCGGTGTTGTTTGATGTCGTTATAATCTGCAACAGTGCATTTATATTTTGTCCACTGCTCCATTTGCTGTTCGGTAAGCTTGTATTCAATGGGGTTAAGGCGAAAATCACAACTCATTCCCACGCTACTGTACAGGGTATTTAGCCAATGGTGGTCGTGGGACCAGCAATCGGTATACAGCACCTGATCAAGGCAATATAAATTAAGCTCTTGGCAAATCAGCTGTGGTGGCTTACCTCTAAGCATTAACTCTTCGCGAGTAATGCCATGAATGCGACTAGCTTTTTCCTCCCACTGGGTCCAGTGATCATGCGGGCGAATTAACGATTGGTATGTCATACCGTTATTCAGTATTAGGCCAACCTCAATAGGGTAACTATCTGGACCAAATCCTGAGGCCTCAAAGTCGATCACAGGGATATAAAAATCGTTGTTCATTATCTGCGCTCTTCATTGCTTTGATTTATTCTAAATCATGTTTTATGCCAATAATCATGTTAATTAATAACCAGAGTGTGAACGGCTTAAAGGAGTTTATAGTGGCGTTTAAATGATTATAAAAATAGCTATTGGAATGCAAAAAAAATTAAAAGGAACCAAAGTAGGGCGCGCGGATAGCCGGGGAAGGTCAAAAAATCATGGTTTAGCTGTAGTGTGATTTTCATTGTTGTAGTTGTGGTGCGCGCGCTGAGGGTGTTGCACGTTATGAGGGCGATGTGGTTCACGGTGTGGCGCGTTAATTGGTGTAGGGCATACCTCTGAAGCTGCGATTTTTAGTGATAGCGGAGTCACTGTTTTGCGACTCGATAATTGCTTTACACTAGGTAAACTGTGATTCTGGCCATTGGCTTCCAAGCCACTTCAGTCATCGCGGTACTCTATTGCCTAGGGTGGCATGTATATAGGTAAAGTATTAGCATTTGTCAGCCGTCAAAAATTACTATTTTTAGAGGCGCCCAATATTCTGAAATATTAATGCGGCAATAAAAAAGCCCAGCTATTTTAAGTAGCTGGGCAAGGGCCGTATTGTATGGGGTAATACGACGGTTTAGGGAAGAATCACTTTATCAATAAAATGAATAATGCCGTTGCTGGCTTGTATATTAGTGGTTACCACTTTGGCATCTTTCACAAATAATTCACCATTATTAAGTGTTACAGCTGCGGTATTACCATCGGCCATTGTTAGGCTGGTTCCGGCGGCGGCAATAGCGGCTGTGGCTTCAATTTTTGCGCCTTGTACCGTGTGATAAAGCAAAATATCCCGCAGTTGATCTGGATTTTGCGCTAGTGCATTTAGCGTGTCCGCGCCTAGTGCTGCAAAAGCATCTGCTGTTGGTACAAATACGGTGAATTGTTCGGCGGTATTGGCTAATACGGTATCTAGCCCCGTTGCCGAAAATACAGTTTGCGTGGCTTGCTCGTTCGCTACGGCGGCATCTACGCCCGCATTGATTAAAGCAGATGATAGCGCAGAAAACACGCCAGCTTTTACAGCCTCGTCGTAAATAGTGGCTGGCGGTACGATTACTGTATCTACAACATGGATAACACCATTATCAGCTAGTACATCGGTAATGATGACTTGCGAATTGTTAATGTAGAGCTTGTCACCCACTAAGTTAATGCTGACATCTAAACCATTGGCTGTGCCTATTGTTGTACCTGCTGCGTTAATGGCAGCGGCCGAATTAATATTGGCGTCACCAATGACGTGATATAGCAAAATGCTACTAAGTGTGTCTGTATCGGCTAGTAAAGCGTTAATTGTATCGTCACCTAGGAGCGCAAAAGCATCATCAGTTGGCGCAAACACAGTATAGGTGCTGTCTTTATTAGCTAGCGTTGCGTCTAGGCCTGTGGCTTGCAAGGCGGCCACTAATGTTGTGAAGCGACCATCGGCAACAGCTACGTCCACTAAAGAGCCTTTGGGTGGCATTAATACTGTGTCAATTAAATGCACGGTTCCATTGTTGGTAACAATATCTTTCGTGACCACCTCGCTATTATTTATCCATAACTTACCGTCGGCATAATTTACGCTGACGTTATCGCCATTAAGCATGGGTACTTCGCCGCCGGTTAAACTAATTGCTGTAATCGAATCTACATCACCACCGGTATACACGTGGTAGGTTAGTACATTTGTTAGGGCAGTTGTATCGGCTAATAATGCGGTTAAATCATCGGAATTTATTTTATCAAAGGCGCTATTTAGTGGCGCAAATACGGTATACATCTTAGTTTCGTCGGCTAGCGCATCGACTAAACCGGCTGCTTGTAAAGCTGTAACTAGCGTTGAAAGCTCTGGTGTTGCGATGGCTGCATCCACAATTGTGCCATCTACAATGGTTGGCGTGGGTGGTGTAATTACAGTATCGATCGCGTGAATTGTTCCGTTGGATGCTTCGATATCGGTAATAATAACTTTGGCATTATTAATATAAATCTCACCATTTTGTAACGTGATGGCAATATTATTACCATTTAACATTTCTTGTGTGTTGCCGGCTAAACTAATGGCTGTTCCAGAATCTACGGCGGCGCCGTTTATTACGTGATATTGCAGAATGTTTGATAAGGTATCGGGGTTGGAAAGCAATGTATTCAGGGCGTCGCCTAATTTATCAAATGCATCGTCGGTTGGCGCAAACACTGTGTAGGTTGCGTTGTCATCATTAAGTGCTGTGTCTAATCCTGTGGTCGTTAAAGCCAGCTCTAAGCTATCAAACCGATCATCGGCTGCGGCTATTTCGAAAATAGAATCTTTCATTTCAACAACGGGTGGTGTTGATGAATCATTATTGCCACCGCATGCCGCAAGCGAAAGAACGGCAGTTGCTAATGCGAGTGTTTTTATTTTTTTACTAATCGGTGTGATTGGATGTGATATTGATGACATTTTATTCCCCTGAAACCCATTTAAGTAGCGTTGATAAAAGTGTGGCGATAATCTATTGGGGTGCCTCTTAGGCAGCCTGATCAGTTGTACTAGGCAAAGAAGGGGTTAGATGAATTGTTTGAAGATTTTTTTGTGTTTAATCACAATAAAGCTATTTTTTTTGATTATTTGTAAAATGAATAATCTTTTTTGAGCATAAGAGCGTAATGGTTAAATTGATGTGAAGCGGGAATACGCTTACCAGTGATAGCCGCCACCTATAAAAATCCCCTGACTAGTGGCAAGTATACGAGCAGCGCTAATGTTGTAATCAATATCAAAATATCGGTACCCAATATGGGATGACCAGTGGTTATTGATGTTAATGCTCAGCTGCGTTGTGATATCCAGCGCTTTATCCTCCGCAAACTGAATATATGCCACAGATATGTCCCAGCGTGTATGGTGGCTTAAGCTTTTATGTATGCCAATATCGAGCATGGGGATGACGCTATTTATATCGATATTGGCAGATTGGCCGGCGGCGTTCCCTAATGTTACCCCTGCTAAAAAGCGGCGTATTTTTAAGCCTGCTTGTAGGTTAATTGTATTAGCGGTCGTGCTGTAAAAAGCCGTAATGTCGACATGCGATAAATCAAGTTGGCCCACTACATCACCTTCTAAAGTAACCCACTCGAACAGTGTTGCCGTAATAACGCCTTGGCCTTTGGCGCTGCTTTGGGTGTACTGTATTTCGAATTGCGGTAAATACTTAGCGTTGTGCACTAAGGTATAGCTTAGCTGCAGGTCGTTTTCGGGTTGGATGTTAAATTGGCCATCAACATCAATAATATTGCCATGGCTAAAAACACTCGCTTGGTAATTTTGATGCCACACTTTAAGACTCAGCGTAGAATCAAAACTTACCGCAGTATTATTGCCCGCAAGGGTGCTATCAGAAAAACCAGCGAGAGCTAGCAGGGCTAAGCTATAGCGAAACAGGTTATTGTGAATGCGCATGGCGGTTTATTGTGTGATGTATGGGTAGCCTAATGTACATGGCTGTTGGGGCAATGTCATGTAGGCCGGTAGAGGTTGTTATTAGTTAGCTTAAGTGTGTGGTGCTTGTTGCCATGGCAACTTGGTTGCGGCCGTGATGTTTTGCGTGGTAAAGGGCTTCGTCTGCACGCTGGAAGACTTTTGTAAAGCTCTCGTCAGGTTCTAGTGTGGCACCGCCAATACTAATCGTGAGGGGAATAACAACATCACCAAAAGTAAAAGTAGTTGCCTCGGTGCTTTTACACAGTGTTTCGCCAACCGCTTGCGTATTACGCGAGTTATATTCTTTTAATATTACAATAAATTCTTCGCCACCCCAGCGTCCTAGTTTACCGTCATCGGGGAGTGCATTTTTGGCAATCTCGCTAAAGTCTTTTAATAATTTATCGCCAGCTTCATGGCCGTAAGTATCGTTAACGCGCTTGAAGAAATCTAAATCAATAACCAGAACAGAGTAAGGTGTGTGCTTGCTATGCCAGCGCTCTACGGTTTGGTTAATGGCTAGGCGATTAGGCAACTCTGTAAGGGTGTCAATAATGGATAGCCGTTGATAAACAGAGCTTGTAGCAACAATCGCCAAATACTTTTTCACCGCAATAATAATACTGTAGAGAACAATCACATAAATAATATAGGCCCACCAGCTTCGCATTAAGGGAGGGCGAATGCTGAAAAAGACTTGGCTAGAGGCTTGCCCCCATATGCTATCAGCGCTTTTGGCGCGAACCTCAAATATATAGTGCCCATCGGGTAAGTTAGTAAAGTAGGCCTGGTGGGTATTTTCTAGTGATCGCCAAGTATCGTCAAAACCCACTAACCGATAAGAGAACTGGTTAAGCTGGGGGTGATAATAGTTGCTAAGTGCAAAGTCGAACCCGATAGTATTTTGGTCAAAATTTAATATTAATGGTTGGTCTTTATTGGCTTGGTAAGTCAATAAATGAGGCATAGATTTTGTGAAATTAATAGATATACCAGTAATGATGGGCGGTGGGCTAATGCGAAAAATTTTGAGTAGCTGTGGTTTAAAAAGTGCCAACCCTTCTTTACCGCCCAAGGCCAAAGTACCGTCGCTTAATACGGTGCTAGAGTTACGGTAATAAATATTGCTGGCCAAACCATCGTATTTTTTAAATACGCGGTCTACTTTGTCTGTACCGGCTTTAATAACGGCAACCCCGTTTGGGGTTGCTACCCAAATATTATGATCTCGATCCTCAATAATAGCATTGGCGGTAATGGCCGGTAGGCCTTGCGCCAAACCAATATGACGATATTGCTGGCTGATAGGGTTAAAAATACTAATGCCGTTGCTGCGTGAACCGACCCATAATTCGCCATTACTATGGGCTAATAAGGCTAAGAATTGCTCACCTTTTAGGCTGTTATCGTTGCCCGTATCATGGGAGTAAACTTCAAAGTCGTCGGTATTTTCACGGTAACGAGCTAAACCTTTAAAGGTTGCAAACCAAACATTGCCACTGGCGTCTGTTTCTATATCGCGTACCATTTCCCACGGGAAGCCACCTTGGCGAAAAGGTGCTGGCGGGTAATGGTTAATTTTGCCGGTAGGTAGGTGAATTTTGTTGACGCCGTTATTGTGAGTGCCAAGCCAAAGGTTATCCTTTTTGTCTCGCTCTAACGCCCATATATGATCGCTGTGAATCGGGTTGGTTGCCGAGTGGGTATTGTAAGTTTTCCATGTGTCGGTATCGATATTGTAGTGCAGTAAGCCTCCTGCCCAAGTGCCAACCCAAATATCGTTACCTATACCGTTAGCTAAACTAAGCGCGGCTGTTACTGTAAGTTGGGGAGTATTTTCGGGGGTAAAGTTGCGCAGGGGCTCCCCCGCTTTAGATAGCCTGCTAAGCCCGCCTTCGGTGCCTACCCAAATATCATTTTCGCGTTCGAGTATCGATAATATCGAATTATCGGCCAGCCCCGGCTGTAATGTACTTTCTTTAAATAACCGTTTTCCGCGCTCTAGGCCGCGGTAGTGAAAATTTAAAATGCCAGAAAATGTCCCGACCCAAAAATTACCTTTTTTGTCGGTGTAGGTGGCGCGCGGTTTGTTATTGTGAATCGAGCCTTCTATCGAGGGGTCATAGGGGTAATGACGAGTTTCCAATGTTCGGCTATTAATATGCCACAAGCCGTTAAAATCGGTAGCCGCCCATATATCTTCTGTGCTGTTACCACTGACAGAGACAACACTTAAACCGATTTTTTTCTGGATATGCTCGGGCAGTTTAATAAAGGTTTCGGTGGCAATATCTTGTTGATATAGGCCGCCTTCCATTGAGCCGACCCATAAGGTGCCATGCTGGGGAAAAAGGCTAAAGGCATCCATGTACGGTAGCTTTTTAGGGTTGTTCGGATCGCGGGTATCGTGGTCGTATAGGGTTGCTTGGTGCGATTGTAAGTCTATTTTGGCTAGGCCGCGGGTAGAGCCCAGCCACAGGTTTGTGCCTTGCTGTGCCATGGACTCAACGTGAAAGTTGGGATCAAGGTTGTTGAGGAACGGCGGAGTCACGCGCTCGAGTGTGGCAAGGTTAAGAACAGCAACACCGCTGGTTGTACCGATAATTAACTGGTTGTTTAAGCGCTCTAGGGACGACACATCGTTGCCGGGTAAAAAACCATTGCTCTTATTAAACTGCGAAAATTGCTGGCTGCGAATATCAAAGCGGCTAAGACCATTGGCAGTAGCCACCCATAAAATATTGTCGTCTTCAAATAATAGATCGCGCACGAAATTGCCAGCAATACTGTTGCTATTGCCAACGGCAGAGCGGTAAATGGTGGCGCGCTGCCCTGTAAAATGCGCTAGGCCGTTTTCACCGCCAGCCCAAATAAAGCCGTGGCTATCTTCGGTGATTACTTGAATGCCGCTAATATTGCTTTGGTCATTTGAAAAATCGGCAATATCAAAGCGTACAAATTCTGCCGGGCTAATGGCCCATGCAGCAGGTGCACAGATGCCGCAAGCTAAAGCCAAGGTAAGGGCGTAAAGTAACGCAAGCCTAAACCCTACTGTTAGCTTGCTTAGCATTACTTAGGCTGCCTTAACAACGCGGTTGCGGCCGTTGGCCTTGGCTTCGTATAGCGCTTGGTCTGCGCGCTGGAACAATTCATTAAAATTCTCATTTTCATGGTGGGTGGCGCAACCAAAGCTTACGGTCATTTGAATCAGCTGTTCGTTAAAGATAAACGACTGCATCGCCACCGATTTTTGAATGCGTTCTGCAATGGTGTGTATCACCTCCATATCGCTGGTTTGGCAAACGATAAGAAATTCCTCACCGCCCCAGCGGCCTAATAAATCGGTATCGCGTGTTTCCTCTGCAGCAATGTGAGAAAACTCTTTTAATAATAGATCACCAGCGTCGTGCCCGTAGGTATCGTTAATGTGTTTAAAATGATCAAGGTCGGCAACGATAACGCTGAACGGTAAGTTCTGATGCTGCCACTGCTCTACGCGGTTGTTTAATGCTATGCGGTTGGGTAGCTCGGTGAGCGGGTCTTGTTGCGAAAGCTGTTCGTAAATAGCGCTGCGCGCGCGTACAGCCATGTAGTTGCGGTAGGCGGCAAAGCCCGCGTAAACAAAGCATGCGTATAGAATATAGGCCCACCATTGGCGCCAAGGTGGCGGGGCAATGGTGAACGAAAGTTGGGTAACTTGTTCACCCCAATCGCCATTAGCGCTTTTGCCTTTTACCTCAAAGGTATAAGTGCCTGGGTCTAGGTTGGTGTAGTTCGCCGAGTTGTAGCGCATGGTTTTTTGCCACTGTTGATCTAGGCCTTGTAAGCGGTATTGGTATTCGTTGAGTTGCGGTAAGTAAAACTGATTAAGGCTGAACTCAAAGCTAATGGCATTTTGGTCGTAACGTAAGGCTTTGGGTAAGGCGCGTTCGTTTTGCCAATATTCTTTATCGTATGTTTTGCCATGGTTAATGCGAATACCCGATAAAACAGTGCTGTTAGACAGCCGTTTTTGCTCTAACAAACTGGGGTAAAAAATACTGAGCCCTTCTTTGCTGCCAATCCAAATGCGGCCATTGTCATCAAGCAGGTTCGCATTGCGGTTGTGGTTGGCGCCGGCCAGCCCGTGTACTTGTTTATAGGTTTTAAGGTCAGAAAGGTCGCTGTTAATTTTCACTAAACCTACAGGGGTGCCTGCCCACACGTTACCCTTGCTGTCTTCTAACAAGCTGCCCACACTGGGGCTTGGCAGACCCTGCTTGATACCAAAGTGCTCAAAGGTTTTGCTGGCCGCGCGGTAAATGCTTAAGCCTGCATCGCGAAAACCAATCCATAAATCGCCGCTGGAATGGCTTAAAAGTGATATGGCTTGATTGCTGGCAGGGCTATTAATGTTTTGATTGTTGTGTGTGAATAAGTCGAATTGATCCAACTCTGGGTTATAGCGCGAAAGGCCGTGTAGGCTGGCAATCCATAGGGTGCCGCTGTTGTCTATGCAAATATCGCGTATGAACTCGCCAACCACGCCAGGGTATTTTGTCTGGCGGCCACTTTGATAAGCGGTGTTGTAGGGGTAGTGAGTAACATGGCCATCGCTAAGGCGAAGCTTATAAATTCCTTTTTTTTGCGAGCCTACCCACAGGTTGCCTTTGTTATCATTTTCGAGTGCCCAAATATAGGTGCTAGGAATGCGCTTGTTGGGGTCGGGATGGTCCAGCAAGTTGTGCCATTGCTGGGTTTCGGGGTGGTAGCGTTGCAAGCCGCCTCCCCAGGTGCCTAACCACAAGTGACCTTGCTGGTCGCGCTCTAAGGCTAATACGGGGTTGGCCAGTAAGCCGCTGTTCTCGGTGGTCAAGCTCAGCCTGCTGCCATCGCGTGCATCGAGCAAGTTTAGGCCGCCCTCGGTGCCTACCCAAACATTCAGCGCATCGGCCGGCAAAATACTTAGTACCGAAGAGTGGTTTAGCCCCTTGTGAAAGCGGTTACTTTTTTTGTAGCGCACAAAAGTTTCTTGCTCTCGGTTGTAGTAGTCCAGCTCCCCGGTGAAGTGCCCAACCCATAGGTTGCGTTCGTTATCTTCATAGGTAATGCGCGCTTTATTAGAGCCTAGGGCTTCAAATACGCTGGGGTCGTGCACATAGCCATCGACCTTTGCAGTGACACTATCGATGCGCCATAGCCCAGAGCTGTCGGTGCCAACCCAAATAAAACCGCGCGAATCCCCGCGCACGCCCCATACATCGTTGGTGACAAATGGAATGTCGGCCTCGGGGGAGGCTGAATACTGAGTAAACTTTTGGTTTTCGTAGTCCAGCCGCATAAAGCCACCACCTAGCGAGGCCAGCCAATAGGTTTTGCCATCGTAAGTGAATATGCCGCGCACATCGGCATGGGGAATGCTGTCGGGGTTGTTAGCGTCGGGAGTGTAGTAAGTAATCGTATTGCTGGTGAGGTCAATCTCAATCAGGCCCAAATGGCTGGTGCCTAACCACAGGGTATCTCGGAAGACAAAGGCATAGCGTATGTGTAAAAGCTCTGGTAGCTGGTGGACAAATGGCAGTGTTTGGGGCTGCAGGGTGTGTTTATCCAGTATGGCTAGCCCTTCTGTGGTCGCGGCAAAAAGTAGATTGTTGTATAGCGCTATAGACAACACATCGTTGCCTGGCAGCTGCCCTGAGTCCTTATTTACATTGTCGAACAGCCCTGTCTCTAAGTTTAACCGGCTAATGCCACCAACGGTTGCCACCCATAAGTAGTCGTCGCCGTCGGGGATAAGGTCTTGCACATAGTTGGCGCCAAGGCTGTTGCCTGAATGGGCACGGTACAAAGACACTTTATGACCGTCGTAGCGCACAAGGCCGTTTTCGCCGCCCACCCACATAAAGCCGCGCTTATCTTGAGTAATGGCGGTAATGGCGCCCACATTAGTTTGGTCGTCTGTGTATTCGCCAATCTCAACATGGTGAAATTCGGCATAGGGGGCCAGCTGCATTGTAAAAGCCGCAGCCGAGCTCGCCAGCCCAAACAGTAGCGTAAAGTGGTAAAGCATTGAGAGGGCAAGTCGTATCATGGAGGTGAAAACACTACATCCACAACAAAGCGGGAATGGCCATCAACGGTACGCTTAAAAAATATTGTGCCGCCGAGGGCTTCCACAACGCTTTTAGCAATGCTTAAACCCAAGCCGGTTTGTTTTTCGCCTTTGGTCGATTTTGCCGAAAGCTTGCAAAATGGCTGAAACAAATTGGCGCTATCGCTATCGCTAAGGCCCGGCCCAGAGTCGATAACTTGTAAGCGGAAGTGGGTATCGCTGAGGTTGGTTTTAATCCAAATATCGCCTTCAGGCGGTGAGAATTTAATGGCATTGCTGACTAAATTATCAATCACCTGCGAAAACTTGATGACGTCGATGGAGGTTTCAATGTCGTCATCAAAGTGTGTGTGCAGCACAATGTTTTTATCATCGGCGTGAAAGCGGAGTACTTCTAGGCGATGGCTGATTAGCTCGTTAAATTGGCAGGGCACAAGGTTGAGCTCTTGATGGCCGCTTTCGATGGCGCTGATATCCAGTAAATTTTCTAGCAGCGCGAGCATATCGCTACAGTTGCTATTGATCATTTTAGCGACTTGAAAGCGACGCTGATCGCTGATGCTATCTTTGGCTAAAAAGGCCGCCGATGCCTTAATGGCGCCAATCGGGTTGCGCAGGTCGTGTGCTGCCATGCCCAAAAAACGGTTTTTCACTTGGCTTAGGGCATGCAGGCGCTGGTAGGTGTCTAGCCGGTCGGCGCTGTGGTTAATGCGGCACAGAAGTTCTTCGTTACAAAAGGGTTTATGCAAGAAGTCGACGGCGCCGGCTTTCAAAAAGGGTGTAGAAAGCCCGCTATCGGACATGCCAATAATTTCTAGGGCGTCATAGGAGTAATGCTCGGTTAGCTCGCCCGTTAAGGTTATGCCGTTCCCGCCTTCCATAAAGTGGTCGACGATAACAATGCGGATGGCGCTATGTTCACGCAACTGCTGATAAGCCTCCTCAACATTTTGCGCTAGGTACACATTAAAATTTTGCAGGCGCAATGCGCGTTCGATGTGTTGGCGAACAGTGTGCATATCGTCCACGACTAACACGCCAATGTCGCGATTGGCGTTAAAGCGGCCTACTGCCCACACCACATAAGGCAAGCTATTGGGAGTGTCTTTGTGTACGTAATCGGCAATGCCCATCTTCCATAAGTGCTCGGAAGACATGTCGTTAGTGCCGGTAAATACCAACGTCGGGATGCCGGAATCCACCACAAAAAAGGCCGCTTCGCCGTGCACTGCATCAGGTAGGTGTAAGTCGACTATTGCTATGAAGTATTGTTTGGGGTTTGTGATGACTAACTTACGTGCATCGGCCAAGGTGCTCGCAATATCTACCTCGAAGCCATACTCCTCGACAATGCTGTCGTGCAGCATTGTCGAGAAGGTGACAGAGTCTTCAATAATGAGAACTTTATTAGCTGGGTGCATCGTCGGCTCGAGCGCGGTCCTGTTACTTAAACCTTAGCTCAAACACCATACTTTGCTTGCTAAACAGCGATGATCACATAGCAGTGTTAGTTATAACCTGTCGGCTTTTAATCAAAAAGAACGTTGCGATGGCCGAGGTCGCAGCACTAAAAAAAGTAGGACGCATCCAAGGTTAAGTGATCGGTTTTGCGTACAGACATAATCGGGTCTTCGAGGGTATTGCTGTCGTAAAAGCGGCCATCGAGTGTGATTACCCAGTTATCGCCAAAGCGCCGGCTGGCTTCGATAAAACCGATTTGGCTGCTGCTATAGTCGAGGTCTTGCACTAACCCTAGCAGCAAGCTGCTATTTTGAATGTCGTTAAGTGTTAAGCGCGCGCCGACGAAAAGGTCGTTTTGGAGTGGGTCAAGGCCGGCTTGGTCGAGGTCGTTGTGGTGGTATTCGGCCAGTAAGCCTAAATCCATGGCGCTATCGGCAATGCCGACTAAGGTGTACTCAAAGCCTGCTGTGATGGCGGTAAAGTCTTGTGTAAAAGGTGTTAAGCCTGTTGGTAGCCCTTGATCGCGAGTGCTTTGGTGTATGGCTTCTAACTTCCAAAGCCAAGAATCCAGCGTTGCTTGTACTTCAAGGCCGGTTTGTTGAATTTGGCTGTAGTAAGGTAAAAATACGGCATCACCCTGGGGGGATGCGCCAGCAACCAATAACGGTTCGCGGTCGGTGCCTACGAAGTGCGATAAGCCGATATCCCAAATATCAAAGGTATGGCTGTAGCGTAGCGCCCAATCAATGTGTTCTTGCTTGGCAGAGGATTGATACTGAGCATTGTCGATATCAACAGGCAAGGGCAAGCCGATATAGCCGTCTTTGCCTTCAAAGGTGCGCTCGCGAAAATACGGCAGCACAAAAGCGTTAAGCGTGCCCCAATCGTGTATGCGGGTAAGTTGCAGTAACGGTTGGCCCAGCTTTTCTTCGCCATCGGGTGATTCCACCGCATCGGTCTGGTTGATGATATCCACGCGGTGAGCCGATTCTGTTACCCCCCAAAACACTTTACTGACGCCAGCGCGTACTTCCCACGTATCGGCATAATAGAGCCAAGCAAATTCGCGTAAATCGATATGGCTGCGTTCGCTATCGGTATCGTCTGCACGGGCAAAGGCTTTGGTGGTAAAACTGTGGTTACTGGTTTCGCTTTGCCAGTAAAGCTCAAGCTCGCCAAAGGCCGAGGCTTGGCTTTTTTGGAACTCGGTAAAATAGCGGGCTTCGGCGCCGATGTTGCCTTTAATATCGAGCGCCCAAGTGGTGCTAGTACTCAGTGCAAGGGCGATAGCGACACTGTATTTATTCACAACAATTCCTTAGATCTGTGCGGACGAGGGGGTGGAAGGGTAGCGCACATCGACGCCGAATTTAAACGTATTTATGTTAATCAATATTGGTGGGGCCAGCTATTGTGGTGCAAATATTCCGGTGTGGCGCAAACACTCAAGCGGCTTCTGGCCTTAAGCTTTCCATGTAATCACACAATGTTTGATTCAGCTGCCGCAATAGCGTCACCGATTGTAAGCACTTGGTTGTACCGGTGATGCCTTGGTGCGAGCTAATAATAAACGTGGCGACAATATCTGGGTCGATATTGTTTCTGACGGTACCGTTATGCTGGCCAAAAGCTAACGCGGTTGTTAATGTTTGCTGCCAATAGTTGTAAATGGCGGCAAGGCGGGTTTTAAAGCCTTCGTCTAGGCCGCACATTTCTTGCGATAAATTATTCAGCGGGCACCCGCGTACTACGTCGTCTTCGGTTATCTGGTTAGCAAGCTCGGTCAGAATTTGGCAGTAGGCTGTAATCGGGTCTTTTGATTCTGGGAGGCCGTGCAATAATTGCTTTTTAATGGTGAACAACACTTCGTCGACTACGGCATAACCCAGCGATTTTTTGCTGGGAAAATGGTGGTAGAGCGCGCCTTTGGCCAAACCCGTTTTTTGCAGTACGTTTTCGATGCGCATGCCTTGAAAGCCGTTTTCGTACATTTCCGTAAAAGCGGCTTCTAGAATGCGGTCGCGTGTTTGCTCCGATTTTGCATCGCGACATTGGCGCATGCCAAAGGTCTTGAGGTAAATGGACTTGGCGAATTCTCGCACTTTGCAATCGCTCATACTGGTATCTCTCACATCAAAAAACGGGCTTGCAGAATGGTACTAGCGGGCGCGCTTGAGCGCACTTTGGGTAAAGTCTTTGTCATCAATTCCGTTTTGAAAACTGTAGTTTGTCCAATCGAGCTGGGTGCGCTTGCCGGTTTGGTGATTTTGCACCACGTATTCCATGGCGCGCCAATACTTATCTAAATATTGTTTGTACTGGTTGAATTCCAGTGTTTTAAGGTGCGAGCCTTTGCGGTCGTAATATTCAGTTTTGCGAATAATGTATTCTTTTTGATCGATCCACACCTCTAGGTATTGGTAGCCAGAGTGCTCGTATTGCGGCACATACTTAACGACAAAAACGGGGTACTCGCCTAAGGTATCGTCGCGCAGGTATTCGTAGCTGTACTTTTCAATTTCGAGTGAGGATAAGTCTTCGAATGCGAATTCACTGCCTAAAAACGGCCCTGATTTATTGGCCGAGCTAATGCGTTTAACGCGTTTAAGGGCAGGCAAATACAGCCACTGTTGGTCGGCCTCAAGTGCGTGGGAAAAGGACAAAAAAGCGGTGCCTTTTACATCGCGTGGCTCGTGGAAAATAGTGAGGGTTTTGTCGCCGTCGTTTTCCACCTCTAAGGTTTGCATTTCCAGCTTGCGCTGGCTGCTGCGCCCTTGTTTATTGGTGAGTGTCATTTCCATGGTGGCGTGGCTATCGCCCCAACCGCTATCGCGGGTTTGAACCTCTGCTGCAATTGTGAGGCCCTTTTGAGCGTTGTCTTCGGCTAAAGCCGGGCTGCCGATGAGTAAGCCCAAACTAAAAGCGCAGGCTGTGGCCAGTTGGCTTAAGGGTGTAAAAAGGGTGGTCATAATGGCTCCATATTTAAATATTAACGTGCTCGATGAGCCCATGCCGCACAGTGCGGCATGGTGTTGTGGCTTAGGTTGCGTTAGGCGACGGAATTTTCGATATTGCCGATATTTTCTGCGCTGTGGTTGGTCGTCGCACCACTGGCGGCGCTTTGGCGATGTTTACCTTTATCTAAAGCCATCAGTAGTGGCGGCAGCAGTAGGAAATCCACAATGAGTGCAACCGCGATAGTAAGCGCGGTAACAATGCCCATGTCGGCATTGAGCTTAAACGTCGATAATGCAAGCACCATAAAACCGGCAACCAGCACTAAGGTAGTGACCACTAATGCTTGGCCAACATGGGTAAAGGCGTATAGGCAAGCCTCTTGTGCGCTGTAGCCTTTTTCGCGGCGGGCACGTAAGTACTTACTTAAAAAGTGCACGGTATCGTCAACAACAATACCGAGCGTCATACCGGCCACAATAGAAACACTCATACCAATTTGGCCGTTAACTAGCCCCCAAATACCAAAGGCAATACCGGCCGGCACCAAGTTGGGAATTAAACTGATAACGCCAATTTTGAACGACCGTAAAGCGGCAATTAAAATGAATGAGATCAGAATTAAAGCGATGGTCGTGCCGCCAAGTAAACTGTGTGCATTGCGCACGCCAATGTGAGCAAACATTAAGTTAGGGCTAGCGGCATCAACGCTATATTCAGAAGCGTTTTGCGCAAGCCATTGGTTAATGGATTTTTCTAGTTCGATAACCTGGTTACTGCTAAGGCTTACCGTTGACATGGTGATACGCGTAGCCGATTTATCCACATCGATTTGGTTGTTTAAATCGAGGCCATAAGGCAGTGACATTTCGTACAGTAATAAATACTGTGCGGCGAGTTCCCGCGAATCAGGTAGCTTGTAATAAGCTGGGTCGTCGCCGTGCATGTTTTTATTGAGCCGCTTCATGGTATCTGTAAGGGTGAAGACATGGCTCACTTCGGGGTAGCTTTCTAAATGCTTAGAAAACGCCTCTACTTTATTCAAGTATTGTGGCTCAGCTATGCCACCGGCCTCGCCAGATTTAAACGAATACTCAATGGTGTAAGGGCTGACTAAGTGCTCGGATGCGTAATCGGTATCTAGGCGGAAGGGCACGCTTTCGTCAAAATATTTAACGAATTCGTCGTTGATTTCGTTTTTAGGCACAAAAGCGGTAAACATTACACTAATAGCCAGCATGCCCCACAGCAAGGGTTTGCGGCGATGAATAACCAAGGCGCCTAATTTACCCAGGCTGGTGCCATAGCTTTGGTTAAGGGCTTGGGGCTTCACTTTTACGGGTAATACCGCAATAAGTGCCGGCAAAAACGTGACGCTGAGAATAAACGCCAGCATAACGCCCAGCGCCACAATATTACCCAAGTGCGCAAGTGGCGGTACTTCAGAAAAGTTCATGCTTAAAAAGCCAAGCGCGGTGGTTACCGAGGTAAGGAAAATGGGCATCATGTTTACGCGCAGGCTTTCAACCATAGCTTGTTGTTTATTTAAGCCTCCACTGCGCATACCCCATAAAAAGGTAACCAATAAATGCACGGCATCGGCAACGGCCATGGTTAATATGATGGTTGGTGCAGAAGCTGTGGGCGGTGTGAGTTTTAACCCCATCCAACCAAAAATACCCATGGCGCCAGCAATGGATAACATAATAATAAACACCGTGCCCACAGTGGCGCTAACGCTGCGTAGCAAAAAGCCAAGCACAATAATCACCACCAAAAACATCAGTGGTACCAGCGTGGCCATATCGTTTTGAGCGGCTTCGGCGAATGATGCGTTCATCATCACAATACCGCTTAAGCGCACTTCTAAATTGCTATCACGGGCTTTGAGCTGCTCGGCTAAATCGCGCACAAAAGCGGCCGCTTCTGGTACTTCAGTCAGTTCTTTACCTGGCAGCTGTAAGGTGACATTCACACCGGTAACCGTACCGGTATCGTCTATTAAGCGCTGAATCAATAGCGGCTCGTTAACCGCAATGTCTTTGATAGTTTGTAAGTCTGCAGGCGCAAGAGTATCGGTATTAAGAACCAAGTCAGCCACATTGAGGTCGTCTTCGATGGCCTCGGTATGCTGGAAATTGGTGATGGAGTCTACTCGGGTCGAGTAAGGCGTTTGCCACGCTTGCTCTGTTAACCACTGAATACTCGCTAGCGTTTTAGGGGTGAAAACATTGCCATCTTTGGGGGTGACCACAAAGAGCACATTGTCGGATTTATCGTAAGTATTTTGCATTTCTTCGAAAGCGGCGAGCTGGGGGTTCTCCTTGGCGAAGAAAGCGCGGTAATCATCGGTAAACGCAAGGTTTTTACCGCCGCTTGCAGCGACAAAAATAATGGCAAGGCTAGCAAGCAGAATTAACCACCGAAAACGGATTACGGCTTCGGCATAACGGGTTACAAAACTCTGTTCCACAGGGGGCTCCTTGTGCTGAGGTAAACGTAAACAGACTAGTTGGTCGGGTGCAATTACATGACAGACCAACTGGTCTGTCAACAAGAAATTTGAATAATCATAAGAGTGCTATATATCAAGATGTTATCTATAACGAGGTGTTAATAGCCTAGGCTTAAATAGTGAAATTGCCAGAAGCTCGACGCATTCACCTTTCTTACAGGTAATATATGTAAGAATGGATACTGATCAATACGACCCAGCGTTCACAAGGTTAATGCATTTATTATTAAATGTATAACGAGTGAAGCGGTGAGTGTTATCAATAAAGGAAATTACACAGTCTTTCGCTATGCAAAAATGCTTTTTGACAAAGATAGTCATAGCGACAATATTGATATGAGAGTTTGTCGCAAACGCTCGTAAAAGGAGTCACTTATGTTAGATAGTCCAACGGTTGAAACTGCCCCCCAGCACACATTGAATAACGGCTTTGCGCCTTTGGTTGAATACGTAGAGCGCAGGAAAGGCATGGAGCCAATTCCCGAGAGTATCGACCTCTATCTTAATACGCCGCAACTTGATGCACTTCAAACTATGGAATACTTTGGCTGGGAGCTGGCATTTGTACGGCGTAGTGACTTAAACAATATTATTCCCGTGATTAAACACGACAAAAAAGGTGAATTTGCCGTGCTGACCAGCGAAGGCGATATTATCCGTTCGCCGGATATTGGCATTAGGCACTAATAAAACAGCTACGCCTCATAGCTAAGGTGAGCTATGAGGCAATGTATTTTCAAAGTATTAAGTTGGGTTTAGTTTTCGACTTTTGTTAAAACATATAGCTTTGTAAAGTACGGGTTGTCATCTTCGGTGCTAATAGAGATACGCATCGTCTCATCGGTGTAAACTTCGCATAATGTGCCGCCACCGAAAAAAAGCCTTACAACAAAGTCGGGGACTATTTCTACAGATTCAAGCCCCGTCTGCATTGCAATAATCCCTGCCTCTTGCAGTTCGGGCAGTTGCCACAAGTTGAGATCTGCGGGCCTTGACGATAAGCCTGGGAATTGCGTGAATTGCACGTTTAAACATTGATCATTTTTGCTATCGAAAGCAAATTGTCCCCTGAGCATACCAATTTGTTCCTCACCGGTTTCGGCATTGGTAAGCGGGGTTACATTGTAGTAATAGCCGTCCTCAAAAATCACTTGAAAAATTTCGTCGGGTGATATGTCTGGGTTTACACCTTGTTGGCCACTGTTGTAATCGTAAGGCCCCCATACTTGCTTCCAAGGTTGGGCTACTAGCCCAATGCGCTGCGCAACAGGTACTTGTGGCGCCAATGTGAGTAGCTCGGCTAGGAGCGGCTCGAAGCTAGCGGCCAATGTGAAGTCAGTGTCTTCAATGCCTTTATACGATTCCGCCAGCATTAAAATATCATTTTTAACTTCCTCTACACTGCGACGCTCGGGTGGAAGTAAAACCTTATTAATACCGTGGAGCACACCATTAGTTGCTTTATTGTCTGCATCTGTCACTTCGACACCATTTATGAATAGACGCTGATCTGAGCGGTTCACGCTTAATAGAATACCGTTGCCGCTGGCAAGTGTTGTGCCTGCGGCTTTTAAAGCCCTAAAAGCATTCACTTCAGATTCTGGTAATAGGTGGTAGAGCAAAATATTCTTAAGCGTCTCTGGATCTTGTAACAGAGCGTTAACGGTATTTTCACCGAGTGCGCTGAATGCGCTATTGGTGGGAGCAAACAGAGTTTTCCGGCCGCTCTGGGCGAGCGCAACATCTAGGTTGGTAGCCTTGAGCGCGGCAACAAGTGTGCTGAACTGTGCATCATTTTCGAGTATTTCTAAAACCGTGTAATTCACCGCTTGTGATTGATAGGCTCTTTGTAATGCTTGGTCTTTGTCTTCGCCGCCACAGCCTAAAAGCCCCAAGGTCAGTAAACAGAGCAGAAAATACTTGAAGTGAATTGGAATAGTCATTGCAACTAGCCTTATAAATAATGATTTAAAAGTCTGTTGCAGTTACGTCGACATTGAATATTTAGATGTATGAATGTCAGAAAAGTGTGAGGCAGGTCGTTTTATAATGCGGTTTGAATGGTTATACCGGCCTGGCTGAGCGCCAGAGCTGTTGTTGCGGGGTAGGACGTTGTGAAAATGGGCACTTTAATAAATGCATTTTAAAGTGCGTCACTTAAGGTGCGGTACCTAAACTTCGGTAACTGTCATGCCAGAAATTAATAGCTTCCCGCTTTTTGCTTTGATCAGTGATATCTCTACAAAGCTTTTTGTTTCTATTATTTCATCGTCTAACGACATATTTTCGCTTGCATCATAAGATGCAAATGCTCTATTCAAGCCTTTTTCTGTCGTAATAGTCAAATTGCTAATTGTATAAGTGTGACCGCTGGCTTTCGCGGCAACGCTTTCAATTAAGGCTTTGTATTTTTCCTTTGAGAACTTTAATGAAATATTGGTTTTGACACCTTTAATGGATGTTTCTCGCGTCATATTGGCAACCACTATTATGTCGTCGGTATAGTGGTCCATCATCGCGTCGACGTTACCGGTAAGGTACAGCTCTTTAATTTCCGAAAAAAGCTTTAGTACCGTGCTTTTTTTAATCGTGTTTTTATCTTCTTGGCAGCCCGCAAGGAAAAAGAGAATCAATGCGCTTAAGGTAACTCTAAAAAACATACTCACTACTACTTTGGTGTGGTTGTGCAATTGATACACTGGATGGTGAAGCCTAATTCGGGGAGATCACCAGCTAATCGCCATTCATAGGATTGGCCAGCATCAAGCTATTGAACCCCTGTTGGCTATTAAAACCGGATTATCGGCACTGCAGGGTGATAGCGTGCATTCGCGGCTATTGGTTAATGAAAGGCGGGCTTTATGTCATAAAATGAGCTTTTAGTCTATTCATCTTCCCAATTGTGTAGAACATTCGTTGCGCTAATAGCAAAAGTGGCGACTCTGTGAACTGGCATGGTAAAACGAGTAAAACCCACACCTATAAACGCAACTTATGCTATCGTTTTGCGGTTGCTTACTCTCATTTTTTGAGGAGCTGTTCATTTTTGGTGCGGCATCGTATGCGCTGTTGGTTTTACTTTAAGTGATTTTTTGCATGATTACTCGTTATTCTTGGGCTGTATTAGTGATGTGTTTTTTGCTTACCTCTTGTGTGGGCGATGCGCCAGATAACTCCCCTTATAGCGATATCTTTTTTGTTAATAATACCCATCAAACACTAAATGTTCAGGTACAACAAAGTGGTGATGCATTATTGCAGCAAAGCCAACAATATACCGTGCAGGAAAAAAGCATTCCACCTTATAGTACGCAGCTTATTCTTCGCATTAATCGCCAAGATTACTCCGTAGCGGGGCAAGAGTTCTTGTTTTCGACACACGTCGAAGGCGAGCATATTAATGTTGAATTGCAGCAAAAAATTATATCTTTACAGACTGGCTCCTCGTTAAGTTTTAGCGCTTTGGTTGATAGTGCTCCGCTACCTTTACAAACCGATCAAAACATTTATCGCATCGAACTTAAACAAGCTAATGGATTAACGGCTGAGCTTGCTTTTAAAGCTAAAAACAAAGGCCTTTACGAGGATATTCATTACGTTTATACCCAGGCTTATTCGCCAGCAAAGCTGGATCCATCAGCAGATAAGCTTTCGGTGCTTAGTTATAATATATGGGCCCTTCCTTTTATATCTGACGAAATTAAAGTGCGTTTGCAGGCTATGCCGCCGTATTTACAGCAATACGATGTTTTATTATTGCAGGAGGCTTTTTCCAACGAATACGAAAATTTGGTCAATACATTAGAGGAGGAGTTCGGTTATACCTATGTTTCCAACATGTTGAATAGCCCAAACCCTAATCTATTTAATGGCGGTGTCATTTTGTTAAGCCGTTACCCTATTGTGCGGCAGGCACAGGCATATTTTCCAGATTGTGCCGGTAACGATTGCCTAGCAGACAAAGGCATTAATTACATGGAGGTGATAAAAAATGGCCGCTCTTACCATATTTTTTCTGCTCATACGGCTTCTTTTGATAGTGATATTGCACGCTTATATCGGCAGAATCAGTTCCAGCAAATGCGTGATTTTACCGAAGCTATGGAAATACCTAAAAACGAGACGGTAATTTATGGTGGTGATTTTAATGTCAATAAATGGCTATTCCCTGAGGATTACCAGCAAATGCTAGCAACCTTAGAGGCCGCCGAGCCAGAATATACTGGGTATTCTAAAGCTACTTTTGACCCGTTTATTAATGTGCATGGCTCTGCATTTGGGTCTGGCGGGGACCATATTGAATACCTCGATTATGTGTTAGTCAGTGAGCAGTATGGTGCATCAAGTTCGTTAGTTAATAATGTGCGCATTCCGCGCAGTACCTCACCTGCGCTATGGAATTTATGGGATTTATCGGATCACTTTCCCGTAGAAGCTTTTATTGAATGATGCAAAAAAAGCCCGTTATATTTAGCCTACTGATAATCACCGCTTGTGCGGGTATTGTTTTTTTCTATACGATTCAAAAGAAAAATATTAGCCCAGTCGCGATTACTTCGGCCCCAGTGGTAGAGCATATGCCGGCCCTAAACGTACCAGCATTCGCAAGTTCCAGTGTAGAGACACCTATTGATAATTTATTAGTAGATATTCATCATATTCCAAATACCAAGATTATTGCTTTTATCGAAGCTTTTTGGAAAAAGTGCCAGATAAAGAATAATTGCCAAGAGCAGCTAAGGCGAATAGAGCCCCAGCTGGAGTCCGAGCGTTACCGCCTAATAAAAGAGTACCCCGCAAAGCGGCAAGCGTTTAATGAAACCCTAGAATACGAGCTGTATGCTTTAGGCCAACCCTTAGAGCAAAAAATTGCGGTGGTGAAATCGGTTTATGACAGTGTTTGGGGTGATTTAGCGAAGGAGATTTTTTTTGAAGAGCTGGCCTTTTACGATAAAAGTTTACAGCTCGATTCGCTAAGGCGTGAAAGCCAGGGACTATCTGTTGCTGGCAAACTTCAAGTTTTCGATGCCTGGCTTGAAGAGCAGCCGGAAAACAATAGCGTAGATGCTTATGGCGCGGCTAAACGTTTTTTTAGCCAAGAGCTGCAATCGAATTCGACTTTAGCAATAAATCTTGCAGAGAAATATTTGGCTGCAGCACCTGCGCAAAAAGAAAAACAGCGTTTAGTTCGCCGCCAGGCGCAGCAAGCGCAGGCGCTAAATTATCAAAGCGCTTTGCAAGCATTTCGACAGACATTAGACATTGAGCGCAACACCAGCTTAAGCCACCTTAGCGATACTGATTGGCTGGAATATCAAGAGCGCAGAATGAAAGAATTCAAAATCAATTTCTTTCAGTAAAAATAAGTTATCTATCTTTTCTTGATTGTATAAATCGCCACGTTTGCTGCGTTGAGCCAGCAAGGAAAGTGAAACCCAGGTAAATACAAAAAGCCAATATCCAAAATTGCACAATCGACCACATGCTTAACTTAACTTCAATAGTGGCGTTGTAAGGATTCCCTGGCTCGTAGTGAATAGTGACAGGAGCGCCGGTTTTATAGCGTGAACGCTCTTTGTAAGCACTCATGTTATCTCGCCAGCTTAGGCTTTGGCCCCTGTAGGGCTCATCGAGGTTATAGCTTTTCCCGTCTACTTCATAGCGAAAGAGTAGCTCGGCTTTATACGGGCGATTAGTGCTGGGTATAGGGTGTTCGAGTACTCTTGAATGCACGACAACCCCTTCGACTGTTGGCCAGCTTTTAGCTTTAATTTGGCCTTCAAACCCCATCATTGCCAGCCCAGGGTGGAAGAATAAACCAAGACCCACGGCAAAAAATACAATAGCAGATATATAGCCTGTCACTGGAAAGTCTGGGTAGTGGCTATGGTCAAACATCGATTCCATGTCTTCGACATCAAATAGATTTGGGCTTTTCACGTTTTCGGGGTCACGCTCGAACGCAAGCTTCTTTCTCTGTGCGCATAAATCCCAAGTACCAACAATAAATGCGCTGCACAGTAGTAACCCTAAAACAATCATGTAGATGTGCAGGCCATAATACATAACGCTTAAAATGATTATTATGCCGATTGGCATAAGGGAAATGTAAATCGCTAGTAGAAGATAAAATTTATTCTTTTCCTGTACTAATTTTTTCTCCACTGGAGTTATCATCGGGTATATATTCCGTACATTGAATAGCCTACAAGGACAGCGCTAAATTAGATAATAGAGGGGGATAAAGATAGAAAATTTCTTATATCTTTGGAATAGAAAACGTTAGTAGAACATTTTGCTATTGGTTCGTCGAGAGTGAAACTGACGGTTTGCTCTATACGCTGGCAAGCGGGCGGTTGATTGCATTAGATGTAGCAATAGATAACAGCGAGATAGGTTGTGAATTAATCGATATTACTAATATCGCTAGAATTAAGCCTAAGCCTTCACCCATTTTAAGTCTACGGGTGAAGGCTACTACTTTTACTGAGCAGAACTTTATTTACTGTTTAATAAAGGCCGATGTGAAGTCCAGCATTGTTGGGCGTTCGCTGGGGGTTTCTGCGTCTTCTCCTCCGGTAAACAGTTGATCACCGTCAATGTAAAAAATATTGTACGAGTATTCGTCGAAAGGTGCGCCATTCGCTTCTGTTAAGTGAACATCCAGTTCTTGCACGGTGATGCCGTCACCGGATGTAAAGCTCGCGCCAATAGAGAAAGTCCCTTGGGCTGTAGGATTTGGCGCTAATGGCATAGGGTTTGTGCAGTCAGAATCTGTGTAAACATGAATATTTGTTGAAACGTTACCGTTGTCGAAGGTTACTTCAACGGTGTCATAAAACGTATCAGGGTCAGATGAGTCTTCCGCAAAGCAGTCTTTAAACCAAACACCATCAAGAGCGGTGCTTATATTGTTGGCGTTGTTTGGAGTGCTTGAGTTATTAGCTGAAGAATCACTATCAGCAGATGTCAGTGATGAGCTACTAGTACTGGCCAGGCTACTATTGGAATACATAGAGGATGAACTCGCCAGGGAATCATCAGTTGAACGGTTATCTGAGCCGCATGCACTTAATGCGAGTAAAATGCTTGATATTGAGAGGGTATTAATTGTCTTGTTCATGTCATTTCCGTTGTCTTTCCTTTGGGTAAATCGTGTCCGAAGATTGGAGGCTATGCACCTCAATTTAACGGTGTCAAAATTTGCTGCTGAGGCGGCGAGAATATAAATGTAAATTAACGACACGTCTATGCACAAACTTGGCTTGTAAGTATAAATTGTTTGATGCTGAATTCTTGGAGCATGAGTATCGTTTAAGACTTATTTTGAGCAGCCAAATACCCCCGCCAGCCGCCAAAATGCGTAACCTCCTGCGCCCCTTCAATCCCATACCCCTCACAAATAAACCCACACACCGATTCGCCGTTTTCCAGCTCCACCTTGCCAATCCCTAAGGGCGCCGGAATGCCTGCGACGAAGCTGCCAAATTCTTGTATGGGCATAGTCCATACTTCAACTTCAATGGCGGCGCCTTTGTCTTTGTCCACAATTAACCCCGGCCTAAAAGGTGGGCCGCCGGCTAGGGCGAACATGCGATAGTGGGGGGCGGTTTGGGTTTTGGCTTTTAGGGTGGCGCCGCGTTCGGTCAGTTGCCAGTTAAGCGGTAAGCCCTGCAGGTGTGCGCCACACACTAAAACATCAATGGTATTAGGGTTAGCGGTTGGCGCTGTGTTACTGGGCTTGGTGGGGTACGGCAGGGTGCCTTTATTCAGTGGGAATAAGGCTTGAATGTGATTGGCAATACTGAGCAGTGCGCGGTCACTAAAAGCTTGCCCCACTAAGGTAATGCCGAAGGGCAAACCGGCGGGGGTGAATTGGGTGGGCACGGCGATGGAGGCTAAGTCGGCCAAGTTCATAAAGTTGGTGTAGTAGCCCAGCTCGCTATTGCGTTTAATCGGTTTGTCGAGCATTTCTTCTATTGTAAATAACCGCCCTGCCGTTGGCGTAAGCAAACAATCCACGCTGGCTATTTGTGCTTGGCAGGCACGCTTTAACCCGTTGAGGCGGTATTCGGCAGTGAATAAATCGGTGGCACGCGGGGCACCGCCGGGGGCAATAATTTCGCGCACTACGGGGAATATGGCTTCGGGGTTATCGTCGATTAAGGGTTGAGTGGCTAAGTAACGCTCGGCGACCCAAGGGCCTTCGTAAAGCAGCTTTGCGGCTTCGGCAAAGGGGGCGTAATCGATCTCGACAAGGTTCACGCCTTCGCTGGCTAAAGCCTCGAGGGTCTCGGCATAGGCTTGTTGGTAATCGTCGTCGCCAAAAAACTGCAGCTGGCTTTGCGGAATAATGCCGATTGTTAGTGGCCCTGCGCGTTTACCGTAGTGGCGGGCTTGGTTACCAAAGGGGTTGGCGCTGCTGTAATCGTCGCTGGGGTCAAAGCCTTCGGCGGCGGCTAAAGCTTGGTTGGCATCGTCGGTATTAAAGGCAAAAATACTGATGCAATCTAGGCTGCGGCACGCGGGCACTAAGCCGCTAGCGCTAAGCAAGCCTCGGCTGGGTTTTAAGCCAATTAAGTTATTGAAGCACGCGGGCACGCGGCCAGAGCCGGCAGTGTCGGTGCCCAAGCTAAAGCTGCATAACCCTAAAGCGAGCGCGACCGCCGAGCCCGAGCTAGAACCACCACTAATGTAGCCAGGGTTAAAGGCGTTATGGCAAGGGCCGATGGTTGAGCGGGTGCCGTTCAGGCCGGTGGCGAATTGGTCCAGTGCGGTTTTACCCACGGGAATAGCGCCGGCGTCAATTAACTGCTGTACAACCTGAGCAGAGGCCTCTGGCGTATAGGCAAACGCCTCGCAACCGGCGGTGGTGGGAATGCCGGCAAGGTCTATATTGTCTTTAATTGCAAAGGGAATGCCCCACAGCGGGTGGGTGGCGGGGTCTTTTTGCGCTAGCGCGTCTAACCACGGTGCTTGCTCGGCTTTGCTCAGTAGGTGCAGCCAAATGTTGTAATCGCTATAGCTATTGGCCCGCTGGCGAATATCGGCCATCACCTGCTCGGGGGTTAATTCGGTATTGGCGTAGGCATTTTTCAGGGCGTCAAAACCCATATCTAGTGTCATTGCTGGTCCTCAATAATTACCAATGCTTGGCCGGCATTCACGCGGCTACCGTTGCTGGGGAGTACTTCTAAAACGACTCCGGCTGTGGGGGCATAAATGGGGATTTCCATTTTCATGGATTCCAAAATCACCAGCGTTTGGCCGGCTTCTACTGTTTGACCCTTTTCTACTTCAAGCTGCCAAACGCTGCCGGATACCGAGCTATCGACCACGATCGCGTCTTCTGGCCATGTAATGTCGTTATCTGTGCTGTCGGCTTCGGGGGCGTCGAAATTGAATTGGCCGGTGGCGTGCCAGTTGCTTAGCTCGTCGGCAAAGGCTTGCTGGCGCATGTGCTTAAAGCCCTCGATGCTGTCGGCTTGGTCGGCCAAAAAGGTGTCGTAATCGGCCAGGGAAAACTCGGCTTCTTCGATGGTGATGGGGTAGCGGCCTTGTGGGAAGTCGCGGCGAATTTTGCTGAGTTCTTCGTTGCTTACTTCGTAAAAACGAATCTGGTCAAAAAAGCGTAATAGCCACGGCTGGCTGAACTCGTGGGTTTGGCGGTAGCGGTTCCACATTTGCAGCGTGCGGCCCACAAACTGATACCCACCGGGGCCTTCCATGCCGTAAACACACATGTATGAGCCACCAATACCCACCGAGTTTTCGGCCGTCCACGTGCGGGCGGGGTTGTATTTGGTTGTGACTAAACGGTGGCGTGGGTCGATAGGGGTGGCAACCGGCGCACCCAGGTAAACATCGCCTAAGCCCATCACCAAATAGCTGGCATCAAAGACAATCTTCTTCACATCATCGATGCTATCTAGCCCATTAATACGGCGAATAAATTCAAGGTTACTGGGGCACCAGGGTGCGTTGGCTCGTACCGATTGGCTGTATTTATTGATGGCCAATTGGCAGGCTTCGTCATCCCAACTGAGCGGAATATTAACGATGCGCGAGGGCACGGCAAGGTTAGCCAACTGCTGGCTTAGCTCGGCCTCGGCTTGCTCTAGGTAATCCAGCAGGCGCGTTATATTCAGTTGTTGGCTGTTGTAGTGAATTTGCAGCGAGCGAATGCCGGGCGTGAGTTCGCGCATACCGGGTAATGGATTTTTTTGCAGCCATTGCATCAAGGCGTGGGCGCGAAAGCGCAGGCGAATATCGAGTACTTGTTCGCCGTACTCCACAAGTAAGAAGTGGTCGCCAGCGGCGCGATAAACAATGCAGTCGCCAAAGCGCTCGGCGGCCAGCGTTTTGAGTATGGGCGAGCCGATGTCTGTAGTGATTAGAGGGGGCTGCTCGCTAGGTGTTTGCAACGTTTGCAGGCTTAACGTTTGCTCGGCTTCTAGCTGCACGGCACTTTTGAGTGTGGTAGGCACAAAGGTAATTTTATCGCCGGCGCGCAGTTGGCCTAGCTTCCATAGATCGGCGGTTATCACTGTTGCAGGGCAAACAAAACCGCCCAGCGATGGGCCATCGGGGCCGAGGATTACCGGCATATCTCCGGTAAAGTCGATGCTGCCAAAGGCGTAAGCGTTGTCGTGAATATTGGAGGGGTGCAAGCCGGCTTCGCCACCATCCTTGCGCGCCCATTGGGGTTTGGGGCCAATTAAGCGCACACCGGTGCGGCTAGAGTTGTAGTGCACCTCCCATTGGGTCGCAAAAAAGGTTTGAATGTCGTCGTCGGTAAAAAAGTCGGGCGCGCCGTGTGGGCCGTAGATCACGTGAATGTGATGGTGGTGCCCCAGTTGTGGTTGCAGGGTTGCCGGTATTGCTTCTTGCGCTGGTTGCGCGCCTTCTACCGGTTGCTGTAAATGCAGTACATCGCCTGTGCGTAAGGCGCGCCCGTTATGGCCACCAAATTGCCCTAACGTGAAGGTAGAGCGCGAGCCTAAATAGGCTGGGCAATCAAAGCCTCCAGCAACGGCAAGGTAGGCCCGTGCGCCAGCTTCTTTGATGCGCCCTAATACCAAGGTTTGGCCGGCGGCTACGGTAATGGGGGTGTAAGGAGCAACGGGGGTGTTATCCAATTGCGCATCAATCGCGGCGCCGGCCAGGGCGATGGTGGTGGCTTGGCTGAAGACTAAGCTCGGCCCTTGTAGGGTAATTTCTAGCGCGGCGGCATCGGCAGGGTTGCCCAGCGCGCGGTTGGCTAGCCTAAAGCTGTAGTTATCAAACGGGCCAGAAGGCGGTACGCCCACATCCCAGTAGCCTTGCCGGGCGGGGTAATCTTGCAGTGTTGTTTGGGTGCCGCCACTCAGTACATCGACCCGCAGCGGGGTAAAGTGAAAGTCGTTAAGGTAGCGGGTATGTACTTGGCCTTGTTGCAATACTGGGTCGGCAACCAATGCGCGCAAATAGCCTAAGTTGGTTTCGGTGCCGTAAATATCGCAATCGGCTAAGGTGTTAGCCAGTGCGTTTAAGGCTTGTGCGCGGTCGGGCTGGTGCACAATGACTTTGGCCAGCATGGGGTCGAAGTAGGGTGGTACTTCAATGCCGGATTCCACCCAGGAGTCTATGCGGATGCCGTCACCTTCAGGCCATTTAACATACGAGAGCAAACCGGGGCTGGGTTGAAAATCGCGGTATGGGTCTTCGGCGTAAACGCGCACTTGAATGGCGTGGCCTTTGGGGGTTAGCTGGGGTTTGATGGCGGTAAGATCAGGGCTTTTACCTGCGGCCAGTTCTATCATCCATTTTACAAGGTCAACACCGTAGACTTCTTCAGTAACGCCGTGCTCTACCTGTAAGCGAGTATTTACTTCTAAAAAGTAAAACTGTTCGCTTTCCATGTCGTAAATGAATTCTACAGTTCCAGCGTTGCGATAGTTAATCGAGGCTAATAGGGTTTCGGCGGTTTGGTGTAGTTGCTGGCGCACGCTATCGCGCAGGTTGGGCGCGGGGCATTCTTCTACCACTTTTTGGTTGCGCCTTTGGCTAGAACAATCGCGCTCGCCTAAGGCCAGCGCTTGGCCTGCACCGTCGGCAAATATTTGTACTTCAATGTGGCGTGCTTTGGCAATAAACTTTTCTAAAAATACGCTATCGTCGGCGAAGTTGTTGGCACCTAGCCGTTTTACCGAATCAAAGCTGGCGCGTAGGGTGGCTTCGTTATGGCACAGTTGCATACCAATACCACCACCACCGGCGGTGCTTTTTAGCATTACGGGGTAGCCAATATTGTTGGCGGCTAGGCAGGCGGATTCTAAATCGTTGAGTAAATCGGAGCCGGGCAGTAGCGGCACACCGGCTTTTTCGGCCAGTTCGCGGGCGCGGTGTTTTAATCCAAAGGCCAACATTTGCTCGGGGGTGGGGCCAATAAAGGCAATGCCTTCCGCCTCGCAGCGGCGCACAAAGTCGGCGTTTTCGCTCAAAAAGCCATAGCCCGGGTGAATAGCTTGCGCGCCGGTTTGCTTAGCGATGGCCAATATTTTATCGATGTTAAGGTAGGTTTCGGCAGCGGCGCCTTCGCCTAGGGGTATGGCGATATCGGCGTGCTTGACGTGCAGGCTGTCGGCATCGGATTCGGCATATACCGCAACAGCCGTAATCTTCATGGCTTTAAGTGTGCGAATGATGCGGGTGGCAATGGCCCCGCGGTTGGCGATTAACACTGTGTTAAACATGTTCAAACCTTCGCTGGGTCGTCCCAGTTGGCGCGCTATTGAAGGTGGCCGTCCACCGCGCGGGGTTGTTCATTTTATTGTGATCAATATTGTTGAGTCAGTTTGCAAGTGTGCTGGACATTGGAGCTGAGCAATGCGGCCTGTAATTTCAGGCACGCTGTGAATACATCCATGTACGCTCTATGTCGGCATCCATGCCTCCAACGTCCTGAAATCACAAGCCGCGTTACTCTATTGAGTTTTTGCTTGCTCAAGCATCCCAAGCCAACCATTCAATCGCAGTAGGGTTGTAGCCGTTGCAGGGGTTGTTCAGTTGAGGGCAGTTGGAGACCAGCATCACAATATCCATTTTGGCTTGCAGCTCTACGTATTTGCCGGGGGCCGAAATGCCATCTTCAAACGTTAAGCCGCCCTCGGGCGTAACGGGCACGTTCATAAAAAAATTAATGTTGTGGCTGATATCGCGCTTGGCTATGCCGTATTCGGGGTGCTCGGCGATGGCTAACATCCAGCTATCGCGGCAGGCGTGCATGCAGCGTTTTTCGAGGTCGTAACGCACGGTGTTTGATTCCGTCGCGCAGGCGCCGCCGATGGTGTCGTGGCGGCCGCAGGTATCGGCCACAATTTCTAGCATCACGTTGTTATCGTTAGAGCGCAGTTGGCTGCCGGCGGTAAGGTATAAATTGCCTTGCTCGCGCAGGGTATCGGTAGCGCTGTAGCGTTCGCTGGGGTTGTTGGCGTTGTAGAACAAGGTATCGGCTGCTTGGTTGCCTTCTAAATCCACGATGCGCACCACTTGCCCAGCTTTAATTAAGTTAAGGCTGTAATCGCCAGCGGCGACGGTTTTGCGTTCGATGGCGTTTTCGGGTTGAAGCTTGCTGGCGATAATCATCGTGACGCCCCCATGCTTAAGCTATCTATGCCCAAGTGATAGAGCGCGTTATTAGCAAAACCGCGTTGGTTTTCGGCGCAGGCATTTTTGCACTCGTCATCTTTAGTGACCGGCGCGGCGGTACTTAATGCAATGCCGATTTCGTGGCGCGGGTAATGGCTTGCCGTGTTTAGTGGGTGAGGGCAGCTGTGAAGTAGTACGAGGGTGTCCATTTCAAAGCGCAGGGTAATTTGGCTGCCGACGGGGCTATTGCCTTCGGCAAGCCGTAAATCACCCTGTTCGTTGCTGGTGACTTTGCTAAAAAAGTTAATGTTGGCGGCCATGTCGGCGCGGCCTAGGCCGTACTTGGCTAGTTCTACCAAAAAGGCATCGTTACCGTTTTGATGCCATTGGTTGCGGTCGTTTTGATAGTCGCGCGCGCCCCACTTTTCGCTAATGTGGCTGGCGTGACTGTTGCCGCATACGGTTTCGTGCCAGCCAACTGTATCGCCAGTAATCGAGGCGAAAATGCGCCCCATATCGGAATATAAGCAATGGCCTTGTGTCAGCTTAAAGGTGTGCTGGCACTTTAACGTGTCGGGGGCGTTGTAACGTTCTAGCAGGTTTTCGGGGTTGTAAAACAGCATACCGAGGTTGCCGTTGCCGGATATGTCGGTGAGTGTCATTTGCAAACCGCGCCGCACGCGCAGCGACCAATGGCCGCCGCTTTGCAGCGTTGTAGTGTAAGGCGTCATGCAGAGGTCTCCGTTGGGGGTTCTTGTTCGTCTTGCCCCACTTTGTCGTTAATTTCTTGGTAAAGATCAGAGGCCATTTCGCCAACCGATAAATCGTAGGTAATGGTGGCGCCGTAGGCGTTGGGGGCTTGTTCGTCGATGCGCAGTTTGTCGAATACCCATAGCCGCGTGCCGAGGTAAAACCCTTCTTTCAGGTCGTGCGTCACCATAAACACGGTGAGTTTGTATTCGCGCCACAGCTTAAGTACTAGCTTGTGCATATCGGCGCGAATACCGGGGTCGAGTGCGCCGAAGGGTTCGTCCAATAACAATATGCGCGGTTTGGCGATAAGCGCTTGGGCTATGGCGAGGCGTTGTTTCATCCCACCAGAAAGTTCGTGCGGGTAGCGCTTAAGGGCGTGGCTTAAGCCAACTTCCTCTAGCATGGTGGTGGCTTCGGCGCGGGCGGCCTTGGCTTCTTTGCCGAATAGGTAGCCGGTGAGCGAGCGCTTTAAAAAGCCTTTGGCGGCAATGACATTATCCAGCACTGTCATGTGTGGGAATACAGAATATTGTTGGAACACAATACCGCGGTCGGCGCCGGGTTCGCTGGGAATGGGTTTGCCATCTAATAATAGGCTGCCCTTACTAATGGATTCGGTACCGAGTAGCATTTTTAAAAAGGTACTTTTACCGCAGCCTGACGTGCCCACTAAGGTTACAAATTCGCCTTCTTGTACGGTGATATTAATGCCTTCTAAAATCACCGCGTCGCCGTAACTTTTCCAAATATTCTTGGCTTCAATCATCACTTATACCTCTTTATGCCAAGGGAACAGTCGGTCGTTAAGTTTGGCTAGCGCAATATCAAATAAAAACGCGAGCAAGGTAATCCAAGCGACGTAGGGCAATATCACATCCATCGACATATAACGCCGAACCAAAAAGATGCGATAACCCAAACCATCGGTAGCAGCGATGGCCTCGGCGGCAATTAAAAACAGCCAGCCAGCCCCCAGCGATAAACGCACCGAATCAATCAATTTCGGCATCACCTGCGGCAGTAAGACACGCACTAAAATTTGGCTGGTATTGGCACCCAAGGTTTGCGCTTTAACTAATTGTTCGTGAGGAATTTCGCGCGTGCGCCGCTCCATATCGCGGGCAATAAACGGCGTAATGCCAATGGCGATTAAGGCCACCTTAGACACTTCGCCAAGGCCAAATACAATAAATAAGATAGGCAGCAAAGCTAACGGCGGCACCAGCGATATCACCGTTAATAATGGCGAAAAACTCGCGCCAATTACTGGCAGCGCACCGGTTAGCACGCCCATTGTTAAACCCAATAATGCGGCGATAGCAACGCCCATACCTAGGCGCGTTAAGCTGCTTAATGTATCGCTCCAAAAAGGGTAATCGCCACTGCGCTTGCTGGGCTCAAACGCTAAGCGGTGCATGGAGTCGGCCATTTGGCTAAAGGCCGGCAGCAATTTGTCGTCAGGGTTTTCGGCCAAGCGCAGTTCAGAATTAATTAAATAAACTGCGAGCAGCAAAACAAATGGAAGCAAGCCCAGCAAAAAACCGTTGCCGCGTTTTGGGGAGTAATTAATAAGTTTTTTCACGGGTAAATCCTACATCGCCGTTTAAAACGGTGCCCCGCACAATGCGTGTGGGGCGGCGTGGTTTACAAGGTGCCGTCAGCAGCCATTTGCATGTACGTAGGATCAAAGCGGAATTTCACATTGCTCTTACTGCCGTAAGTGCCTGCAGGCATTTCAATACCAATAAAGCCAGCATCCGGTGCGCCATCGCCTAGCAACCCCAGGGCCTCCTAGCAATAATTAGACAGACAGTAGAATTTTTGCCCTATAGTCATCATCAATAGCGGAGGCCATGACTCGGTGTTTTAATCTGCGCTTACTCGTATCGTTAACCTTTAGCAAATTCATGCAAAACCTTTTTATAACAGCCATTGCCGCCGCTCCAGATGCGAGCCTACATTCATCCTCTTTGAAGGTAACATCGAGTTGCCAGTGTAAATTATTTTCAACTCCCCAGTGACTTCGAACTGCATCGGCGCCGCGTTGCGCGTCAACCGCCAAAGAGCTTAAATACCAAGAAACTTCTGATGACTCTTTTTCGCCTTTTATTGTATTGCGTTCGACACGAATCAGTGAATTAGCATCACACCATTTTCTCGCTGAATTAACCCAGCCGCTAATTTCTACATGATGCGTTTTTCTTTGCTCAATTCGACCATGACCTTTATCGACTTCTTCATAGGTATCATGGGTTGTGTTGGCAAAGTCTTCGCGTCTTAATTTGTGGTAATACGCTTCTATCTCAGCACGTAACGCCTTTTGGTTGTCTTTTAGTTGAAGTACATAATCGCCTCCCCCACTGCGAATTTTATCGGCTATTTTTACTTGGCAGCCCATTGCATCCGTTGTAACAATGGCACCGTTAATATCGATTAGATCAAGCACCAAAGGAATCGTTTGTATTTCATTTGATTTGTCTTTAGTTTTTAGCGCCGTCAACGTTACCCCTTGTTTTTTTGACCAAGCACTTACCATGTGAATGGTATCTAGAGCGCTATGCCTTGTACCTCTCATAGTCTTGCCGTCAATCGAAATAATATCCCCTTCACCTGCCTCTTGAATGAATGCTTCGAAGCCTTTTATTAACTCCTCTGTATTTATTGAGCAAATGAAAAAACGTAGCGTTTCAACACAAGGTATTGAGTCTAAAGTGACAAAACGCTGGAGCCATTCATGCTTTAGCTTGGCAAATTCAACCATAGCTTCTGGGGTGTCATATCCACTGATGGTTGAGGAAAATATGATCAGCAGGAGGCTCGATAACGCGTATTTCTTGTTTTTATCTTGTCTCGGATCAGTAATATGAGCCGTACATTCGTCTAAGGTCACTCAATTCTCGCTAAAGGTTATAAAAACGAGCAAATCTTAGACAATGCGGTTGATTATTACTAGGGGGCCCTGCTAGCAACCCGTGATCGAACGAAAATTCTGCCACGCTTTTCATGGTATTAAGTAAGGCTTTGCTGTTAGTTAACTCCAGTGCTTGCTCGGGGGTGTAAAACATTTTGGTGCTGGCAAGCTGCGCATCGTAACCGGCTAAGTCGGTGCCAGAAGCTTGTGCCATGTAGGTGCGCGCAGCAATACCACTTTTATCGTCGGCGGCCATTAAGCCCATAATTTCGTACCAAGCACCGACTAAAGCTTTACCCAATTTAGGGTTGGCTTTTAGCGTTTTGGTATTCACCACTAATAAGTCAATAATTTCACCGGGAATTTGTGACGAATCGAAAACCTTAGTGCTTTTAGGCATGCTGGTTATTTCGCTGAGTAGTGGGTTCCAGGTGGATACAGCCGTGACATCTTTGGTGCCGTAAACCGCTACCATATCGGCATCGGAGGTGTTCATCACTTTAATGTCTGCTTCACTCATACCTACAGTATCTAATGCGCGGGCGAGCAAGTAATGGGACACGCTAAGTTCTACCAAATTGACCGTTTGGCCTTTTATTTCCTTAAGTTTGGTTTTACCTTTTAACACGACACCATCGTTGCCGTTGGAAAAGTCGCCAACAACCAGTGCCGTGCTATCCACGCCGCCAGCTGCAGGAATAGTTAGCGCATCCATATTGGTCATGGTGCAGGCATCAAAACCGCCGGTGGTGTATTGGTTAATGGATTCGACGTAGTCATTAATTTGCACCACATCAATTTCGATGTCGTATTTATCGGCCCACTTTTTAACAATGCCAGTCTCGGCGCCATAGGCCCACGGCATCCAGCCTACATAGATGGACCAGCAGATTTTAAATTTATCGGCAGCAAAGGTATTACTCGAAAAAAGTAGAACAAAAAGCAGGAGGGATAATCGTTTCATGGTGGACACCTTTCAGTTTTAGTTTACACTTGGACATGGAGTACCCTGGCAATATCGCCATCTGGTTCTCCCGGGCTTTTATCCCGCCGTGTAACCTTAAACTTCAAGGTTGAGTGCTCTCGGACCAGCGCTGCCATAGCAGCCGGAACCCTAGCGCTCTATTGATTCAAATTGTTGTATTCGACTTTGAGATACAAGGGTACGAATAACAGAACTAAAGCAGTATGCGTACCAGATTCTACTGAATTGCATTAATGCCTTAATAAACAGAAGTTTAATGAACCCCATTACAGAAGGCTAGCGAAATATCACTTTGCTTTACGTTCACAAAGGGTGCAAGGCTTAGGCTATTTATTGATGCCTGCACTATTGTGCTGCTTTTATTTTTTAACCGAGGTGCTTCGGTAGTAGCGGCTTAGCGCACTCCCCACTTTAGCTGGGTGTAACTGGATGTGCGCTATTGCTGTACTTTTTTGGGCTTAGAATTTGTTTAACAGCGCCTTGCCGTCTTCCTTAAGTTCTTCGGCTTTATCTGTTGTATCTTCATAGCCCTCTTGTGTTGCATCGGCTACATCACTTGCGGCCTCTTTTGCGCTTTCGATGCCCGCTTCGGTTTTATTTTTAATATCGCTAGCAACTTTTTTTGTTTTATCTATGCCTTCATCAAGGCTTTCTTTTGCTGCTTCGACAACCTCGGTTGAGCTCTCTTTAATGTTATCTAAAGTTTGCTGTGTTGTTTCGCTCACGTTATCTAACATTCTATTATCTTCTGGTGCTTCTTGTTTGGAGCAGCCGGTACAGATGGTAAATACAGCCGCGATGCTGAGCGAAAGGACAGAATTTTTAACAGTAATATTCATGTTGTGTAATACCTATATTTTAGAAATTAATTTAGCAGCGCACGAATGTGCGCAATGTATGGCACCATAGTGGCACGCTACTGTTGGCTTATTCAATTCTAGAGCATCATATTTAACGTGATTTTACAGTTGCCATTACCGTAGCCGAATATTATCCAAATACAGCTCGCCAGCATCTTTGGGCGCTGGTTTGTAGTAAATGAGTGTTTTAGCGGCTGTTAAATCAACGTTTTTTGCCACAACCTCTAAAGAAATACATACGGTGTTTGCGCCGGGTTTTAGCGCTGCCGTGCTGTCGAATTTGTCGCTTTTATGGGGGAAGTTGGCATCGTGAATATGGATGCCTATTTGGCTGTCGAATAAATAGGGCCAATAGAGTTCTGCGCATAGCTCTTTATAGCCTGCCCAGCTGGCAAAAGCATTTTGTATACCTATGCCAGGATAAGGCGCTGCAGGGTAGTTTAAGAGGCCAAATTCAGAGTTGTTGTTAGGCCACAGTGAATTTTTTGGCATATGGGGTTTGAGTGTTTTGAAGCGCCCTTGGTTAAACCCCAGCGCCCATGGGCAAGGGCCATCAAAGTTACACACTATAGGGAGCTGCTTGTGGAGCAGGTGCGAATGGTAGCTGACCCACAATGGATTAATAAAGGCAAACATCATTAATGCGCAGGCAATGGCGGCTAACGATGCTCGCTTTTGCTGCCAGGCGCAGTACAGTAGTGAGCCAACACCAATGCCGATGCTATCCAAAAAAACATCATACACGCTGGCAGATCGGCCGATAAACGACTGCAGCACCTCAATGCCCACACCGCCGCTTAGTAGTGCGGCCCACAAAAGCTGCCAGCTGCGAGTTGTAATTATGTGTTGGCCGGGCAGCTTATAAAATGCCGCAAAACCTATACACAGCAGTAAAAAAAGCACCGAATGGGCGGTATCGTTTAAAGCTTGCCACGTTGGCGAGTAAGCCGGTAATTTAACCAGTAAGGGAAGCAGAAGCATCGCCAGTAGGCCTAGCAAATACCATGTTTTAGTTCGCACTAGGGTATTCCATTAATTACTTGCTCGAGCGGATAGCGGGGTGCTTATTTGGGTGTGAACCATTACCATAGCCTGCCTTACGTATTGTGCCACTGCCAGCTGTAATTATGACAATAGCCATTCACCACTCCCAAGCCAAAAGTTTTGTTAACCGCGCGTTGGCGTGGTATGCCGTAAATGGCCGCAAGCATTTGCCTTGGCAGCAGGATATATCGCCTTACAAAGTTTGGTTGTCTGAAATAATGTTACAGCAAACGCAGGTTGATACGGTTATCCCTTATTTCGAGCGCTTTATTGGCCACTACCCGAATGTGCAAGCGCTAGCGGCGGCACCTATTGATCACGTATTGCACTTGTGGACTGGCTTGGGCTACTACGCACGGGCGCGCAATTTACACAAAGCCGCTAATGCCGTTTGCCAAAACTTTGCAGGCGAATTCCCCAGCACTGTGGATGAGCTAACAACACTGCCGGGCATTGGTCGCTCTACAGCTGGTGCCATAGTCAGCTTGGCTTTCCAAAAGCCGGCGGCTATTTTGGATGGTAATGTGAAGCGTGTGCTGGCGCGACATTACGCGATTGAAGGCTGGCCGGGGCAAACGGCCACTGCGAATGCATTATGGGCCATAGCCGAAGCGCTGGCGCCAAAAAAGGCGAGCAAGCAAGATAACCGCGCATACACTCAAGTGATGATGGATTTAGGTGCAACCATTTGCACCCGCAGCAAACCTAAATGTACCCAATGCCCACTAGCGACAAGCTGCCAAGCTTATAAAGACAATAGCTGGGCCAGTTACCCTGGTAAAAAGCCCAAAAAGACACTGCCTGTAAAGCATACCTATATGTTGCTGTTGCAAAGCGATAACCTCACGCTACTAGAGGAGCGCCCAAGTTCAGGTATTTGGGGGGGGCTTTGGAGTTTGCCGGAATTCGATGATATCGACACATTGCCCAAACGCATTAAGCAGCGCTGGCCGAAGGCGAAGCTGCAGGGGGCGGCCGTAGTTCACCCCACTGTGCGCCACACCTTTAGCCATTATCATCTGGATATTACCCCTGTTGCACAAAGCCTAAAGCCGCTAAACCTTGTTCAAGAGGCCGCGGCTACTTACACTGCGCCGCTAGAGCAACGCGCCGAGCTTTGGTATAACCCAAGCCAACCGGCCAGTGTTGGCCTTGCCGCACCAGTGAAGAAATTATTGGGTAAGATAAAGGCGTAATTTGTGCCTGTAAAATAGATAAGTGCCCGTTTTAACCAGTGGCAATAATACGAGTGGATAACTCTGTGACGAATACCATTAACTCTACAAAGCCCCTAGCGCCTCCGCTTAATCGTGGGGATAAGAACCTAAATCCAGCAGGCATCTCTTTATTTTCGCTGCTAAAGGAAGATTACAACACTCACGAGCGCAGCCTTATAGAGTTGGGTTTGTGGGCAATTTGGACTCACCGATTTGGCAATTGGCGAATGGGGATTCGTAGTCGAATTTTGCGTATTCCCTTTTCAATTCTTTATAAAGTTTGCTACCACTGGATCAATTGGTTTTGGGGTATAAAGCTAGACTACACGGTAAAAGTTGGGCGCCGTGTGCGTATATGGCACCATGGCGGCATGATTTTAGGGGCTCGCGAGATTGGTAACGATGTTCACTTGCGCCAAAACACCACCATTGGCCTTGCTGATCGCAAAGATCTAAACGCTAAGCCGATCATTGGTAACGCGGTAGAAATAGGTACCGGCGCCGTTATTGTCGGCAATATTACCATTGGCGATGGCGCGATGATTGGGGCAAATGCTGTTGTTACAAAAGATGTTGCACCCTATACCGTAGTAGGGGGCGTACCGGCTAAAGTTATCAAGACCTTGCAGCCGCCCCAGTCTTCTGAATCCGCCGATCAGCACACTCAAAACTAAAGAGTACTCATGACGAACTCAGCCGTAGAATCCGCCATTATTACAGTGACTTACAATTGCGAAGACTTTATCGAAGACTTCCTCGCCTCTGTGAAAGATCAGCTAACGCCAAAGTCACAGGCACATTTAATTATTGTTGATAATTTATCGAGTGATAATACTGTTGGGGCGGTCAAAAAATACATAGAAGATAACAGCTTATCGGCGCAAATTACCCTGTTGCCGCAAACTAAAAATTTAGGTTTTGGCGCTGGGTGTAATGCGGGTGTTGCAGCGGCGAAAAGCCTTAACCCTAAATACTATTGGTTCCTCAACCCAGATACCCTAGTTTTCCCTGAAACGCGGCCTAAGCTTGTTGAATTCCTAGAGCAGAACAGCCGTGCAGGTTTTGTGTGTAGTCAGCTGGAGGATAAATCTGGAAACCCTAGGTCCAGTGGTTTTCGCTTTCCGAGCGCCGTTAGTGAGCTGTGTGCCAGTTTGCGCTTAGGGGTTGTGGATCGCATATTCGCGAATGGAAAAATTGCTATACCCGTCCAAACCGAGCCGCACCAAGCCGATTGGCTGACAGGCGCATCTTTTCTGGTCACGGCGCAGGCATTTGACCGGCTAAATGGTTTTGATGAAACCTTTTTCCTCTACTTCGAGGAGGTGGACTTGTGTTTTCGAGCCAACCAAAACAACATCGAACGTTGGGTTAACCCCGCTAGTAAAATTTATCATATTGCCGGTGCATCTACCGGTATTAGTAGTGGCAAAAAAGCCATTAAGCGTCGACCGCAGTACTGGTTTAATTCAAGGCGGCACTACTACATCAAAAATCATGGCTACCTTTATTTTGCGCTGACAGACCTTATCACTGTTATCGGCCTTTCTATTTTCAAACTAAGGGCTGCCATACAGCGCAAAGAAAGCAACGATCCACCGCACCTGCTGTTGGATTACGCGCGTAACAGCTTGTTTCTTAGCCCCAAAGGCAAACAGTAGTCATATCAGGCGGCAACAGCTTGCTCGCCGCCTTGTCAGCCCCTTATTTGGTATTTCACATGACCCGCACCGTATTCTGCAAAAAGTACCAGCAAGACCTTCCAGGCCTAGATTTGGCCCCGCTACCGGGCGCCAAAGGGCAAGATATCTACGATAATGTATCGGCCCAAGCTTGGCAGGAGTGGCTAGCCCACCAAACGCGGTTAATCAACGAAAAGCACCTAAGCTTGTTCGACGCCAGCAGCCGCAAATACCTTGGCGAGCAAATGGAAAAGTTCTTTACTGGCGCAGAGTTAGATGTCATCGAGGGCTATGTGCCGGAATCTAAGTCGACGGTTACAGATACTCCTAAAAGTAATTAAAAACCCTAAAAAGTTGCTTGACTCCACTAAGAGATACAGGTTTAATACGCGCCTCTTTCGGGGCAACCCCGAAACGCCCGGTTAGCTCAGTCGGTAGAGCAGGGGATTGAAAATCCCCGTGTCCGTGGTTCGATTCCGCGACCGGGCACCATTATTCTAAAAGCCCCAACAGAAGTGTTGGGGCTTTTTTTGTGCCTTTCGTTATCAGCCCATGTAAGCCTTCGCGCAATCCTTAATAACCCAAGAGCGCAACTGAAATAGTTTTTACTTTTGGCTTTAAAGTAAGCTTATGCATCAATAACTTTTAAGGATATATCAAGTGCGTCGTCATACAGTTGTTTTTTTATGCTTTTTATTGTTTTCCTCTTTCGGCTTTTCCGGTGAAGAGGCGGCCGAGAATGCTCGAGTCCTTTTTAAACCGCCGAGTTTTTTAGCTGGTGCAGCATTCGCCAAGGTCGAGAGTGAGTGCTCAATGTTAGAAGAGCTTCAGGCTTCACTCGTTAGCTCTGCAAACGATTTTGGTCTTGAGATTGAGTTTTTAGGTGAAAAAGCAAACACTACTACTGGTCGATTTGTACAGGTTGATCTTGTTGAAGTTAACGGGAATGTGTGGCGGTTTGGTGCGCTTAGGCCGCACTCAAATGCGAAGTACCGAGTTTCTATCTTTGATAATGGTCAATTGGTTCGTTCGGATGAGCGTGCTCTTAATTCGTCGGTTGCAATAGGCACATGTGCACGACTTGAAAAAATATCTAAAGCTTTCGGTCGTCCAATCATGAAATGGGTATTTCTGAATATCAGGGGGGATGATGTAGCTTTCTCCTCTTCAGCAATACTTGAAAGTAATGATGCAATGGCGATAAGAGAAGTTGCGAGAAAGCTCTACAATAATGCTGATTTCAACGAGTCTTTACTGGATGCTGCTGCGCAAAAGATATGGTCTGAAAAAAATACTAAAGATAAGTTGATGACCGATGCTTTAGCGTGGTTATGTAAATATATAGGTGCCAGTAAAAACCCACGCTATCGTTCTTTTCTTGAATCTCTCGAAGCAAGTCTAAAGCGTGGAAAGTTAAAAAAATATGCTAAGTCTGCTTTGAAAAATTTACCTGATGTAACCCCTAGTGTGGAGCCATATGTTGTGAACAACGAAGTGGCTGAAAAGCCAAAGCAGGATTAAGCGCGCTAAACTTATCCATAATAAAGTTATTGGGGCCATAGTTTGGGGCGCGCCCCTCAAAGCGGCTTGCCTTATCCCCCTCAGCTCCTATGAGATAATCCATCTCATAGGCAATATATTCGAATGTAAGAGGTAAAAAACTATAAAATTGCAATTCTTTAGCGGCTTTTAGCTTAGAGGGTAAGCCACGTATCAAAATATATAGGCTAAAAGTCAGTCGTAGAGAGTAGCTCTTATTTACCTAGGCTCTATCTCACTCAAATGCTTACCTACTGCCAACCAAGCAGAAAACAATCCTAAAAATGTGCTCGCGGCCAATAGCGAAAAATTATCCATAAACGTTAAACCTTTTAACACAAAGCCACTTTGATAAGCGGCGGCTAGGCTGGCGACGGAGCCGGCGAGGGATTGATGGCCGAGGGATACTAGTAGCACCGCTAATGTGCCGCCAAAAAAACCGTACCAAGCACCGGTATATAAAAACGGCCGGCGTACAAAGCCGTTAGTGCCGCCTACTAATTTCACAATAATTATTTCGTCGCGGCGGTTTTCGATGGCTAGGCGAATACTGTTGCCTAACGCTAATAAAACCCCCAAACCTAACAAACTGGCAAGAATGGTGACGATTTTTTTGCCCAGTACCATAATTTCGCGCAAGCGGCGTACCCAGTCCATATCCATATCAACGGATTCGACCAAGCTATTTTTGCGAATGGAATCGCCCAGTGCGGCCAATAAAGCGGGCGAGCTGGCGGCGGCCGTGGGGGTTACGACTAATGTTGGTGGTAGCGGGTTTTGTTCTAGCATATCAAGTGCATTACCAAAGCCGGCCATATCTTGGAAGCCGGCCAGTGCTTCGGCTGGTGAAATATATTCAACGCTTTTAATATCGGTGCGCTGCGTCAATTCTTTTTCTAAGCCTTTAATGGCAGCTTCGCGAGCACGCAAATGTAAGTAAACCGAAATTTTAGGGTTGGCATCCCAGCTGTCGCCCAAGGTTTGTACATTGTTAATGGCAATAAATAACGTTGTGGGTAGGGCCAGGGCAATGGCTACCACGAGCGATGTCATAATGGTTTGTAATGGCATGCCGAGCAGGCGCATTAAGCTTGTTTTAGCAGAAATTACATGATGTTGCCGCCACGATTTAAATTTTTGCCCTGCTGAATTTTGGCTGTGTACGGCACCGCGCGAAGGTGCGGCCTCGGGTTTTAGTGTGGCCGATTTATGGTTGGCATTTTTAGTTGCGCTGGGTTTTATTTTACGGCTCACCACACGACTCCATCATGAATTAATTGCCCACCTTCAAGCGTAAGCACGCGGCGATGCATGCGTTTAATTAATTCCACATCGTGGCTTGCAATCATCACGGTTACGCCGACTTCGCTAAACTGGCGAAACAGCTCCATAATTTCGGCGCTTAGTTCGGGGTCCAAATTACCTGTTGGCTCATCGGCCAATAACAGTGGGGGTTTATTCACTACGGCGCGGGCAATGCCTACGCGCTGTTGTTCGCCGCCAGAAAGCGAAACAGGGTAAGCGGTTTCTTTATTTAATAAGCCCACTTTGTCGAGCGATGCCCTTACGCGGCGCGCTACTTCGCGGTGGTGAATGCCGCAAATTTGCAGCGGTAAAGCGACGTTATCAAACACCGTACGATCAAATAATAATTGATGGTTTTGGAAAACGACGCCAACCTGCCGGCGGTGGTAAGGAATGTGGCTTTTGCCTAAGCGCCCCAGGTTACGCCCGCCGATCATCACCTGCCCGCTGGTCGGTTTTTCCATCAACATGATTAGCTTCATCAGGGTGCTTTTACCGGCCCCTGAGTGCCCGGTTAAAAAAACAATTTCTTGTTCTTCTACCGTAAAGCTAACTTTATTGAGCGCCTCTTGCCCTGTGGCGTAGCGCTTACAAACATCGTGAAATTCGATCATACGGAGCGGTGTTCCTTACGGTGTTTACTCTCAAGCAGCAAAAACAGCTACCCCATTAAGCATCGCCCCCAGGGCGATTAAATAGGGCATCGACAAAGGCTTTTGCCCTAAAGGGTTGTAAGTCTTCGATGGCTTCGCCTACACCAATAAAGCGTACTGGTAGGCCAAATTTTTGGCTGAGCGCAAAAATAACGCCGCCCTTAGCGGTGCCGTCTAATTTTGTGAGTGCTAGGCCGGTAACGCCTGCCACCTTTTGAAAGTGCTCGGCTTGGCTCACCGCGTTTTGGCCTGTGCCGGCATCCAGTACGAGTAAAACTTCGTGTGGTGCGGTAGCATCGCTTTTGCCGATAACGCGTTTCACTTTTGCAAGCTCATCCATTAAATGGCCTTTATTGTGAAGGCGCCCAGCGGTATCGCAAATTACAACGTCCAGTTGCTTGGCAGAGGCAGAGGCTACCGCGTCGTATATAACGCTCGCGCTATCGGCGCCGGTATGTTGCGCGACTACGTGAATATCGTTGCGCTCGCCCCACACTTGGAGTTGTTCCACCGCAGCGGCGCGAAAGGTATCGCCGGCCGCTAGCATTACGCTTTTGCCTTCTTGGCGCAGTTGATAGGCCAGCTTGCCGATGGTTGTTGTTTTGCCTACACCATTAACACCGACCACTAAAATCACGTAAGGCTTTTTGGCAGTATCGATCACCAGCGGTTGTTCTACGGGCTTAACCATATCGAGCAGCTTGGCTTGCAGGGCTTCGTATAGGGCTTCGGAGTCGGCCAGCTGATTGCGCTCGACGCTATCGGTGAGTTGGTCAATAATTTCGGTGGTAGCATCAACACCTACATCGGCGACTAGCAGTTGGGTTTCTAGTTCTTCGAGCAGCTCATCATCAATAACCTTTTTACCAAGTAATAGGTTGCCCAAGCCTTCGGCGAATTGGCTGCTGGTACGCGATAGCCCGCTTTTAAAGCGAGCAAACCAGCCTTTAGGTTTGGGTTTGTCTACCGACTGGGCTAGGTTGGCGGGCTTTTCGGGTTCGGCTGTTGCGTTTTCTGGCTCTGTTGACTCGTCTAATGGGGCTTCTTCGGCGGCGCTGCGATTAAAAAAGCCAAAAATGCCTTTTTTCTCGCCGGTGTCTTCTTCTTTGGCGGTATCGGGTTTGTCTTGGTTTTTGTTGCGATTAAAAAACATGGGCTATTAACTTCGAAAGCTGTGTTCAATAGAAAGGGGGCTAACACGCAATCAGGCAAAATCGCTCAAAAGGGCGGTGTCTGCTCAGGCGGTGCGAGCGCGTAAAATTTGGGCGTAATCGTACCACCTCCACCCCAGAATTAAGAGGCTCCCACGCACTTGCTGGCTAAAAAAATCATTCCTGGTGAAAAAAACAGCCAGCCGCTCAAAACTCCTCCTTTTGCTGCTGCATAATCGCTTTGCGTTTGTTAAATGCTGGGCTTCACTGCCTAATGCGGGCAGATGCTTATATACTGCACGGCTTTCCTTGGTTTCATCATTCATCCATACAAGAGTACTTTGTGACCTCGCGCAACCGACCTAAAGCCCACAAGCCGCAAGCCAACAGCCAAGTGGGCGCTACCAACGTTAAAATAATTGCTGGGCAATGGCGTGGCCGTGTATTGCGTTTCCCAGAAGTTGACGGCTTAAGGCCAACCGGTAACCGCATTCGCGAAACGGCGTTTAACTGGCTGATGCCGGTAGTACACGGCAGCCGCTGCCTAGATGCCTTTAGTGGCAGCGGTGCACTGGGGTTCGAGGCGCTATCGCGCGGGGCCGCCAGCGCGGTAATGTTGGAACCCAACCGCACGGCTAATCAGCATTTGCAGGACAATGCCAGTTTGCTGGGGGCCAGCCAGTGCAAAATTTTTGGCACTAAGGCCGAACAATGGCTGGCAATACCGGCTACCGAGCAATTTGATATTGTGTTTATCGACCCTCCATTTGCGCTTGATTTATGGCCCGATGTGCTGAATAAGCTTGAAGAAAATGGTTGGCTAAGTGCGGATGCTTGGATTTATATCGAAACACCTAAAGGTTATGCCCTTGGTACACCGGGCAGCTGGCAGCTACACCGCAGCAAGCAGGCGGGGCAAGTCACATTTGCGCTTTATCGGCGCGGCAATGCAATGCCTGCGAGCTAACAAAGCCTGACTCCCTTGCCTACAACCGTTACAATCCACTTTTTCGGCCGAGCCCTTCGCGCCACCCATCATTAATGGAGCACATCATGGCACAAGGCCGCCCCTCAATTGTTGTTTACCCCGGCACCTTCGACCCTATTACTAACGGCCATATCGACTTGGTGGGCCGCGCCAGTAAATTGTTTGATAAAGTGGTTATAGCCGTTGCGGCTAGCCCGCGCAAAAAGCCCTTATTCACCATGGACGAGCGGGTAGATTTGTGTCGACAAGTGCTGACTAAATACAACAATATTGAAGTGTGTGGTTTTGACTGCCTATTAACACAAGTGGTTAAAGAGCATGGTGCTTGTGGCGTGGTGCGTGGCATTCGCGCGGTATCGGATTTCGAATACGAATTCCAACTCGCCAACATGAACCGCGCCCTAGAACCAGAAATGGAAAGCCTATTTCTAACACCGGCGGAGCACCTATCGTTTATTTCTTCATCGCTAGTAAAAGAAATTGCCTCTTTAGATGGCGATGTGCATAAGTTTGTCGTGCCTGCAGTGGAAGAGGCGTTGCGAGGTAAGTTTAAAAAGTAAAGGCTTGCTGAGAAGTTGGGGTGACGGGCTTTTGTAATTATGCCGCTTAAGTTGTGTGCTGTCTTTTGTATTCAAAGCGATAGTGTGGGCAGTTTTCGCCCGGCATATTAAGCGCCGGGCGAAAGGTTTTATTTAATCAAGATACAAACCAATTAAAGCTCCGCTCCACTCGCGCTCTTTTGCGTTTTCTACGGTGTCTGGTTTTGATTTTGCTGCTTCTAAGAATGCTTTGCTTTGTGCGGTACCGAAGTCTCCAATAGCTTTTAGCGCCATTGCACGGTCTTGCCAAAGTTTACCATCGATTACGATGCCTTTAAGGTAATCAAATTGATCTACAGCTTTCAGAACACCCAGCGAAGAAATTGCAGCTAATCTTACGTATTCGTCTTCGCTTTTGCTGAACTCAACGAGTGCAGGAATGGCTGTTTTATTATTGCCAAAACCTAATGCATAAACTTTTTCGTAATTTGCATTTTGATCGCTGGCTGATTTTATACTGTTAACTAGAGTGGTTACATCGGCATCAGTAATTTTGTGCTGATATAAGTGTTGATTAATTTTGGCAGAAAACTCTTTGACTAAAAGTGATAAAGGTTCGTTGAGTGTGGGCTCAATGATTTCGTCAAAACTCCATACGGGCACTTTGCCGCGCTTAATAAAAACCACAATGCGCTCAGATCCATTATCTGTTTTTAAATCTGCACTGAGGTGCGTCATGGTAACAAAAGGGGAATAAGCGCTAGAGCGGTGATTTTTCATAAATAGTTTGTTAATGCTAACAGCCATTTTCTCGCGGTTATCGTCAAATTTAATACCGCGGCTTTCAAGCTCTGCATAGGTAAATTTTTCTAGGTAGCTCACTGGGTCAATGGGAGTGTCTTCAAACAGTAACCCAGCTTTAAGAATACCGGAACTAAAAATTTTATCTGATTCTGCGCGCTTATCTTCTAAAGCTATACCGGCTTCTTTGCCTTCGTTAAAACTCATATATTGAATTTCAGACGCAGCAGGTGCTGACACTTTATACGTAGAGGGTGCGCAGCACTGTTAGTGCAGCAACACCAAGGCTTGTGAGTAAGAGAGTTCGAATTTGATTTTTTAGTGTATACATTGAGGTTCCTAATTATTAACGATTCGTCCGTACGTGATGCAATTTAAAATAATCACGCGGGCGAATCTTGCACTTCCGAGTTGAATTTGTCACTGCAAAACTCTTTTATTGTTGAGTGTTGCTCATTTTTGATGCATGGGCTTTGGGTACAGGGCGAATATTTACTGCCCCACTAAATCCAAATAAATCGCTTCTACCATTAAGCAGTGGTTAATTAAATCTTGCTGGCTGCCGCCTTCGCTAATGTAGTTCAAACCGTAGGGCCAGAAGTGGGTGCCGTCAGAGTTGATGACGTCTGTATTGTCGCCGGTAATTTCTCGTATTTTGGCAGTGGCGTTTTGGCCTTGGAATATGCCGTCGACAACCAAGTTTCTAAAGGTATTTGAACCACCTGCACCAAAAGTGTGGGCGATTTCATGCATGGCAGTAACCGGGTGCATTGATGCGCGTGAGCCAAAGCGAATATTGCCATTAGTACTGCCATCGGCGGTTTGCACGCTAGGGTTATATTGCACGCTGAGGTGGCGGCTTAAATTGCTATAGCAATTGTAATTTTTAACCGCTTCGTCCATTGCCGCAGTAATTAAGTTGTAGGCTTCTTGTTGGTCTGCGCTGGGGTTGGCCTCGCGGCTTAGTGTATAACTAACGTTACCGGCGGCAATGCAGCCTTCAGCAACCGGGGGTCGTTCGACTGTAGGGGATAATTTAATATTATCGATTTGAATGGTGACGTTTTGCTCTTGGTTAAACCAATCGGGCTGAATCACAAAGGCATGGTTAACTTGGGTAATATCTAAGCCGGTGGCGCGCAATTGGCTAACAGGGTAGCGGTGTGTTTGCCATTCGAAAGACGCGCTATTGGCAATGGGCATTTCGGCGCTGCTACACGGGTGGATGCATTCCATTTTTACAATAAAGCCCGCGGCATTACTGGGTTGTTCGTGGTACACCATGCGCATATCGAATGTGAGCTCACCATTGGCGTAATCAGTTAAATCAGCGCCTTGGGTAGCGGCTATGCCGGGCATTGCTAAACCGAACCAACCTCTAACCGCTTTTGTATTGTCTGGGTCGTTAGCGTTCCAGCTAATTTCTATTGCTTGGTTGTGTTCGGCATCGCCTGTATCCACGGATTGCCATTGCACGTGGTAATCGCCTTGGCCATCTTGGTGGAAAAACGGGCCAGTGGCGGGGCCAGATTCATAAGACACCCAAGCGCCAAAACCCGGCGCTGTGCACTCTTCAAATATCATGTCTTCGCTGATGTTGGCATTGCAGGGCTGAACGCTAATGCTGACTGTATCAACTAGCCCATTAACTGTTGCCTCAAGGGTGAGGGTTTCGGTGGTAGTTATATCTGGGGTGATTAATACGGCTTGTACTCCATTTTGCTGCAGCCAGCTTACACTGGGGCCAGCTACTTGATGCCATTGCACCTCGCTATCTTCATTGGTTTGGGCGGTTAACCGCACAAGCTGGCTATTGCTCGCTGTGATATCAGCGCCAGCGTTTAGAAATGCACTGGGCGCGCTTGAGCTTTGTACTTGTTGGCTGCTTATGCTTGATACCACTGCGCTAGAGGAGCTAGCGGCCATGCTGCTGGACCGTGGTGTATCGCTGCCGGTGCAGGCGGTTAATAGTAGTACGGAGCAGCAAAGCGAAAACAAGGCGGGACGGCGAAAAGGTAGCATGGGGAAGACTCTAAGCAGTTTTCTCTTAGCATACAGGGAGGCTTGCGGTTGGGGGTGTGGGCTTGCAGCAAGAAGTGCGGACAAATTCGCGATTTAGACTAATAGCGCTTGCGGGTTCGGACTCTCATAACTACTGACCCCGCCAGCACATGCCGCTACAATAGCGCCTTTCTCCACTTCCTACGGACTTCTCAATGCTGAATAAAACGCCGCTGGCAGAGCTGCACCCTACGATGGGTGGCAAAATGGTTGATTTTGGGGGCTGGTGGATGCCGGTCAACTATGGATCGCAAATCGAAGAGCACAACGCTGTGCGTACTGATGCCGGCATGTTTGATGTATCACACATGACGGTGGTTGATGTACACGGCGAGCAGGCGCAGGAGTTTTTACGTTACTTATTGGCGAATGATGTCGCGAAGTTAACCGAGCAAGGCAAGGCGCTGTATACCGGTATGCTCAATGAAACCGGCGGCGTGATCGATGATTTAATTGTGTACCTGATGCCCTTGGGCTATCGCTTAGTGGTTAACTGCGCTACCCGTGAAAAAGACCTAGCATGGATTAATCAGCAAGCGCAAAAATACGCTGTGCAAGTGATCGAGCGCCCAGAGCTAGCAATGGTGGCCGTACAAGGGCCGCAAGCGCGGCAAAAAGTGAGTGAAGTGCTGGCGCCAGATGCCGAGGCTTTGCAAGCTTTGGGCGTTTTTTACGGGGTTGCATTAAGTGGCGAGCGCAGCGAATGGTTTGCCGCGCGTACAGGTTATACCGGCGAAGATGGCTTCGAGATTATGGTTCCTGCCGATCAAGTCTGCGATTTTTGGCAGCAGTTAGCCGATGTCGGGGTAAAACCTTGTGGTTTGGGCGCGCGTGATACTTTGCGGTTAGAGGCAGGCATGAACCTTTACGGCCACGAAATGAACGACGATACCTCGCCGCTGGTTGCCAATATGGGCTGGACCATTGCGTGGGAGCCAAGCAGCCGCGACTTTGTTGGCCGCAACGTTATAGAGCAGGAAAAAGCCGAGGGTATAAAATTCAAGCTAGTGGGCTTAGTAATGCGCAGCCGAGGTGTATTGCGCGATGGTTACGAAGTGGTTGTACCGCATTCGGACATAACAGGTGTTATTACCAGCGGAACATTCTCGCCTAGCTTGGGTGTCTCTATTGCTATTGCGCGGGTGCCTGTGGGGGAGCTTACAGCGGCCGAAGTGCTTATCCGCGGTAAAAGCGTACCGGTGGAAGTTGTTAAGCCGAATTTTGTTCGCCACGGTAAAGCATTGGTGTAATGCGTGTTGCGCTGGGCCACTGGTTTAAGCCCGCACTAACACATACAATGTCGCCCAATAATTTTGATCAATTGTGAGGATAACCCCATGAGCGAAGTTCGCGCGGAATTGAAATACCTAGAGAGCCATGAGTGGGCTCGCGTAGAAGCAGACGGCACTGTAACCGTTGGCATTACAGATCACGCGCAAGCCGCGCTGGGCGATGTTGTGTTTGTTGAGGTGCCTGAAGTGGGCGCTGAAGTTACCGCAGGCTCTGAGGCGGGCGTTGTTGAATCTGTGAAGGCCGCAAGCGATATTTATTCACCCATCAGTGGTGAAGTGATTGCTGTTAACGCCGCTTTAGAAGATGCCCCGGAAACTGTTAATGGCTCGCCTTATGACGACGGCTGGTTTTTTAAGGTGCAGCCCACCGAATTAGAAGAGCTAGACAACGCGTTGGATGCCGAAGCTTACCAAGAGGCTATTGGCGAGTAAGACCTGCTTTTTAGCCAGAACCTTTCTACCAGAACCTTTCTAAAAGGAGCGCCCATTGGGCGCTCCTTTTTTTATGCCTGCAGGTTCAAAGGTTTTTTACATTTTGTAAGCTTTACAAAATGCCTGCTGTTTTATTGTAGCTATTGCCGCGCGATTTAATGCTTATACGGTTTTTAGGGCTTTTTAGCCGGTGGCACGGGAAATGCACCAACGCTATGGATAATACGGAATAAATTAATTCAAAGGCATAGCGGTAATACGCATGAATAAACTTTCCCAGCACGACAGCGATAAAGTCATCCTTATAGCGTTAGGGTTAGCCATGCTATTGGCCGTGGTATTGTTAACGGAATGGGTAATGGCTGGCGATAGCTTAGCATTAGATAAAATGCTGTTGTTGGCGATGCGCGATGCTAACGATTTATCGTCCCCGATTGGACCTGTGTGGTTAGAAGAGTGCGCGCGTGATATTACGGCGCTAGGTGGTGTGCCGCTTTTAAGTGTGTTAACGCTTTTTGTATTGTCATATTTATGGATGGGCGGCGATTACCGTGCTATGGCGTTTATTGCGTTAGTGGCTATTGGTGGTTTGTTATTAAGTTTTGGTTTAAAGCATATTATTGCGCGCCCGCGTCCCGATTTAGTATCGCACGGTACACAAGTTTATTCCCTGAGTTTCCCCAGCGCTCACGCCATGATGTCGGCAGCTATTTATTATGCTGTGGCGCTATTGGCCAGAGCCTCTATTGCACTAAAGCGACGCCGTATTAATGCGGTGTTGTCCTTAAGTATCGTTATTATTTTAATTGGATTTAGCCGTGTTTATTTGGGCGTGCATTGGCCTACCGATGTATTGGCTGGTTGGATTCTTGGTGTGCTGTGGGTTCAGGTATCGTTATTGGCTGTAAAGGGCGCCTCTAAAAATGCACTTTTTCCGCGATAGCTGCGTCAGCTCCGTCCTCGAGTCCTCATTTACATTAAGTAAATTGCGGCTCTCTGGGCGGTGCTTCCTTGCTCTCACAAAAAAATTACTATTTTTAGCGAAGCCCTAAAGTATTTGTCGACGCGCGAATTTTTTCATGGAGGAGTGATTGGTGCTCGACCGGTTTGGTTAATAAAAGGTAAGTCATGATAAAAGCAATTGCGAAAAAACACTGGGAAAAGCTTGCTAAATTAGGCTACGGGTCGCGCGGGTTAATGTACTTAATGATTGGTGGCTTGGCATTGATGGCCGCGTTGGGTTTAGGTGGGAAAACGACAAATAGCAAAGGCGCTATAGAAATATTATTGTCGCAACCTTTTGGCCAAATTTATTTGGCTGTATTAATTATAGGTTTAATGGGGTATGTCGGTTGGCGTGCATTTCAAGCTATTGCCGATACGGATAACCACGGAATGAATGTTAAAGCCTTGGCTATTCGAGCGGGGCTATTGGCAAGTGCAATCTCCCATACATTATTGACGATTTGGGCAATTAAGTTAATTTTAGGCGCATCGTCAAACGATAACAACAATCTAGGAGAATGGCTAAGCTCTGAGGAAAGCTTAGTTTTTTTGGCTGGGGTCGGCGTTATTTTATTAGCGGTTGGCACGGCGCATATTTTTAAAGGCTGGAAGGCACGCTTTGATAAGTACATGGATGTGCCCACTGCCCAGCGCATTTGGGTTATCCCTTTGTGCCGTATCGGCTTGCTCGCGAGAGGGGCCGCGTGGATTATTTTAGGCGTGTTATTTTTGCAATCTGCCTTGGCAACACAAAAAAACAATATGAAGGGTATAGACGACGTATTTACATTGCTTTCGCAAAACTATGCCGGCGCATGGCTTTTAAGTGCAATGGCGGTTGGTTTGTGCGCTTTTGGTTGTTATAGCGTATTGGAAGGCTTTTACCGACGAATACATGCTTAATGGTTTTAAATGTATGAGTAACGAATTTAAACACATTCTATTAATTATTAACCCTGCTAGCCGCAGTGGTAACTCGGCGGATATAGCACGTGGTGTTTCGCGCTTAGAGCAAGCCGGTATCAAGGTCACTGAAGTTGTTTCTGTCAGTATGGAAAAAAGCTGTGAAGCTATTTTTTTATACCATACGTCCGTAGATCTAATCATTTTAGCGGGGGGCGATGGTACGGTAAGTTCGGTCGCTAAATGTTTGCTCGAGACTAAATCGGCTTTTGCGATATTGCCTTTGGGTACGGCCAATGATTTGGCGCGCTCGCTGGATATCCCGACAGATATCGATGCGGCTTTTGAAACAATACTAACAGGCCGTTTGAAAGCTATTGATTTAGGTTGGGTAAATGGCAGTTATTTTTTTAATGTCGCCAATATTGGTTTAGGGGTTGATGTTACCCACGAATTAACCCCAGAAGTCAAAAAGAGTTGGGGCGTTTTGGGGTACTTAAAAGCACTTTTTTGTTCAGTTGTAAAAGCAAAGCACTTTCGGTTAAAACTTAAAGTTGATGGCAAAGAGCATAAAATAAAATCGATTCACCTTGGGGTAGGTAATGGCCGCTTTTATGGTGGTGGTAATATTGTTGACGAAGATTGCATGATTGATAATGGCGCGCTGAGTGTGTACAGCTTAAAACCGCAAAGCCTTCTCGATTTACTTTTACATGCGCCCTTACTTCGTTATGGCCAGCACGCCTCTAACCCGCAAACATTTATTTGTCGCGGTAAACGCATTGAGGTGGCAACGCATGGCGCTAAGGAAATACATGCCGATGGTGAATTTGTATCTTACACGCCAGCAACCTTTAAGGTGGTGCCTCAGGCACTATCGGTAATGGTGCCCTCATAAGTCAAGGGGAGGAGGTGACATGAATATTATTCGTAGTGATGCCGATGTTATTTTACATGATGTTTTTGTTGCGCTAGAGGAAAGCGTTGATCAATATTCCGATAGCGCTGAGTTTTTACGTGAGCATGAAGTTGCGAAAATATTTAAAGAATTATCGCTCGAGCGAGTGGCTTTGTTGAAAGCTCTGGCGGAAGCTATTCGTCGTACTGGCAACTTGCCGCCAGCGGCGGACGATGACAAAGAATCATTTCGCTTGGCTTTGCAGCATGTTTTCGCAAACCTTTCGGAAAATGCGGTGGCACAGGTGCTAGAGCAATGCCTACAGCAAGAGCGCGAATTAAAAGCCACTTACAAGCAGCTTTTAACCATTGAAAACGCGCAAAGTGACTCGCGACTTTTTAAGGCAATTTATAAGAGTCACCGCTTTGCACGCTTGTATTTAAGTTTGCTGTGCGAACAATACCGTAAAGTTGAGGTTTAACATTTACTGCTTTGGTTCTATCTATTGTTTTTAACTATGCCTTTAAGTGCTTACCAAGTAAAGCGTAAGCCAATAAGCGGAATGGATTCGCCTGCCTCAATTACATCCTTACCTGTGCGTTCATTAAATTCTGAAGAGCTTGGGTTTTCTGCGCCTAATGCATTAATCACGTCTAAAAAGGCAATCACGTTAAGGCGGCCGAATGCGCGTTGATAATCCACCCGAAAATTCAGTGCATTAAAACTATCGTAGCGTTCGGTATTCGTCGCTGTAATTTCTTTACTGTAGCGGTAGGGGTTGCCGTCGCCGAGTACATTTTCGTGAATAATAAAACTATCGGTAGCTTTACCAGAGGCCCATTTCCATCTTCCTGATAATTTCCAGCGACTATTAATTTCCCACACGCCACCGATACTAGCAGCATGTGGCCGGCTAAAATCGGCATCGTAGAAGTCGGCATCTGCTTGGTCTTTTACTTGTGCATGGTTATAAGAATAGGTAAAGCTGGCGGACCAACCTTTAGAAAAGTGTCGGCTAATGGCTGTATCTACACCGTAAGACTCGCCTTGGCCGGTATTGGCGAGAGTTTGATTCACGCCATCTTGTGTCGTAATAAGCTTGGACAAGTCTTGGTAATAGGTTTCGATAAAAACATCCATGTTTTCGTTAAGGTTGTATTGCAGGCCCAAGCTAACTTGGTCGACAATTTCGTTTTCTAAATGGCTATTGCTAGCATCGCTGGCGCGGTCGCTAAAGCGCGGTGCTTGGTAGTAGCGGCCAGCCGTCATGGTAACCCGTGTTTTCGCACCGGCGTGCCAAGTGCTGGCAAGGCGCGGTGACCATAAGTTTTGGTCTGAAAAGTTATCTTTGTCGAAGCGGGCTCCGGCTCGCCAGTCGACACTCCCCCAGCGCCATTCTTGGTCGGCGTAAAGTGCATATTGTGTTGCTTTGTTTTGGTAGAGGTTGTCGACGGCTTCTGGCGTTAATTCGATGTATTGCTGGTTTGGGTCTGGGCGATAGTCATTTTGATCGAAGCTGTAGCGTATCCAGTTATCGTCCAGCGACAAGCCAAAATCGAGGTCAAGCTGGCTAACGCGGGCACCAGTGGTGAGGCGCCCTAGGGCGTTGTCGGTAGCAAAATCGAGGCGAAAACCAAGTTCGGTTTCGTCACGGTGAGACGTAATGATATTGGCGCGCTGTGGAATCTCGCTAGCGGCAGTGCCTTCGGGTACAAGGTCGGGATAAGCCTCGCCGGAGGTCGAGTTTTCGGCGTAGTTGCGGTAGTAAACTTGGCTAGTCAGTTCAGCAGTGCTGCCCACTAGGCGTGACCAAGTGGCAGCCAGCAGTGTGTTATTGGATTCGCTATCGACAATTTCGACATCTTCGTAATTACCTGGGTCATCTTCGTCTGAGGCTAATACGTTATCGATATCGCGCTGATATTCCTCTGGTGCGTGGATGATTAAAAAATTAAGGCTATCGTCATCGCCGAGCTGGGAATGCGTTTTGACAATAATATCGGTTAGCTTGGGGGTGCCGACATCCTCCATGCCGATGGTTTCAAACAAGCGGCCAAAGTTGAGTTGCCGTGCTGAAAACAAGATCGAGCTGCCATCTATTCCCATTGGCCCGTCGTACCCTACCTCTACCCCTGCAAGGTCTAGGCGAGTGGTGTACGAGGCGGTTTCGGGGTTACCTTGGGCAACTTCCAGTTCAAGTAATGAGCCAGCGCGGCCGCCGTATGCCGAGCTCCAGCCTCCGGGCTGGAATTTAGCGCTGTTAATAATATTAGGGGCAAAAATAGAATAGCGACCACCGCCTTCTATCTCCTCTTGCTCGCCAAAGCTATCGCTAAAATGCACAACATTGGCGAAGGGAATGCCGTCAACGGTAATGAGGTTATCGCGCGGGCCATTGCCGCGCACGCTATAGCTGGAATATTCGCCATCAGAGAATAACCCCGGTAGGCCGTCGAGTGCGCGCAGTACATCGCTACCACTGCCGGCTGCGCTGCGCAGGGCTTCGCGATTCATTTGGCTAGTACCGGCCGACTTAAGGTTGTCGCCGATAATGGCAGTACCCACTACAAGTACTTCTTCGATGCTATTTTTGTTGGCGATTAAGGGCAGCGTGATAGGTGTCGTTTTATTGTGGGTAATACGCACGATCGGCAAGCGCAAGGTTTGATAGCGCGGATCTTGTACTTCTAAAGAGTAAAGGCCCGCAGGCAAGCCTTCAAAGGCAGCTTCGCCGAGCGTGTTGGCAATAGCTATTTGCGGTTGGCCTTCGCGGGGGGCGAGGGTGACTTGGCTATTCTCGATTGGACGCTGAGTGGTGGCATCGCGCAGCTTTAGCAGCAATTTACCCGTTGCGGCCAAACTGGGGGGCGCGGCTAATGCGAGTAAAACCATCGCAAAGAAGTGAGTGCACACTGCGCATTTTAATCGTGTAAAACGGAATAACATGGTGATGTCCTCAACCTATTAATAAAAGGGAATGTTGATGTGGGCGGACTATACGTATTGCTTGGCGAGGATGAATCCTCGATTGTATTAACCCGCTAGATTTTGTATCAAAGGCCTTCATGCCGCGTTGTGGTAGGCCCTTGGCGGCTGGTGCCGTTGATGAAAATTAAGTGCTGTTTATGCAATGGCACTTGGTTTGTTGGGTAAAAAGCGAATAATGGGGCGCACATTTCACAGACGAGGAAAGGACAGTGCTGATTAATGGAACCGTGTTAGGCGTTGCTCCGATTCGCACCAGCTTACTGCTAACGTGCGGGTTATTGGCTGGGCTTTTTACTGTGATGAAGCCGGAAATCTCGGCGGGCTTAAATTGGGCGATGCGCTTCATATTTTGGGGGTTGCATATTGGGGTTGGCTTAGGCGCGATTTTACTGGCGAGTTATTTATTACGCGGTTGGTCCAAAACAGTATTGCCCGTTTTTTGGGGGGTGACATTAACCGGGGTTAACGGCGCGATAATTTCGGCGCCTTTGTATTTAGCGCTGGATGCACTGTTTCCTGCGGTGGCGGATGACGGTTGGTTGGATCAGTGGGCAGCTACAGGCTGGTGGCAAGGAGTATTGGTGGAGTTTATTGAGGTGCTGCCGGTGTTATTGTTGAGCTGGTATGCCGTGAATATTCCCTTATTCTTTAACAAGCCAAGGCTGCTAAATGGCGATGTGCCGCCAGATGACCCGAATGACCCAACAAGCGAGGAAAACGAGGAAAGCGAAAAAGCCGAGCAGCGCCGACAAGTGATTGAGGATTTATATAGCCGCCTGCCTGAAGTTATTGGCAGTGATGTGGTGGCGATATCCTCGGACTTACATTATCTGAATGTGCATACGTTGCTTGGCAAAGCATTAATTTTAGGCAGCCTAAAACATTATGTGGAGGCATTTGCGGAACAGGGCATATTGGTACACCGCTCCCACTGGGTAGCTAAAGCGCATGTAGAAAAAATCCACATAGCTGGTGATACGGCAACTTGTTTGATGGCGACTGGTTTACAGGTACCTATTAGCCGCAGTAAGCGTAAAGAGGTAAAAGAGTGTTTCGGTAGCGCGGCGCGGCAGCTAAAGCAAGAAAGACCTCTAAGTTTAGTGCGGCCCTAAGTGCGGCTTAGGTTTAGGACTGTGTTCCCAAGCCTAGCTCTTGGATATGTTCGATCATGCCTTCGTAGTCATAATCGGATAAGCCAATATGAATCAAAATGGCTTCTTTTACTTGGTCCCACTCATAATCGATGCTGCAGCCGCCGAGCGTTTTATGAAGGCCGCTAATGTGCTCTGCCATTTTTAAAATAGAAAGTAGGGTTTTAAGTTGGCTATTGCTAGAGTTTTCCATGAACTGCTGGGTGACGTGGTGATGCTCGTGGATGGCTTCCGATATATAAGGTGGTAAGTTCCAGCTTCGGCTCACGTAATAGCCGACAACCGCATGGTTTGTGTTGATGAGCTCGTTTTCGGTGTCGGTAATTAAGGTGTCTTCACGGTGATAGGCTTCTTGCAGCACGGTGGGGTAGTTATCGAATTTGCTGGCGAGCAAAGGGATGCCGCAGTTGTGGACTAACCCGAGCGTGTAGGCTTCGTCGGGGCTGTTGTAGCCGACTTGTTTGGCAACAACGGCGGCTGTCATGGCGACTTCCATGGCGGTATCCCAAAAAGCACCCAGCGCGATGATTTCTTCATCGGATAGCGCGCCTTTAATGGATTGCGCATTCACCAAGTTGACCACGCTGTTGATTCCCATCAGCGATACCGCTTGAGTTATTGAGGTGATCTTATTTGTGAGCTTAAAAAAAGGTGAGTTGACGGTTTTAAGTATTGCGCCCGAAAGTCCGACGTCTTGGCTGATCAGCGCAGCAATAGATTCGGCGGTGCATTTGGGTGAGCACTGCTCCATCTGCAAGTCGACCATAACCTGAGGCTGCGGCGGTATCGCAATACCTTGCAAAATGTGTTTAATTTGCTCTGGAGTCAGTTCTTGGCTCATGAAAAATCATCAACATCAGTATAGGGCGTAAAGGGAAACGCTAAGTCGCGCGAGTCCTTTTAAGAGTAGCTCACGGATTCCAACACGTAGTGAAATAGTGGCGCCGGATTACGGTTGTGGACGATTTTCGATGGTTTTTTTAAGTGCCAAAGCCATAGTAGCGAGCTTGGCTTCTATATCGCTGTCCGCTGGGCGCGGCAGGTTTTCGCCGGCTTGGTCTGCATTGGCGTATTGCGCACTCAGAACTTGTTGTAATTGCAAAATGGGTTCTGCGAGGTAGTTGATATCTAGTAGAGCAAGCCAGTGCGCCAATTGTTGCAATTGTGTTTGCCAGCGCTTGTTTCTGCGCTCTAGGTTCCAGGAGGGCTCGTTGTGAGTACCGTCGTTATAGGGGGCGCTTTTTAGCTCGAGCAATTGTTGGGTAAGCAAGTCGAGGGCGGCTTTTACATGTTGACTGTGTTGCTCCTCAATGCTGGCTTGGCTAATAGCATTAATGGCCGAGTTGCGGTCGCGGCGTGCCCAAGCGGCGTGTAGTTGGGTTAAATCTTCAACTAAGAGTTGTGCCTGTAGTTGAATGAGTTGGCGCCGCCGGTTATTGGCAAGCTCGTGGGTAGAGCTGTAGCCCATTCGCAGCTCGCTTTCGTTAAGCGATTGCGATTGCGTGAAATCGGAGCCAACCCTATTGTCGCCCGCTCCCCACAAAATCAAGCCGAGAGGGTATATGCCCAGGCTAGCATCCTGAACGTGGGTTAAGCCGTGTTGATGGCGTAAGTTTTCGGCATTAATAGCGGTATCAATATCGTAAATTAGCCCGGTTTTTCCATGTTGCTCGTTTTCATCGAGGTAGCCCAGTTGAGCGGGCCACACAGAAATAAAGTCGAATGCTTGGTTGATTTCTCGCCATTGCGCGTTGTGCGTCGCTCTACCGAGGGGGCCGATTAAAGCGAGTGCCTCTATGGCGTCGGCGGCCAATAGCCATTGCTGTTGCGAGGCTAGCAAATGCTCAGCGTCGGGCTCTTTGAGGAGTTGCTGTAGCTGTTGTTCCAGTGCTTGGGCTTGGCTAATTGCGTTGCTAATTTGTAATTGCTGGTTTTGCCAGAGCGTAATGGTTTGATTATGCGGTGCAACTAACGGTAAAGGTTGTGATGGTGAAGGGGTATCGGTTGTAGCGGAAGATACCGCAGGGCCGTCGCTGCCGCAGCCGATCAGGGCGCCGCCACACAGTGCTGCAAGCATTAACATTCTAAAGCGTCGGAGCAATGGCATAACAATCCTTGAGGGCGGCGGAGCTGAAGCTGTTTAGCGCAGGCTAATTATTGGCATGGCGTGTTTTTGTGCGTACTCGCTTAAGCGAGGGCAGGGGTCGACCGCAACAGGGTAAGTTACTAACTTTAGCAAAGGTAAGTCGTTTGCGGAGTCGCTGTAAAAATAACTGTCGGCTAATGATTCATTATGTTCACTCAACCATAGGTTTAAGCAACTAATTTTGCCCTCCTGAAAACACGGTGTGCCGGTATGCTTACCGGTATAGCGCCCGTCGATGACTTCTGGCTCGGTAGCGATTAAATGGCTAACCCCTAGGCGGCGAGCAATGGGGCCTGTCACAAAACGGTTTGTTGCAGTGATAATTACAATGGTGTGGCCTTCGCGGCGGTGTTTATTGAGCAGCTCTACACCCTTTGTCAGGATCATGGGTTCGACAATATCGGTCATAAACTCAGCTTGCAGTGCAAAGCGTTTGGCGGCCGAAAGAGTTGTTAATGGGCTAAGAGCGAACTTAATATAAGCGCTAATGTCCAGAGTACCCCGTTGATAATCGAGGTAAAACTGATCGTTGGCACGTTTAAAGTGTTCGCTGTCAACAACGTTTTTTTGGCACAGAAACTCTCCGAAAGCGTGGTCGCTGTCACCTTTTAATAGGGTGTTGTCGAGGTCGAACAGGGCAAGGGTCAAGAGGGCTCCTTAATATTAAGTATCTAGTTGTGTGCTGAACAATAAATGCATTGTTGCAACATTATGCAATAAAGCTGAATATAAGCTGAATCGCAAATTGCTGTATTCAGCTATATTGTGAAACAATAGCTCGATGATTATAACAACACCGTAAGGGGATCGCGTGATTGACGCCGAAGGCTTTCGCCCAAATGTGGGCATAATGCTAATGAATACCCAAGGCAAGCTGCTTTGGGCGCGGCGTATTGGTGGCCAGAATGCATGGCAATTCCCGCAAGGTGGTATTAAGTCGGATGAAACCCCTGAGCAGGCTTTATACCGTGAGCTTAAAGAAGAAGTAGGTTTAAGCCCTGAGCAAGTATCGGTAGTGGATGTTACTAGAGGTTGGTTGCGATACCGCTTGCCTAAGCGGTTTGTGCGACAACAGCAGCCGGTTTGTATTGGCCAAAAACAAAAGTGGTTTTTGCTGGAGTACAACGGTGCTGATAATGCCATAGATTTAAGCGGTGATGGCAATCCCGAGTTTGATACTTGGGAATGGGTGAGTTATTGGTACCCATTGAACCGCGTGGTCAACTTTAAGCGTGATGTATACCGCCGCGCTATGCGTGAGCTAGCGCCTGCCCACGCTAATTATGAAGAAGCTAGTTGGCGTGAGAGGCACGGTTAATGCTCACATCCCTGCGGAGTATTGTGCAAGAAGTTAATTCTGCGAGAGATTTACCCGCGGTATTGAGCATTATCGTCCAGCGTGTGAAAAAGACAATGGCGACGGAGGTGTGTTCTATCTACCTGCGTAACCGGCATGATAAGTATGTGCTTATGGCAACCGAGGGGCTAAACCCTGAAGCGGTTGGGCATGTTATTTTATCGCGCGGCCACGGTTTGGTTGGGCTTGTCGCTTCGCGCGAAGAGCCGGTTAACCTCGATCAAGCCGAAACTCATCCCAAATACGAATACTTTCCCGAAACCGGCGAAGAGCGCTATAGCGCCTTTTTAGGTGTGCCGATTATCCATCACCGCAAAGTGATGGGAGTATTGGTAGTACAGCAAATTAAAGGGCGCACCTTTGATGAAGGCGAAGAAGCCTTCTTGGTGACTATGTCGGCTCAGTTGGCTGGCGTTATTGCTCACGCCGAAGCTACCGGTGCGTTGGTGGATATCCATTCCGACCGCCTACCCACGGAAGCAAAATTCTCCGGCATTGCCGGCGCCCCTGGTGTTGCCATTGGTCGTGCGGTGGTGACTTCGCCACCGGCGGACTTGCGTGCCGTGCCTTATCGTAAGTGTGAAGACCCAGCCTTTGAGGTGACTTTCTTTCTTGAGTCCCTTACGCGGGTACGCGAAAACGTGCGCAAACTGGGTGATGAGCTGGGTAACCGAGTTAACAAAGAAGAGCGCCAGTTATTTGATGCATATGTTGGCATGCTCGATGATGCCTCTATGGGGGGGGAGGTGATGGAGCGCATTCGCGAGGGGGTGAGTGCTCAGTACGCTTGGAGTGAGGTAATCTTAGAGCACATCACTAACTTCCAAAGCATGAGTGACCCCTACCTGCGAGAGCGCGCCAGCGACGTACAAGATTTGGGTTGCCGCGTTTTAGCCGAGCTGCAACAAAGCAATCAAGAAGAGCGCGTTTTCCCCGAAAATACCATCCTAATCGGCGAAGAGCTTACGGCATCTATGCTGGCAGAAGTACCTGAAGGGCGCTTGGCCGGCATTGTTTCTGTGCGCGGCTCTAGCAACTCCCACGTGGCGATATTGGCGCGCTCTATCGGTATACCCACAGTGATGGGGGCGGTTGACCTACCGTTCACCAAGCTTGATGGCCGCGAAATGATTGTCGATGGTTATCACGGCAGCGTTTTTAGTGATCCATCGCGAAACCTGATGCATCACTATCAAGATATCGTCGACGAAGATTTACAAGTCGTGCGAATGCTCGAAAGCCTAAAGGATGAGGTTTGCGAGACGACGGACGGGCACAAACTCGAACTGTGGGTGAATACGGGCCTTGTAGCTGATGCCATGCTGTCTTTGGAGCGTGGTGCAGAGGGGGTGGGGCTGTACCGTACCGAAATCCCGTTTATGTTGCGCGACCGCTTCCCCTCAGAGGAGGAGCAGCGCCAAGTTTACCGCGAGCAACTCGAGGCGTTTTTCCCGCATCCCGTAACCATGCGCACGCTTGATATTGGTGGCGATAAGGCTTTGCCTTACTTTCCCATCGAGGAAGAAAACCCGTTTTTAGGCTGGCGCGGTATTCGCGTGACGCTGGATCATCCAGAAATTTTCTTGGTGCAAGTGCGCGCGATGTTAAAAGCCAGCGAAGGGCTGAATAACCTTCGCATATTATTGCCCATGATTTCCGCAATCCCCGAGTTAGAAATTGCACAAATGTTGATTGTGCGCGCCTACGAAGAGCTTATGGAAGAGGGTTATCTCATCGACATGCCGCCGATTGGCGTGATGATTGAAGTGCCTTCTGCTGTTTATCAGGCAAAAGAGTTAGCGGCTCGTAGCGACTTTTTATCGGTTGGGAGTAACGACTTAACGCAGTACATTTTAGCGGTCGATCGCAACAACACTCGGGTAGCGGATTTGTACCGTTCGCTGCACCCTGCGGTATTGCGGGCGCTAAAAGATGTTGTTGATGCCTCCCATAGCGAAGGCAAGCCGGTCAGTATTTGTGGCGAGCTGGCCGGAGATCCGACGGCAGCCTTGCTGTTAATGGCAATGGGTTTTGATGTGCTTTCGATGAGTGCAACCAACTTGCTGAAAGTGAAGTCGGTGATTCGCAGTATTAGCTTAACCGATGCGCGTGAACTGATGACCACGGTCTTGGCGCTTCCGGATACCGAGTCGGTCTACGCGACTATGGAAGCGGCTTTCAAGGAAGCCGGTTTAAGCCGGATGCTCAAGCCTGCGATTCCTGTTGAGCGCTGAGGGGCGTTCTTAACTCGCGCTTAACTCACTTTTTTCTCAATGTCTTATCCTCTATGATGCCTCATCTTTGTGCGCCTTCTGCAGGTACGATTTTGCACATTCTCGATTAAAACTCGATCCTATAGGGATGCTATATGCTCACTTATCCAGAATTTGATCCAGTAGCCTTTACGGTTTTTGAATCGCTTACTGTTTTTGGTAATACGTTTGGTCCATTGCAGGTGCATTGGTATGGATTGATGTATTTATTTGGTTTTGCTGCTTGCTGGGCCTTGGGGATGTACCGTTCGCGCAAACCGCATTACGTTGTGCACGCCCGTCAAATGGATGATCTTCTGTTTTACGTGGCTATGGGGGTGGTACTGGGCGCTCGCGTTGGTTATGTCATTTTTTACCAGTTTTCTGAATTTATGGCGGACCCAGCGATGATTTTCCGCGTTTGGGATGGCGGCATGTCGTTCCATGGCGGCTTGCTGGGGGTGATCACAGCCACCTTGATGTATTGCCGTAAAGTGAATCAAAACTTTTTCGATGTTATCGACTTCTTCGCGCCTTTTGTGCCAATCGCGCTAGGCCTTGGCCGTTTGGGTAACTTTATTGGTGGAGAGCTTTATGGCCGGGCAACCGATTTGCCTTGGGCTATGGTCTTCCCCAAAGACCCAGAGCAACTGGCTCGGCACCCATCACAGCTTTATCAGATGTTTTTTGAGGGCGCGGTGTTGTTTGCTATTTTGTTTTGGTTCTCAAGAAAGCCTCGTCCGCGCGCGGCTGTCAGTGCGCTCTTTGTACTTTTATACGGCTGCGTACGTTTTGGTGTGGAGTTTGTTCGCCAGCCCGATGCGCATATTACTTTTTTACTGTTTGGCTGGATGACGCGAGGCCAAATACTGTGCATCCCGATGTTGTTGATTGGTGGTGGCGTGTTTATTTGGGCGATGAAGCGACAAAAGTACGGTCCAGGCAAAGAATTAGATAGCGAGCAAGCCTCGGCAGAGAAGGGTTAAGTCATGCAGCAGTATTTAGAGCTAATGCGCCATGTGCGTGATACTGGCGTTGTAAAGTCGGATAGAACCGGTACTGGGACGAAAAGCGTATTTGGCTACCAAATGCGTTTTGACTTGGCTAAAGGTTTCCCGTTGGTAACGACTAAGAAGTGTCATTTAAGGTCGATTATTCATGAATTACTGTGGTTTTTACGCGGCGATACCAATATTGCCTACCTGAAAGAAAATGGCGTGCGAATTTGGGATGAGTGGGCAGATGAGTCTGGCAACTTGGGGCCGGTTTATGGTGCCCAGTGGCGCAGCTGGCCTACGATTGATGGTGGTGCGATAGATCAAATTGCACAGGTCATAGAGCAAATAAAAACAAAGCCTGACTCAAGGCGTTTAATTGTATCCGCTTGGAACCCGACTTTTTTACCGGACGAGGGCCAAAAGCCGAGCGAGAATGCAGCTGAAGGCAAGATGGCCTTGCCGCCTTGCCATACGCTGTTTCAGTTCTATGTACTAGATGGCAAGTTATCGTGCCAGCTGTACCAACGCAGTGCGGATATTCTATTGGGCGTACCTTTTAATATCGCCTCTTACGCTTTGTTAACAATGATGGTAGCGCAGGTAACAAACTTGGTTGTTGGTGATTTTGTCCACACATTCGGTGATGCGCACTTGTATTTAAATCATCTAGAGCAAGTGGATTTACAGTTAAGTCGGGAACCTTTTGCCTTGCCTAACATGAAAATAAATCCCGATGTGCGTGATATTTTTGCTTTTAAGTTTGAAGATTTTGAGCTTCAAAATTACGAGTGCCACCCTGCTATATCTGCCCCTATTGCGGTGTAAAAAAGAGAGACTGTATGGTTCCTATTGCATTGATGGTGGCGATGGCTAGCAATCGCTGCATTGGCCAGAATAATGCCTTACCTTGGCATTTACCTGAAGACTTAAAACACTTTAAAAAGACCACTACGGCTAAGCCCATTATTATGGGGCGAAAAACATTTGAATCCATTGGTCGGCCGCTGCCTGGGCGTAAAAATATTGTCGTAACACGTAGCAACAGTTGGGGTGCTGAGGGCGTTGCGGTGGCAACAGATTTAAACGCTGCTATCGAAATTGCTCAAGATGCCGCTAGCACTATGGCGGCACAAGAGATTGTTTGCATTGGCGGCGCACAAATTTATCAAGCAATGCTGCCTCTTGTATCGCGTATGTATTTAACGCGTGTTGATGCTGTACTTGAGGGCGATGCTTTTTTTCCGCCCTATAACGAAAACGATTGGATGTGTACTTCTAAAACGAAATATAAATCTGATGAACGTAATCCGTATGACTATACTTTCGAATGCTGGGATAAAAAATAAGTTGTCAGTGCGTGCATTGCGGCGGTTTTGGATATTTAAACTTCTGGGTTGTTACCAAAGTGTTACCCTTGGCTTTTAAAGTGTTACGAAAGGTTAACCTATTGCTTGTGCAGGCGAGACAAGCCATAAACCCGTTGAATAAAGCTCTTACCTCCTTTTAAAATGCCCGACGCTTAGTTGTTGCCAAGTCGACTTCACGATTTTCAGCTCAGTGGAAATTTGCCTGTCTTGTTCTTAAAAAGTAAGCAGGCGAACTCTGTAGCAACATTTCAAATCATGCATGCGCCCGATTGGGGGGAATATGAAAAAGCAGCGAATGAAAGCTGTGGCCCTGTCCACAGTGATTTCAGCCGGAGCGCTTCTGGCTGGCGCCGCACAGGCAGATCAAACCTTAAATAGTATTTTGTCAGTAGGACAATCAAAAGTTGATGCCGCTCGTGCATCACAAGTCCGCATTAACAAATTACAAGATCAAACCAGCGACCTGATTGTTCAGTTTAAGCAAGAGAACAAACAAATTGAGGGTTTACGTGTTTATAACAAGCAAATGGAAAAGCAACTCGAAGCGCAGCGTGCTGCACTTGCCGAGTTAGACGACGCCATTGCCAACGTTACTGTGATTCAGCGCGAAGTACCGCCGCTGATTATTCGCATGCTAGATGCGATGGAGCAGTTTGTTGAGCTAGACGCACCCTACAAAAAAGAATTACGTCTAGAACGCATCGCGAAGCAGCGTGCGAATTTAGATAGCGCAAAAATCACTGTTGCTGAGAAATTCCGCCAAGTGGTTGAGCTTTACAACATTGAAGCTGAATACGCGCGTAAAGTGGATAGCTACCCCGATAGTGTGACCATTGAAGGTCAAGAGCTCGACGGCACTATCTTAGCGATTGGTCGCGTTTCCTTGATGTTCCAAACAGCTGACCGTTCGGTGACTGCTGCATGGGACCGTGGTTTGAATAAGTGGGTTACATTATCTGCTGATGAGTATGCCGGCACCGTATACAACGGTATTCGCATGGCTCAGAAGAAAGCATCTAACGGTATCCTTGCCTTGCCTGTTCATGCTCCGGAGGCTGCACAATGAAATCGCTTTACAAACACATAGTGGCCGCTGTGGCCGGTGGTGCTTTTTGTGCAATGAGCACTGTGTCTTTTGCTCAAGACGACAAAGCCACCTCGCTTGATCAACTTTTGCAAATGATGAAAAACAGCAAGGTAGCTGAGACGCGTGAGCACAAGCAGCGCGAATCAGAATTCTTGTCGCAAAAGAACAATCGCTCAAACTTACTAGCGCAAGCTAAAGCAACCCGCGTTGCTGAAGAAAAGCGTTCAGCTGAATTAGAAGCGAAATATGCAGAACAAGACCTCGATATTAAAGCTAAGCGTGAGCAGCTTGATGAGAGCTTGGGTGCGCTTAAAGAGCTTTTCGGTCACTTAAGTTCTGCTGCAGACGATTACCGCGCCGGTTTGGGTAACTCGTTGGTGAGCGTTCAATTCCCCGGTCGCGAGCAGTTTGCGCTTGATTTGATCGAGAAGATGAACAGCGAAACCAAATTGCCAACAGTTGCTGAAATCGAGAAGCTTTTCTACGAAATTCAGTTCGAAACGGTACAAGCGGGTAAAGTTGTTAAATTCACAACAACCGTAGCTGACGCTGGCGGTGCCGCTGGCCAACGCGAAGTTGTACGAATTGGTAACTATGGTGTTTTGTCTAACGGAGAGTACCTATTCTTCGAAAAAGGCGGCATTACCGTTCCTCCTCGTCAGCCTAGTGAATTAGCCGACCCTGTTGCTGTTCAGTCTGCAAGTGGTGGTTTAGTCGCTGCATCTGTAGACCCTACTTTGCCTTTAGGTGGTCAAATCATGCAAATCATGATCGACCGTCCTGACCTTAAGCAGCGTATTGAGCAAGGCGGATTAGTTGGTAAGATCATCCTATTTGGTCTTGGCGGCATTGGCTTTTTGTTAAGTATCTGGAAGCTCATTTCTTTAACCTTAACTGGCGCTAAAGTTAGCGGGCAGCTGAAGGCTAAGAAAGCGAAGACGAATAACCCATTGGGTCGTGTTCTGAAGATTGCTGAAGATAACCCAGGTATCGATGGCGAGTCTCTAGAGCTTAAACTTGAAGAAGCTGTGCTTAAAGAGCGTCCTAGCATTGAAAGCGGCTTAAACATGGTGAAGATTATCTCCATGGTTGCACCGTTGATGGGACTGTTGGGTACTGTTGTAGGTATGATTCAAACCTTCCAGGCTATTACTGATTTTGGTGCTGGCGATCCTAAGCTAATGGCTGGCGGTATTTCTGGTGCCTTGGTAACAACGGTATTAGGCCTTGTGGTTGCAATTCCTACGGTATTCTTCCACACCATTTTGAGTGGTAAAGCTAAGCGCATCATTCATACCCTCGAAGAGCAAAGTGCTGGCTTAATCGCTGAAAAATCAGAGCGCTAAGAGGACGCCATAATGAATGACGTAATAGCAGCATTATCTACCGTCGAGACATTCGTTGATTCGGGTGGTCCAATCTTGATGGTAATTGCGGCAGTTACTTGTGTCATGTGGACGTTAATCTTTGAGCGTTTATGGTTTTACAAAGCGACGCTTCGTAATACTGTAAACGGTACCGTTAAGCGCTGGGATGCGCGGGCCGAGAGAAAATCTTGGAACGCGCATCAAATCCGTATCGCGATGATTTCGCGTGTAACTGAGCAAATTCGACTCAACCTTGATGTTATTGGCACTTTGGTTGCGTTGTGTCCTTTGTTCGGTTTGTTAGGTACGGTAGTGGGTATGATCGAAGTATTTAATGTTCTTGCGACCTCCGGCGGTGCGGATGCTAAATCCATGGCCGGCGGGGTAAAACAAGCAACTATTCCCACTATGGCTGGTATGGTGGCGGCGATTTCTGGTGTATTTGGCAGTACCATTGTTAACCAAATAGCCAACCGCGAAAGCCAGCTGCTTGAAGATCACATGACAATGGATCATTGATCCCGACTGTATTGATCTGAGCCCTGATAGCGGCCGAGGTAACTCGGCCGGTTTAGTAGGCCGATATAAAAGAGAGTAGCCATGAGCAGACAAAATTCCGCTACCGATGAAGAAGCCGGCGCAATTGACTTAACGCCAATGCTCGACGTGGTTTTTATCATGTTGATCTTCTTTATCGTGACGGCAACCTTTATCAAAGAACCGGGTGTTGAAGTAGAGCGCCCAGATGCCACAACATCCGATTACAAGAATTCAAAAATCCTTATTGCCGTCGATAACGACGATAAAATCTGGATCGATAAGAATGAAATTGATGAGGCTTTGGTAAAAGATCAGATCGAATTATTGATTGCTGAAAACCCCAAGAGCCCTGTTGTGATTCAAGCTGATAGTAAATCAACTATTAAAATGCTCAACATCGTGGCGCAAAAGGCCCGCGAAGTCGGCGTGGCTGATATCTCTATAGCAACTAATAAGCAATAAGGACTAAGCCCATGAGTATGGTGAGATTCATATTTTCAGGTGCGTTAGCGGCGGTAGTTACTGCTGCGCTAGTCCTGTTGATGCACGTATTGATTCAAACAAATATCAAAGCGCCTGGTGAAGTAAAAAAGTATAAGGTGCCTGATATTGTGATGCCTGAGCGCGAAATCACAACGGAATACGATACCAGTAAGCCTGAGCGTCCTGATGAAGTTGACGAGCCGCCACCCGAAATGCCAGAAATGGAATTCGACGCGCCAGAAACTTCTAACGAAGGGATCAGTATTAATGGGCCGAAAATTGATAAGCCTAAAGTTGCAGGCCCTGGTGGTTTTGGCGGTGATGGCGAGATGATTCCAATTACTAAAATTGCTGCGCAATATCCGTCTCGTGCTTTGAGCCGAGGTAAAGAGGGTTATTGTACGATTGAATATACCGTGACAGAAATTGGTACTACGGCGGACCACGTTGCTGTTGATTGCCCTGAAAGTATATTCGTGCGTTCATCTATCAAGGCGGCTAGCAAATTTAAATATAAGCCACGCGTTGTAGACGGTAAGGCAATCCGAGTGCCCGGTGTCCAAAACCGTTTCATTTTTGAAATGCAAAAGTAGGGCTAGGTAATTAGGTGAATACTATGCGTTTGAAAAAAAATTTAACCCGCTCGTTATTGTGCAGCACATTGTCTGCTGCATTATTGACCGGCGGTATGACCGTTGTGTCGTCTGTGAGTTTTGCGGAGTCTTTCCCCGGTTGTGGGACTGAGCCTGTAAAGCCTCGTCGTTTACCGGCATTGGGTCAAAAGCTGTTTAAAAAGCTTGCACCTGTGGATGAAATGATTAGTCCAGAGGAAGATCCCAAAACTGGGGTTACACCGGAACCAAACTTCAAAGAAGGCTGGAATCGCTTACAGAAGATTGTAAATCGTTGTGACGACTGTAACCCGTACGAACAAGCTCAATTATATAATCGTGCGGCTTACGTTAATTACTCGTTAGAAAATGTAAAAGGTGCTATCTCTTATTACGAAAAGGTTGCAGCCTTATCACCAGGCATTCCACTGTCGCTTGAGCAGCAAAGCTTGTTTACGACTGCGCAATTAAAGGCTTCGCTCGAAGACTATAAAGGCGCTATGGCGACGTTTAAAAAGTGGGAAAAAACCTGCCCTACCGTTGTGCCTACAGACTATTACTACATGCTGGCGCAAATTTATTATCAAATGGGCGATAAGAAGTCAGCATTAAGCTTTGCTAATAAAGCGGTAAAAAATGTTGAGGCTAAAGGGCAGACTCCAAAAGAAACTTGGTATCGCTTACAAATGGCGCTTTATGTAGATAAAGAAGATTTTAAAACAGCAACAACTGTCGCTGAAAAAATTGCCGTTAATTACCCTAAGCCTAAAAACATCTCTCAGTTGGCAGGCCTTTACGGCTTGACAGGAAAAGAGAAAGAGCAGCGCGGTTTACTGGATGCTTTAAATGTTTTAGGTGCGCTTGAGAAAGAGTCGCAGGTTCGAAACTTAGCATCTTTGTATCAATCTGGGGAAGCTCCTTACCTTGCGGCCAAAGTGCTTAAAACGCATTTGAAAAAAGGCACTTTGCCACGAAATGCTAAAAATCTAGAGTACTTAGGTGCTGCGCTTCGTCAATCGCAAGAGATTAAAGAGTCTATTCCTGTGATGGAGGAGGCTGCTAAAAAGGCTTCTGATGGCAAGTTATACGCTCAATTATCAGCGATTTATCTTGATGCGGAAGAGTACAAAAAGTCTATAGCTGCAGCTAACCAAGCTCTCAAAAAGGGTAAGCTTAAATATCCTGGCGAGCCACACTTTTACAAAGGCAACGCCGAGATGCAGCTTAAGCGCTTTGGTTCAGCCATTGAAAGCTTGAGGAAAGCGCGTAAAGATGAGCGCTTTGGTAAGTATGCTAGTGATCTATTGCGTTATGTAGAGTCTGAGAAAGCACGCGAAGATGGTTTGAAAAAAGCCGCTCGCGAAGCTGAAGAAGAAGCCCAGGCGCTAGATGTGCTCCCTGAAGATGCCGCTTAGTCTATAAAGTATTAAACAAAAACCCAGTAGTTATCTGCTGGGTTTTTTTTTGCATACTATAAAGCTACCGCAGGGCAAGCTAGAGCTTCTTTGATTGGGCTCGTCTGCTAGGTTGCAAGAGCGTGTGAGATGACGGTAACTTTTGAAGGAATGTATAGGGCTGTCGATAAACACTAACAAAAGCATAGCTACTGGGGATATGTGAAATTATGTCGAGGTACTCTAAGTGCCAGCTTCAATATCCAAAATTTGCCATTTGTAGCCAAGCTCTATTAATTGGGCCATATTCTGAACGTTGGCTTTTTTGAAAAGGTTCTCTCGGTGCTTTTCTGCCGTGCGCGGAGATATGCTGAGCTGCTCGGCAATTTGTTTGGTGTTGGCACCTTGTACGAGTAAACGAAATAGCTGAAACTCGCGCTCGGTAAAATGGGACTGCTCGGGAGGTAGTTTATCTTTGATATGCTGCGATATCGCACGCTGCCCATTACTCACCAAGCTTAAGGCGTCTGATAGCTCTTCGGGTGTGATCTCTTTGTGTAGCACGCCGTCGGCTTTGCTCTGTACGAGTTGGTTTAGCACTATGCCAGATTGCGTACCGGTTAAATAAATTAGCTTTAAACTAGGGGTTCTCTGCTTGAGGCGCTGCCCAATGGCAAGCGCATCACCATTGGGCATATGGTAATCCATTAAAACGATATCTGGTTTTAACGCATCCACGTCGGCTTTGACTGAGCTTAGCGAATCGCAGGCTTTTACAACTTGGCAATTCAATGAGTGCTCCAAAAGCATGGATAACGAGCTGCGAAATAGAGCGTGGTCGTCAACTAGCAATATGCGTGTTAAGTAAGTTTTCGTCATCGCTTCTGCTCACTGAATAAGATGTGGTTACAATACTGCATTCTATAGGCAACTGTTATGTTATGGCATATATGAAATCGACATTGCAATGTTGTTTCTTGCTGGCACTGTGCGGCTTGTGCCCGTTGATATCTTGGGCGCAGGTATGGCCGGAAAACGCGATTAATCTAGTGGCCAATAGCGATGGCCGGCCTGTGGTTGCGGACGTTAAGTATTGGCCGGATCCTGATGGGCTTAACCCTGAGCAAGTTATTGAGCGGGGGCGCTTTCGAACGGTGGGTAGTGATAAGTTTTCGTTTTATGCAAAAAAACATTGGTATTCACTGCGCCTTTCAAACCCAAGTGATTCTGCGGTGCATTATTTCTTGGCGACCGGCTTGCCTAGTACTCCCTTATTAAAAGCCTATTGGGTTGATGGTGGCACGGTTGTTGAGCATTTTTCCTCGTTGGCTAGCGACCCATTTGCGGCTCGCCCCTTGGTGTACCCTCTATTATTTATTCCTGTTAAATTACCGGCTTATAGCTCAAAAAAGTTACTCATTGAACATCAAAGTTTAGCGAACTACCCGTTGGCCCTTAGGGTGGTGAGTGCTGAAGTTCTGCAGGAAAAGATGTCCTTTTTTACTCTAGTTCGGGGTATTGTTTTTGGGGCGCTATTTGTATTTTTTATCTTGTTTGTTGCTCAAGCGTGCTCTACACCCAGTTCGGCATTGATTTATTATTGTTGCTATATTGCAGGCCTTATTTTGTTGGTCGGTCAAGTCTTTGGTTATAACTTTACTTATCTGTGGCCTACTTCTGGTAACTTTAATCAGCTATTTACACCGTTAATTACAGGTATTACGTACAGTTTTTATTACCTGTTTAGCGCGCATCTATTCAATTTGCGTGAACAATTTAATACTTTGTATCGTGTGACAATTTTGTTAGCGGTTTTGGCATTTTTACTTGCCGTAGCGAATGTGGCGCTGGATGTTTTTTGGTTGCTAGCTGCGCTTGCGTTGCTGGGGTTGCCGGTACCTATTGTTATTGCCGTGTGGGCGCGTCGCAAACAATTGACGTCGGCAAATCTTTTTTTGGCCGGCTCCATTTTACACTGCAGTTTGAGCTATTTATTAGCGCTAGAGTGTTTAGGTGTTCACTTGGGCTATAGCTATTATTTGTTTAGCCTTTTAAGTGCAGGGCAAATCCTGGATCTCGGCTTGTTTTCAACCGCGTTATTACGGCAGGCAAGTCACTTACGAAAGGCACTGTATGACCAGCTAGAACAGCGTGTCAGTGATGCAGAAACACTAGCGTCAGCAGAAAAAGAGCGCGCTATGATGTTGGCTAGTAGGCAGGCAGAAGCGCTGAGTTTGGCCACTGCGACACACGATCTAAACCAACCGCTAGCGGCTATTCGCTTTGCTTTAGCGCTTGTCGATGATCAAAAAAATACCGGTGCAAAAGAGCATATAGTTAAAACTCTTAATTACACCGAAGAACTGCTAAAAAGCATGACTAAGCACGGCAAGGATGACTATGAGCATGCTCGCCAACAAGTGGCAGCGCAGCAGGTTTTTGTCCAGGTGCAAAAGCGTCAAAGCGAGCTATTTAAGCAAAAGGGGTTGGCGTTTCGCATTCATATGGGCGTTGCAGAGTTTGAGTGTATGCCCGTAATCTTGCAGCGTATTGTCGATAATTTACTTGTCAATGCGGCGCGTTATACCAGCCGTGGTGGTGTGTTGCTGAGCGTTAGGCGCAGGGCTGGCGCCGTTCTTGTACAGGTTTGGGATACCGGGAGCGGGATGACGCCTGCGCAGGTCGAGCGCTTTAAGCAGCCTTTCACACAAGAGAACTCGCAGTCGTTACAGGGCTTTGGATTAGGGCTTTTTATTGTAAAAACCTTGGCAGAGAAGGCCGGCTATAGTTTAAGTATTCGTTCTGAGTTGGGGCGGGGCAGTTGTGTTAGCGTACTGCTGCCGCAGCATGCAGCAAAAAGTTCCCACTTATAGTCATTGAGAATAAATAGTAGAGTTGCTTCACATTTTCGCTGTGTGACCTATCACAGCTTTGGGAGTGTTTTTCGAGGTTTGTAGAGAGTTTGATGCGCAGCAACTTTTTGACGCTTTCTTTTCGATAGCATAAGGTCATTGATTGATGAGGTGCTTTATGTTTAATCGCGGTGTTTTGGTGAGTTCAGGAAAATTGCTTTTTTTAGCTGGCTGGGGCCTTGCTTTAGGTGCTTGTATGAACGATGCAAATGCACAAGAGCTAGCATTAGCCGTGATTGATTTTATGTAATACGAAAAACTATTCTTTCACGTGCGAAAGTACTTTTGCGGTGCTGGCCATCAAAAGGTAATTTACAGACGTGGAATGTTGATAATGACGACCAAAAAGGAGGCTTTATGCCTCCTTTTTGCCTTTTTTGGCTAGCAATTGTTCACCGCTCCGTCATAGTCTATTAAACCCCAAACCCAACTTTACTTATTTTGATTTAGCTTCACTTCGCAAGGTGGTGCCCTAGCTGAGGAACGACTACCTTAAAGGTTTGATCGACTTATCACGTTACAGGCTTGGTGTATGGCTTTAGTGTCCCCATCACGTATTCGTACAGCGGCAATTGTTCTAACTGTTGCGGCAATGGCGTTACATTATGTTTTGCCGCCTAAACATATCGTTATTCACCCCGCTAACGATAATGCAATGACGATATACAGTGATGCACAGTGGGGGGGCGAATCGTCGGTTGAGTGGTTGGATGAGGAGCGCACGCGCTGGCTTTGTAGTCTTAAGCGTAGCCCTGCGCACCCTGTTTGCGGTTTGTCGGTGCATTGGAACGATACGCAGCGCAAATTCATCAATGCATACGGTTTTTCCAACGTTAAAGTGAAGCTTCGCTATAAGGGGCCTGGCAATACGTTGCGCCTTTATATGCGCAATTTTGACGGTCAGCACGGCCTTAAAGAAGATCGTGATACGCACAAATTCATGTATGTGAACATTCCAACCAATGACTTTGGCGATTTTTCGGCGCCCTATACAACTGAAGTTGCGCTATCGGAGTTTCAAGTTGCCGATTGGTGGCGTGATGAATATAAGGTTGATAGGAATAATGCTAAGCCACAATTTGATCATATTACTTCCTTTGGCGTGGATTTTCCGTTTCCCCAAGTTATGGGAGAGCACACCTTAGAGCTTGAACGTGTAGAGCTTATCGGTGTGTGGATAAAAGCAGAAGCCTTATACCTTGGTATTATTCTAGCGTGGTTAAGCGTTCTATTTACTGAAACAACGTGGCGAATGTACCGTTGGCGTAAAGTAGCGAAAGAAAACCTACGGCAAGTAAAAGATCTAACAAACTATGCGCAGCAGCTCCAAGAAAAGTCTGAAAAATACCGTGAGCTTTCGCATATCGATAGCTTAACGGAGGTGTATAACCGCTATGGTTTTATGCAAACGTTAAAAAGCCTATTTGGTAAAGGCGCACTTAATGGTTGTTTATTAATTATTGATATTGACCATTTTAAACGGGTTAACGATGAGTTTGGCCACGTTACAGGGGATAAAGTATTAAGGGAGGTTGCTAGTTTATTTGCAAAGAATATTCGTAAAGGTGATATTTTTGCACGCTGGGGCGGTGAAGAGTTTGTCTTGCTTGTGACAAGTTATAACCTAGAGCAGGCAAAGTCCTTGGCGCAAAAGCTGCGTTTGCTAGTGCAAAATCACGATTTTAATTCGGACGCCGCTGTAGCAATAACGGTGAGCATTGGGCTAACTTCGTTCAGTAAAATCGATTCTTTAAATAGTGCTTTTATTCGTGCCGACGAGGCCCTGTACTCTGCTAAGACGCAAGGGCGTAATCAAGTTGTGGCTTATTGAATATTGAATGGCGGCTCAATAGGCGGTTTCTGCTTTTTCTTTTTTTTATCTTTATTCGCCCTTGCTTCCATTGCTAAGTCGTGTGCGCGATTGCTTTCTTCGTGGCGAGATAAAATGGCTTGCTTTTGTGCATCAGAGGGATGAAGATTTTTGGGGAGTTCCGAGCCGCAGTACATGCAGCGTGTCGACAGACTTTGCAAAACATTTTGTTGGCAGTTTGGGCATTGAGGTTTTGTATCGCTCATAAGTTAATCCCTGAATTCTTCTAGTCTATTAGTCGTGTTCTACCGACAAAAGAATGCAACGGCTCAGTCTTTTCGTTACGGTAAATGAATTATAAGACTTTTTTAAAGGGATAATCTAGGGCTGCGACGAGCAGTAAAAATTAGGGCATAGAATACCGGTACTGGGTACTGGCGCGTGTTAATGTCGGGAGTGCAACACAATGGCGCCGTTTTCATCCCGCTCTACCCGTGTGATACCCGGGTATTTTGCTTCTAACTCGCGCAGCTGCGCGCGATGCCGAGTCATGCTGCCGCTACTTACTCGGGCTTGGTCCGCTAGGCGCTGGGTTTCGCACTGCTGCTCGGCATGGCTGAGTGCTTTTTTGACCAGCAAGCGAAAATCTTCGTTAACCCAAGGTTTGCATACGAATTGATAGATGTGGGCTTGGTTTATAGCCTCTAGGAGTGTGGAGCTATCGCTAAAACCACTGAGTATAATGCCCACACATTGCGGCTGTGCCTCGTTAATTTGTGTGAGTAGTTCAACGCCGTTCATGCAGGGCATGCGCTGGTCGGTAATGACTAAATCGTAAGCTTGATGGCGAGCGCTTTTAAGGGCTTCTTGCGGTGATTGAAAGCAAGTAATCATGTATTCATCAAAAGCCAAGCAGCGCTCAGCAGATTTAAGAATAGATTCTTCGTCATCCACTAACATTATCCGCCTAACGGGTTGACTGTCATAGCATTCGAGGCCGTTTGTTTGTTGCTCGAATTTGAAGCCAGATAAACTCATACATCATGCTCGTTAGCTAATTGGAAATAGGGTTATTGCTGGATTAACGAAAAATGGCTCCCGTTATGATTTAGTGCGCGTTAATGCGTGCGTTGTAAAAAACAATAACTGTCACAAACTATCAATTATTTGTCGGTAATCGTCAATATTATTAAAAGCTTCTTTTATACCGATGTTTTATTGAAAGTAATTCTTGCCTTCTAAATGGTACTTAAAATACCTTTATCGTGGCATTAATGGTTTTTTAAATCGTTTTCGATCTGGCTTTACACTTTGTTATATGAATAGTTCATGTAACATTTACTGACGTTATTCCTGCCTTCACGTACACTGCTTTTTCAGTAATGCTACCGATTTTATTTTACAGAATTTTTTGGTTAAGTATTTGCAGTGCTTATTCTGAATGATAATTCTATCTTGGGTAGCTGTAAGAGTTGCCCACTCTAATAGTGATAATGACAATGATGAATTCATTAAAGGATAAATTGCGTTGTAATTGCACCGCTTTAATTTCGTCTGCAATAGCAGCGTTTTTTTTGGTGTCGTGCGGTAGTGGTGGCGGTGATGATTCTCCTGCTGCAGTAGTAAGCTCTTCGCCTGCGACACTATCCTCTGTTGTGCCGGAATCTTCCTCGGTGACTTCAATGCTTAGTAGCTCTGCTGCTTTTTCTACTTCAAGTGATGTCGCTTCTAGCCTTGTGGCAAGTTCTTCTTCGGTATTATTTTCGTCATCGTCATCGTCATCGTCATCGTCAATGGTGTCATCTAGCGCTACATCGTCTTCGAGTATGCCTGCTGAAAATCTTGCCTTAGAGCAGTACCAAAATACGGTTGAAGGCCCTGTAGTACAAGCGCGCTGTGTTTTGTGCCATGTGAATGGCGGCGCTTCTGGCAATACGCGCTTGGTTTTTACGGCAGGTGATGGGCAAGCGGCAACGAATTATTCGGTTTTACAGAATTTTGTAGCGACCGTAGATGATGGCGATGCCTTGGTATTAAGTAAAACGCAAGGTGGTGCTTTGCATCAAGGTGGCGCTGTTTTTGGAACTACGACTACCGAGTTTATGGCGTTAGAATCTGTTTTACAGCTGCTGACCGGGAACTCCGAAAATAACACTAAAGTCGCTATGTTTGATCAGGTCGAAAATGCTCCGCCAGCCGATACGCTGCGCCGTGCGGCTTTAATTCTAGCTGGCCGTTTACCCACCGCTCAAGAACTGGCAGCCACACAAACAGAAACACAGCTAAAGGCTAGCTTGCGAGGGTTGATGGCTGGGGAGGGGTTTCATCAATTTTTAATACGCGGCGCCAACGACCGCTTATTAACTGATGCTTTTAATCAAGAATTAAACCTCGATGTGATCGAGCCCAATGCAAGCTTTTACCCTACCTTAGCGGCTAAATTTGTGACGGCCAATCAGCAAGGCGAGCGCGAAGATTTTTATGGCAATTATTATCGCCAGCTGCGTTACGGTGTTGCGCAAGCCCCCTTGGAGCTAATTGCTTATGTGGTAGAAAATGACAGGCCCTATACCGAAGTACTTACGGCCGATTACACTCTCGCTAATTCGGCGTTGGCGCAAGTGTATAACGCCGATTGGGATAACCTATTTACCGCCGATGATGACTTTTCCATTTTTAAGGTTGTGCAAAATCGCGGGCAGGTTTTACACGATGGCGAGTTTTCTTCAGAATTTATTGAGGGCGTCGGTTCTGTTATTGATAGTCATGGTGCTTTCGTCGAGTATCCGCACGCCGGTGTTTTGAATGAGCCAGCCTTTTTAAACCGCTACCCCACTACGGATACAAACCGCAATCGTGCCCGTGCCCGCTGGACGTTCTATCACTTTTTAGGGGTGGACATCGAAAAATCCGCCGCCCGCACCAACGACCCAGAAGCCCTTGCCGATACCAACAATCCAACCATGAATAATGCCAACTGCACGGTGTGCCATATTGCAATGGACCCAGTGGCAGGCGCTTTTCAAAATTACGGTGATGAAGGCCTGTACCGCAATAGTTGGGGCGGTTTAGATGCATTGCCGCGGGTTTACAAAGATGGCGATTTGTACGAGCGTGGTGATACTTGGTTTAGAGATGTACGCGCGCCTGGCTTTGGCGTGTTGGCTGCACCGAGTGATGGGGTATACAGCCGCGCTAATAGCCTGCAGTGGCTGGCGCAGCAAATCGTAGCGGATGAGCGTTTCGCCGAAGCGGCCATTAAGTTTTGGTGGCCAGCGGTGATGGCCGAGGAGTTAATCGAAGCGCCAGAAGCCCTAGAAGATGCCAACTACGCCGAGCAGTTAGCTGCTTTTGATGCGCAAAATACCTTTATTCAAACCCTAGCAGATGATTTTCGTGTGGGCATTAATGGCGGCGCGGCTTACAACCTAAAAGACATGCTAGTAGAAATGCTAATGAGCCCATGGTTCCGGGCGCAGCAAAGTACAGCACCGCTAGAGCAAAACCAGCGAGTAATGCTGGCTGGCGTTGGTACTGGCCGCTTGCTAACACCAGAAGAACTAGAGGCAAAAACATCGGCATTGCTAGGTTATGCTTGGGGTGAATCCGAGGCGCCTTGGCTGCTGGATAACCACTACACCCAGTTATTAGACCGCTATTTAATTTACTACGGCGGTATGGATTCGTTCGGTATTACCTCGCGCGCGCGCGAGTTAAATACCTTGATGTCTAACGTGGCGCTAACGCAAGCGGTTTCTGTAGCTTGCGGTGCTGTGGTGTTGGACTTTAATCGCACGCCGGCCCCGTCGTTGTTTTCCATGGTGGATCGTTACGTCACACCGGTAAGCCATGGTTCCGCTTTGGCGGCGGTAACGGGCACTGCTACAGCGGCCAGCAGTGAACATATGCTTAGCGTCGGTATTCCGGCTGGCGAGCAACGCTTGAATTTACGTTTTGCTAATCCGCATTGGGATGGTGATTTGCAAGAGGGTACCAATCTCATTATCACCAGTGTGCAAATCCGCAATAGCAGTGGGGCGGTGGTGCTAGATCTCGCTGGCGATGCACTGAGCGCCGTTGATGGCGTAATTTTTACCACCAACGATCAAGGCAATCCTACCGGTGGCCGGTTTTACGATAATGCCGCGGCAGCCTACACCGGCACCATTTTATGGAGTGGCGGTGTTTCAATACCCGTGGTACTCCCAGCGGATGATAATTACACCGTGAGCGTTGCTGCGTGGCGCCGCAATGTGCCGGGTTACCCCGTGAATATGGTGGTGTCTGTCGATGCGTTAGCGCCCTATAGCCAGAGTGCAGGCGAGCAATTACTGCGTGAGCAATTAGTGCGCTTGCACCAATTGTTCTTAGGTCAAGCATTAAGCACCGATAGTCTAGAAATCGAGGCAAGTTACCAATTGTTGGTCGATACTTGGCAGTGGCGACAGGCCAATATGCCAGAGCGCGCTTACGACTGGGAAACGGAGGGTTGTGATATTCCCATTCCCAATTGGTGGCAGCAGGATTGGACCAGCGAACTCGCCGATACGCGTTACATGCAGGGCACGTGGATATCGATGCTCATTTATTTCATGACCGATTACCACTATTTGCACGAGTAAGAGGAAGGACCATGGCTATTAAGCGTAGAGATTTTCTTGCGAGCATCAATAAAATTGCAGCAACTACAGCCCTAGGCAGCTTGCCAACTGGGCGCTTATTCGCCGCGCCAGAGGATTACAGCGGCCGGCTGTTTGTAACGGTACAAGCCGAAGGCGCGTGGGATGTTGCCAGCTTTTGCGACCCTAAAGCCAACCCCGCGGGCGAAGACATTATTAATACTTGGGCGCAAACGGCAGAAATTCAAAGTGCTGGTAACTTGCGCTATGCCCCGGTGGCAGGCAATGCAGCGTTTTTCGAAAAGCATTATCAAAAAATGTTGGTTATCAACGGGATCGACTCCCAAACTAATTCGCATTCAACAGGTGTATTGCACAACTGGAGTGGCCGCAATTCTGCGGGGTTTCCTTCGTTAACGGCTTTGTTTGCTGCAACCCATGCGCCGGCGTTGCCGTTATCTTATTTAAATTATGGTGGTTATGCCGAAACGGCCCGGTTAATTCGCTATACCCGTTTGAACGATGTGCGCGCATTGCTCAGTGTGCTTACGCCCAATGTGTTGCCATGGGACCGTGAGCAAACGTTTCAGCATCCAGACATGCTAGCGATGGTCAAAGAGCACCAGCAAGCGCGCTTAGAAAGGTTGCGTAGCAACCCTAACAACCTTCCGCGCACGCAATATGCAATGGATGTCTATTACAGCGCTCGCCAAAACGCCGGTGGGCTAGAAGACTTTGCGGCGGTTATTCCGCCGGATGACCAACTGCAAAGCAACCGTTTTATGCAGCAAATGCAAATCACCACCTTGGCGTTTAAGTCGGGTGTGGCTTGCAGTGCTGATGTTGTTTTGGGCGGCTTCGATACCCACGCCGATCACGACCGCGACCAAATGCCACTGCTTGCCGAGCTAACCGCCGGTATTGATTACCTTTGGGATTATGCCGAAGAACAAGGCATTGCCGATCGCTTAACGGTATTAATTGCCAGCGATTTTGCCCGCACACCTTGGTACAACAGTAGTGCCGGCAAAGACCATTGGTCAGTAGGCAGCGCAATAGTGATGGAAAAAAATGCCAGCTGGGGCAATCGTTTAGTAGCTGGCACCGACGAAATGCAACACGCTTTGAAGGTCGATACAGGCAGTTTGCAGGCAAGTGACAGCGGCAGTGTGATTTACCCTAAGCACATCCACCAAGCCATGCGCGATCATTTAGGCATTAGTAGCTCGGCAATAGACGATGCCTACCCACTAAGTGTCGCAGAGCGCTTTAACTTTTTTAGTTAAGCTCTATTGCTTGCCGCTGCTGAACTTACGTAAAGCTGGCAGTTGTCGCTAGAGGCAAAAGGCGATACCTTGCCGGCCTTATTGTGGGGCCGTGAAAGTTTATGAAAGCTGTTGTTATTCTGCAAAATATCGAAAAAAACACCAACTTGGGCCAGCTTATTCGAACCTGTAACGCCCTAGGCGTTGCAGATGTTTGCGTGGTTGGGCGCAAAAAGTATTCTTCTTACGGCAATCAAAATACCCACAGCACTACAAAAATACGTCATTTCTTTGATTTTCCTGCTGCCCATCACTTTTACAAAAGCAGCGGTTACAAGATTGCAGCTGTTGAAATTAGCGAGGCTTCGCAGTCGATAAATACAGTGCGCTTTTCATGTAATACTGCATTTATTTTAGGCAACGAGGGGCAGGGCATTCCGGTAGCGGTGTTGGCCCTTAGCGACTATTGTGTTTATATTCCGCAATACGGTAACGGCGCTTCGGTTAATGTTAACGTTGCTTGCGGGGTAGTGCTCAATACCTTTATGGCGCAAAGTGATAACACGCCCAACACAATAGAGCGCAATAAATTTTTGGCCAGTACTGTATAATTTGCCGCCTTGTTTCGGTGCTGTTTAGCAGCTACCGACTTTGTTACCCTTCAGAGATTTTTGCTGTGTCTTCTTTTGCGAGCCTTGCGCTTAAACCCGAGCTATTAAGTAATCTAGAAAGCTTAAACTACACCGAAATGACGCCCATTCAGGCGCAAAGCCTACCGGCAATATTAGCCGGCGACGATGTTATTGGTGAAGGTAAAACAGGCTCCGGTAAAACGGCGGCCTTTGGCCTTGGCATATTGCAACACTTAGAGGTAAAGCGCTTTCGCATTCAAACGCTAATACTGTGCCCCACGCGCGAGCTGGCCGAGCAAGTCGCTGCCGAGGTGCGCAAATTAGCCCGCGCTATTCACAATATTAAAGTGCTGTGTATTTGTGGCGGCATGCCGTTTGGGCCACAAATTGGCTCCTTAGAACATGGTGCGCATATTATTGTAGGCACGCCAGGGCGTATAGAAGAGCACCTGCGCAAAGGTTCGTTGGTTTTAAATAATGTGAAAAACATTGTGCTCGACGAAGCCGACCGCATGTTGGATATGGGGTTTCAAGAAACGCTAGATACCATATTGGGCTTTGCGCCAAAGCAGCGGCAAACATTACTGTTTAGCGCGACCTTCCCAAAAGAAATTGAAAGCATCGCCAAACGCGTGATGCGCTCGCCAACGCGTATTCGGGTAGAGTCCCAACACACTAGCGAAACAATCACACAGCACTTTTATAAAATCGACGAATTAGACGGCAATGGCGAGCAGCAGCGGCTGCAAGCGATACAGCGTTTACTGTGCGATGCCCGCCCTACAAGCGCGGTAATTTTTTGCAATACCAAGCGCGAAACACAAGCGGTCGCAGACGATTTAAATGCATTGGGTTTTAGTGCAACGGCATTGCACGGCGATTTAGAGCAGCGCGAGCGCGATCAAGCCTTAGTTCGTTTTTCGAATAAAAGTGTTTCTATTTTAGTGGCAACCGATGTTGCAGCGCGAGGGTTGGATATAGAAGCCCTAGATGCTGTTATTAATTACCAAATAGCACGCGATAGCGAAGTGCATACCCATCGCATTGGTCGCACGGGGCGGGCTGGGCAAAAAGGTGTTGCCAGCACACTGTTTAGCGGCAAAGAAAACTTCAAAATCGAGCGTTTAAAAGAAGCGCATAATTTAACGGTAGATATTCAACCGCTACCGCCGGCCAAAGTTTTGGCTGCCGGCACTTATAAGCCCGCAATGAAGACCTTGCAAATTGATGGTGGAAAAAAACAAAAAGTGCGCGCCGGTGATATTTTGGGTGCCCTAACAGGAAAAGACGGCATAGATGGCAAGCAAGTGGGGAAAATTCAAATTATGGATAATTGGGCATTTGTTGCGGTCAGTGCAAAAGTGGCAAAAGATGCATTGAGTAAAATTGCCAACGGTAAATTAAAGGGGCGAACATTTCGAGTGCGCTTATTATAGTTTTTACCTTTACGTTTATAAAAAAGGCCTGTTAAGAACAGGCCTTTTTTATGCATTAATTATTTCTTAAAAAACGTTTCATTTTACGAATTAAGCGGTGCTTATGTGTGTGGTGAATAAAGTGATCACCTTTGTGAATTTTTACATATTTTGCATTGGGTGTGCAGTCGTTATTAGGTAGGTTATAAGCATCTGCAGAGCCAAAACGGTCATTGTCGCCATAAAATACCAAAGCGGGTTGGTGAGCGGTTAAAGAAAAGGTAGGTGCTGGGTTACAGGTTGCCAAAGTTGTTAGTGGCCAATCGAGTGCTTTGTAGTGGTTGTAAATAGCATCAATGCTGGCGCCGTTGTCTTCTAACCAAGTGTCTTCTAGCAATAAACCGGTTGTCCAGTCGAGTGAAGACTTAGCCTTTTCGGTATAAACGTAGTGCTTAAAATGCTCTAGGTTGTTGGCCAATGTGCCTTCACGTGTCCAAGGTGCTACGCCTTCGCGTGCCTGTGGTATGTAAGCGTCGATTAATGCTTTTTGCTCTTCAGATTCATGATAAGCGCGGGCATACATCAATGGGTGAGGGTTAGCGATAACCACTAACTTTTCAACATTATTTGGGAAGGCAATCGCTGCCCGCCATGCTGTCGCGCCGCCCCAGTCGTGGCCTACAACAGTAAATGTTTCATAACCAAATGCGTTGGCTACGGCAAGTGCGTCGGTAGCTAAATTAGTGACTGTATAAGCTTCTACTTCTGTTGGGATGCTCGACGGTGCGTAACCGCGCGAGGTGTAAGCAACGGTGTAGTAATCGTCGCTAAAAGCTTCCATGTAATCTTTCCACACTTCGGCGCGTTCTGGTGCCCCGTGAATAAAAAGCATCAGCGGCTTTTTACCCTGCTTGCCTTGTGCAATGTAGTGTAGCGATTGGCCGTTTTCCAAGCCGACAAAGCCTTCTTCAAACTTAGCGGCGAAAGCTGATGTTGCCATAGCCATTGTGGCTATGGCGCCCATAATCCACGTATTAATCAATTTCATAGTCCTAGTGACTCCCATGTTTTTAAATTCCGGTAGGTTCTGCCCGTTTAGGCATTGCGAGTAATTTTTGGTATTAAGGACAATGCCAAAAACGGCCGGAAGTTAACACATTTAGTGGGTGTCTATAAGTGGCTAAAATCGGAAATAGTTGTAAGATTTTGGTATATTTTTTAGCGATTAGCACTAAAGGCTAGGGGGGTAAAAAAATAAGTAATAATAAGGTGAGCCTAAAACACCCTCCAGCAGACTAAAGTAGGAGGGTGTAATGAATGCATTGCTTGTGGCGTTTCGATTCTGGTATTTACTCAATCGGTTTAATGTTAAATACCCCAGTCCATAATATTTGACCATTGCCCCAATCTTCGGTGAAGGTTCCGCTGGTTAAGGTTTCAAAGGTGTATACAATTTCGTAAACATTGTTAAATGTAGTGTTAAACCCCGTATCGCGAATAACATTTAATGAAAGCTTTTCGGCCGTATAGGTGCCGACCGTATTGGGGGTATTAATTTGAGAGCCGTCGGTACTGAACATTGTGGCGGTATTATAAATGTGGGTGGCAATACCTTCGGTAGGGTACGAGCCTGCAGGCTGGTCAGATACGCTGGTTAAAAATTCGATATCAGCACTCAAGCCCTCAAGTGACGCCGGTGCAAAGCCGGTATAAGGCTCGGCGGTTACAATAAAGCTACCTTCGTAGGTAATTTCACTATCGTTATAATTCTGTACCCAAGTGCCAGTATTAGCTGTAATAAATGTGTATTGCGTAGTAACTACAACATTACTTTCGCCTAATAAGGTGATTTCGTCTTGCGCGGTATTTTCACTGTTAACACTGTAATGGTAGGTAGCTGCATAAGCTGGATTCCAAGGTAAGATGCCTTCGTTTACCAGGGTACCGTTATCGCCATAACGCACAACAAACATGCCAGATGTTGCATGAGAGCCTGTTTGCGCCAGTGACTGAACATCGTCGATTGTCAAATGCATCACCCTATCTGCAAGTGATTGTGGCATTACCTCTACGCCTGCCGAGGAGCTAGCAGCGCTACTTATCGCCTCGCTTGACGGGCTTGTCGAAGATGATGTTGCGGTGATATCGGCACTGCTCGATGACGTGGTACCGGTGCGTTCAGTATTATTACTATCGCTACCGCAGCCAGTTAATACAACGATTGATGGCGCTGCCAACAAGACGGACATTAATTTTTTACTAAACATAATAGCTCCCCAGGTATATCGGTAAATGTAGTTTTATTGTCGGTACTTATATTTGCGATACTTATATTTCCGGTGCTTAAATAATTGTTACTAATGTTGGACGAATGAAGAATTCAAATCGAACCCATTGTAAAAATTAAAATAGAGGTTCGATCTTGGTCGTTCTATTATTGCTAAGTAATTAATGCATGCCGAGGCAGCGTGTCAATGTCATTAACTTAAGGCAAGTAAGCGGTAGGCGGTGACTTTTCAGGACCCTCACGCGCTGGGAGCGCGTGCGGAGCGCCCATGGATTGGCTTGAGCGAGTCCAGAAAAATTGTCGGCTGCCGCTAAGTTAATGGCGTTGGGCAGTGTGTAGGTGGGGGAGTGGGTAATTAATGTCCAAAAAAACCAACAGAAGGAATATTCTAATAAACGCTGAATATTCCTTCTGTTGGTTGTAACTTTAGTGCGGTTTAGTCGTTTTTAATGATTTTGATCTATAAGAGGTCTATTTAGTTGAGTGTCGTTGTCCAATTATTTGTTATAGCGGTAGTTTGTAAGAGCTAATTACTTTTACATCGCCATTAGATTCTGCTGTGTAAATCGCATCGCCATTGTTGCTAACTGCAATATTCATAACGCCAGTAAAGTCTGCATCCGCGAGTTTACCATCTGTGCTTATATTGCTAGGTGTCCCCGCGAAGACTTCGAAATTACCAGAGCCATCTATTTTGAAAATTTGGTTGAAGTTGGAGCTAGGCGCATAAATAAAGCCGCCGTGAAATACTATGTGGTTGGTGTTCGAGGTTGTGCCAGCGCTATTCGTTAGGGTAGTTAAAGTACTGGGTTCATCATTGACTATTTTAGTGATAGTACCTCTGTTCCAGTTAGAGACATAAACAGCACCATTGGAATCGTGGGTGATTCCGGCAATGCAAGAATTGGTTGATTCATTAATAACAATGCTTTTTAGCTGATTGCCGTCTTTGTCGTACTTAACAACATTGTTGCCTGTGAAGTTTATTCCGCACATGGCCACGTAGTAACCATCATCTGTAATGGTTACGCTGTTAGGGTAGTTTGCGTTAGACACCCAATTTTCGACGGTTCCATTGGTGCTTTTTTTGTAAATAGAGCGGTCTCCCCAGTTGGCGATGAAGAGATTGTCATTAGAATCAAAATCCATCCCAAGCCCGCTATATCCGCCTAATGATTCTGACATTTGTTCGCCAGAAAGCGATAGCCGGGTTAATGTATTGCCGCCCAATAGTATGTCTCCGGCGGGTGTTACGCCCATGCCATCAACGGCGCGCCCAACGTTATTCAGGGTTGAAACATAGGAATATTTTTCATCGCTAGGGCTGAGAGAGATATATTCTCCATTATTCTTGGCAACGTATAATTTCTTCGAGTCTGTTGTAATTGCAATTGCGCCGCCAAGGTTATCCAAAGAGCCGCTAGGTAATTCAAGTAGCGATGGTATTATTTCTTCGATTTCGTCATTGATTGTATTGGTGCGGTAGATCCTTCTGGGTGAACCCGCTGTGACATAGACATAGTCCGAAGCATAAGCTAATTGATTAATGCCGTTGTTGACGACACTTGGAATTCTTCCAATAGTGCTAAGCGTATCTTGATTATCAATTTTGTAGATAATACCTGTGTTCCAGCTGCCCGCGTAAAGATTGTCATGCTGGTCAAAAGTAAGGCCAATTACACCATTAGTTTCCGTTTTTGTGGTGACGACTTGTTGCATGCCAGAGTCTTCTGAATACTTTACGATGGATGCATGCGAACTATCATTAAATTGAGAAATATAGATCTCACCAAGGCTATTTATTGCCAACCCTGCAGGGTTGGCAATATTACTGATTAAGACGTGCGTGTCACCTGTATTGCTATACTTAATTATCTGATTGCCTACAAAATCGGCGACGTAAAGGTCCCCGGTAGGATTATAGGCAAAGCCAACAATACCTTCTGAACTATCGAGATCAATTGCCGTTTGTTCAGCACCAGTTTGATAAAGGTAATTTAATCCACCTGAAGATACAATATCGCCACTGGGCGAGATAATGATGTGGTCTGCCCTAGGTTGCCCTGTATCGCCTAAATTCTCGGTTTTACGCCAATACGATAATGCCACATCTTGAGGGTAAAATTCGACGTAATCGATTCCTATTGGCTCCGTTCCCATGTTGCTAACAGTAACCTTGTCGTTTAAGCCTATCGTAATATTAGTTTCTAGAATCGTAGGCGTTATTGATTCGCCAATAGCTAATTCTTTTATTTTGATATCGTTAATAGCAATGCTGATTTCGCCGATGCTATTGCTAGTATAGGAAATCCTTATAGATTTTGATGTTGGTACATTATTAATTTCTATTCCATTATTTTCCCCTGCATCGACAATAGCAATTTTAGAGGCTGACGCCATTTTATCTATTGCAAATGAGGAGCTGCCGAGTAAATCAGAAAACTCTGCTTCGTACCTTGTGCCAATAAGATCTTGAGTTTCATCCGGCTCTGATGAATTTGAAAGGCTAGATCGGCTGGATGCAGAGAGCGTATCAGTGGTTGTTTGCGTGGGCGTTGTTGAATTTGAACTTCCACAGCCACTAATGAGTAATACTGCTGTGGAGAGTAAATATATTGAAGCTTGTCTGAATATCATAAAGTTTTCACTATAGTTGTTAAAGGTGTTTTGTTTAACGTGTATTTCTATAGCGATAAGACGAATGTAATATCTATTTCGAACCGAATTAAAATTCTAAATTAGCATAAATGACGATGGTGCGCGGTGAGGCATAGCTTGATGAAAACCCACTTGGACCGTAGTAGCCTTCGCGTATATATGTTCTTTTGTCGTTGTTGGTAATATTTCGTGCAGATAGCATAAATGAGAGTGGGCCGCGCATAGGTGTCCACTCTATATTTGCGTTTAAATTTACTTGCCCGTCTTGTTTGGATAATGACCTAATTGTGAATTCTTCATGCTCTGGTTGAGTGATGGTTGCATTTTCTCTGTTATAGATGTCTAAATAATAATCATCGTACGCGCTAATTTCTAACGTACTTTCAAAGCGATGCTGTAAATACTCAAATGCATGAATGTGGCGCAAGGTGGCAGTCCATTTGGGCGCATACGGTAGTTGGTTGCCGTCTAGTTGTTTTACGCCTGCGGAGGCTTTATCTGGGTCATTACTTGGCGGATTCCAGTCGTTATTATCTGGGAATATTGAGTCAACTCGTTCAACCGAGCCAATTCTTGTATATAGATAAGCCGCGGACAAATCGAGTTGGCTATTGTCAGATATCATATATGTATTTTGCCATTCAAGGCCGCGGGTAACTGCCGAAATCTCGTCATCATCCCCCCATGGTACAAGCATATTTTTGTGAATATTATTAAACGCGGTTAGTTGGAATGTGAAGGTTTTGCTAAGTAGATCTCCAATTAGGCTTGCTTCAAAATTTTGGCTGCTTTGCCAAGCGTCGCTAATTTGGTGGTCGCTTTCTGGTCTTGCGCCTTTGCTGTAACTCACGTTACTACTAAGCGTAGGTGATAGCGCTAGGTCTATGCCCATTCTATAGCTAATAGGCTTACTTTTTACTTTTATGCCATCAAAAGTAAATGCGCTACAAGGGTTGCCATCAATATTGATAATCTCATCATTTACGTCAATATTGTAAAGCGCTGATGTGTAGTATGGGTTATTGATAGATAGGCTATTCTTTTTGGGGCTGTACAGGTTTTGGTTGCAAAAACCGACTCTTCCCGGGGAAGCACTAATGGTATTAGTTGTAGCGCGTAATTCTGCGAATAATTGAGTCGCGCTCGAAATGTTGCGGCCTAGCAGCATATAGGCATCATATATATCGTTGTCTTTATAGGAGTTGATTAACACAAAACCCGTAGCATTTGCTGGTTGGTTGGGCGGTTGTTGATAGGTGTCGTTACTTGTAATGCTGAAGTGATGGGTAGTTTCAGCTCGAAAGCCTATTAACCAATAGTTTTTTGTTGCACTAGATGCCGGATAAATTTCTAAATTGTGACTGCGTTTAACGGATTCGTATTTTTCTGTTCGAAATTCTTGAAAGGTATCGCCCCTGCCAAAGTCTACATCGAGTGTATAGTGGCGTGAAAACTGTGATTGGTTGTAGCTGTATGAAAACGCAGTTTTGGTATTATTGTACTGAATGTTTATCCCGCTTATTGTGAGCGAGCTGTTATTATCCACATCGGAATCTGTTACGACGGCACGCTCATATTTTTCAATATAAAAGGGATCTAAAAATGCGGTTGGGTCACTGGTATTTTTATGCTTATCGTAAAACGCAGATATAGTCGTAGTATTTGTTGGGTTTAGGCGTGCAGACAAACGCAAGGCGTGTCGTTTAAGGTTGTCTTGGTCTTCGTTATTGGCCGCTTTAATAAAATCGAAGCTATTACGATTTTCTAACGGATAATTCGAAATGTTTCTCGTGTATCCATCGTGTGCATCGTAGGCGCCCGCCAAACGTAACGCGAATGAATCACCATAGGGGATATTGCTTATAAACTGTGCGGAACGAGTATTGTAAGTGCCAGCGCCATATTGAAATGTAGTGGAAGGTATACTGTACTGTGCTTTTTTTGAGATTACGTTGATATTGCCAGCAGCGGAGCCACGCCCTTGGCCAGAAATGTTCGGTGTAGGTTGAATCTCTATTTCATCTAGATCTAACAGAAAAAGTGTGTCGGTTTCGCCTGGCGAAAGATAGGCGCCGTTATAGTGTAGCGTTACCGGCGTGGTAGTTTCCTCTATAGTACCAAAGCTTTTTATGCCGCGGATGCCTAGGTTGGTCATCCCCTCTCCATCGGAAACCGGTGTAAAGTTGGGTGTAATTGCGCCAATCTTTCCCAATGAATTTAATTGGTACTTCTCCAGCATTTTATTATCAAATGTTGTAGCAGCCTTGGTGGGCGTAGATGGCTTTGATGCAAAGGGAAATCCATACACAAAAACTTCATCAATATGGCGTATGGGGGAAGTTATTGTCGGTGTATCACGTGGTGGCTCTGGTGTTGTGATTTTTTCACGTATTACATAGCCGCCATTGTTTTGGGGGATTGCTATAAGTCTATTGTTGCTAAGCATTTGAAGTAAAGCATCGTCTACCTCAAAGTCACCGATAATACTTTTGGATTCTAAATGTTTAATTTTTTCGGGGCGGGCAATAATTATAATATTAGTACGTAAAGAGAATGCAATTAAGGCTTGATCCAGCGATTGCTTTGGGATATTAAAATACAGTGTATTCTCTTTGGCTATAGCGTCAAAGTCTGTAAGTAATGTAAATGCTAAAAGTAATACAATGCTTATTGTTTTTTTCACGGTATATATTTCTTAGGTCTTGCTTTCATGCTTTTCCAAGATAACAATTCGACCATTAGGCTCTAAGTACACATTAATCGGAAGCAGTTGTTCTAGCATTGTTACCATTTCATTAATTTGGTCTGCTCTAAATGTTGCTGTCACTCGCAGCTTGGCCAAGGAGCTATCGCCTAGAATAATTGCTCCGTTATGAAATCGCCGCGCATCACTCATTACCTCGTCCAATGTGGCATCCACATACACTAGTCGCCCTTCGCGCCAGCTAGCAATATTTTTTAACTCTACTTCATTTATTACGAATTTTTTAGCGGGTGATTTTGAACTGATTGAAACGCTTTGGCCGGCTATAATTCTTGTGCTTTTTGCTGAGAATGTATGGGCTTTTACGATACCTTCTGCAACGGTTACTGTGGCTTTATCGCCTTGTTTTTTTACGTCAAAGGCTGTGCCAACAACGGAAATATTAAGTGGGCCAGATATCACCTCAAAGGGGACTTTTCTATTATATTGATCAATAATGGTATTAACGTCAAAGTAAGCTTGGCCGGAATAAAGTGTAACCACACGACGCTTGCCATCAAAAGCATATTGTATGTGTGTTTTTCCACTTAGCTCGATATGGCTTCCGTCAGGTAGCGTTATGCGACTAGTTTCAGATATAGCGGTTTGGTAGTGAACCACATTCTTATTCGGCGCCTG